>NZ_JQKQ01000014.1:0-178086 GCF_000746135.1 Bacillus sp. UNC322MFChir4.1
GGCATTATGTTTGGCATTTGATTGTTTTCCATCATCGGCATTATGTTTGGCATTTGATTGTTTTCCATCATTGGCATTATGTTTGGTATTTGATTGTTTTCCATCATTGGCATTATGTTTGGTATTTGGCTGTTTTCCATGATTGGCATCACGTTTGGCATGTGGCTATTTTCCATGATTGGTACCGTAATGTTAGGTGGGAGTACTTGCGGGATTTCTTTTGTGCTTTCGGGCATAACTATATTACTTACGTTTTCTTTCTTCACTTCTGGTGCAACGATATTACTTACGTTCTCTTTCTTCACTTCTGGCGCAACGACATTGCTTACATTTTCTTTCTTCACTTCTGGCGCAACGACATTACTTACATTTTCTTTCTTTACTTCTGGTGCAACGATATTACTTACGTTTTCTTTCTTCACTTCTGGCGCAACGACATTGCTTCCTTTCATCTTATTCACTTGCGGAGCAATTAAATTACTCCCCTTTTTTATGATATCTGCAATTTTATATTCCTTCGCTGGTTTGACTGGTGGTTGCGGCGGCTGTGGTAAAATGTTTACGGAAAATTTCGTACTCTCTTTTTGTTTTTCCACTTTGCTAACAGTCGGTTGCTTTTCGACAATTGGTTTCTTTTCAATAATAGGTTGTTTTTCCACCGGCTTCTCTTTTTGTATCGGTTGCTCCTTTTGCACTTCTTTTTGTATAGGCTGCTCTTTTTGCACTTCCTTTTGCGGTTTTACTTGCATTTCCTTCTGGGGCATTTGCGCTGCTGGCTGTTCTGTAATTGGCCCAGCTTGCTGAGCCATTTCTTCCTCTTCTTCTATACCAAGAGGTTTCGGCGCTACTGGAAATTCCTTTTGCTGCACTTCTTTTACATATTCTTTTGGAGGGACTGAACCAGCACCTGGATTTTTTTTAATTGGAATACTGTTAGTTGGTACTTTAATTTTCATGCCAGGCATAATTAAGTCTGGATTACTGAGCTGTGTATTCACTTTTTTTAACGCTTCAAAATCTACCTCGTACTTTTTTGCAATTTTCCAAAGGGTATCCCCTTTTTGTACGATATGAATTTTCAATTTTTCCCCCTCCTGTATAACTTATCTATAATAAAGTGAAACTTCCATCAGTGGAGGTTTTCTTCCCCCACCTGTCTTATTCGCTTTTCTCGGAATCTTTAGGTGTGGTCTTACTGTCCATGACTAGCGGGATAAAAACGAATATAAACACAATGATTTCTTCACCACAATGTATGCTCATAAAAGTAAAATTATGTACAAAAGAAAAAGCAACGGAAATCCGTTGCTTTTATACGCGCTCTAACATTCTGTTTAATGCAAGTATCGCGAATTCCGTTACCTTTTTATCTACCTCAATTACATTTACACGTTCTCCGTTTAAGATTGTTTCTAGTGCCCATAATAAATGTGGTAAATCGATACGATTCATCGTTAAGCATGGACACATAAATGGATTGAGTGAAATAATTTCTTTATCTGGGTGCTGCTGAATAATCCGATTAACTAAGTTCATTTCTGTACCGATTGCCCACTTGCTTCCAGACGGAGCCTTTTCAATCATATCAATAATATATTTTGTTGAGCCTGCATAGTCAGAAGCAGCAACAACTTCATAGCAACATTCCGGATGAACAATAATATTCATATCCGGATGATTTCTCCTTACACTTTCAATATTTTTCACAGTAAAATTTTGATGGACCGAACAATGTCCTTTCCATAAAATAACTTGCACATCTTCCATATTCCCGTCATATTCTAATGAATCTGTGTGCGGATCCCAAATTGCCATGTTTTCTAATGGTATACCAAGATCATATGCTGTATTACGCCCTAAATGCTGATCTGGTAAAAATAAAATCCGCTCTTTTTGTGTAAATGCCCATTTTACCATCTCTTTCGCATTAGAAGATGTAACTGTCGCGCCGTCATTTCGGCCGCAAAATGCTTTAATTGCAGCTGTTGAATTTACATAAGTTAATGGAAGTATTGTATCTCCAAATAGTTGCTGCAATTCTTTCCAAGCTCGCTCTGTTTGTTCAATATCGGCCATATCAGCCATCGAACAACCAGCTCGCATATCAGGAAGAATAACAATTTGTTCATCTGTTGTTAGCATATCAGCTGTTTCTGCCATAAAATGAACACCGCAAAATACAATATACTTTGCCTCTTTATTACGCGCTGCCACTTGTGCAAGCTGCAAAGAATCTCCTGCCCAGTCTGAAAATTGAACGACCTCATCTTTTTGGTAATGATGCCCTGGAATGAAAAGCTTTCCCCCTAACTTTTTTTTAATTTCACGCACACGCTCTTCCATCTCTTCGATTGACATTGTTCCATAACGCTCTGGTAGCATCGTTTCAATCGGCTTTACTGTTTCTAAAATATTCATCAATGAAGTCCCCCTCTTCTCCCAATCACACTTCAATATTGAAACTAATATCCAACGCTTTTACAGAATGCGTTAACAATCCTAACGAAATGTAATCCACACCCGTTTGGCCATAATCCGCTACATTTTCCATCGTAATTCCGCCCGAAGCCTCTGTAACAATTGCACTTGGAACGAGCTTACAATATTCACGTACTTCTTCTGGTGTACGGTTATCAAACATAATAATGTCTGCTTTGGCAGAAACTGCTTCTAATACTTGTTCTTCCGTCTCTGTTTCTACTTCTACTTTCACCATATGTCCTAGCTGCTCTTTCACCGCTGTTACCGCCTTTGTAATCGACCCAGCAAATGCAATATGATTATCTTTAATCATGACACCGTCGTATAATCCAAAACGATGATTATAACCGTCGCCGCATACAACGGCATATTTATCAAACATACGAAGCCCTGGCATCGTTTTTCTCGTATCACAAATGCGTGTATGACTGCTCCCTAGTGCAGTAACTGCTTTTCTTGTCATCGTCGCTACGCCGCTCATACGCTGAATAACATTTAACACAACACGCTCAGCTGTTAATAAAGAAGCTATCGGCCCTTGTACAGTAGCAAGGATATCTCCGTTTGTTACCATGTCCCCGTCTTTTTTATGAAGTGTTACTTCAATTCGATGATCTAATAACAAAAAACCTTCCTTAATTACATCAGCTCCTGCAAACACACCTGTATCTTTAACAAGCAATGTTCCCTTTGCTTGCAGATCGTTTGGAAAAATAAGCTGCGACGTTACGTCTCGCTCCCCAATATCTTCTAGAAAAAATTGTTTCAATGCCTCTTTTACTTTTAACGCATTCATAGTACCCCTCTTTTCTTATGCGAATTGCAATATATTCTTTCTCATCACAATTTCATGCATCTTATTACTACGATTTGGGAAATCACTGCGATAATGACCGCCGATACTCTCTTTTCTTTGCCGTGCAGCTTTTGTTAGTAACTGACAAACTGTTAACATATTGATAATTGTTATATCTTCATTTGTGAGATTTCCATATGGAAACAGTTTGTTATATGTCCCATACCGCTCTAACCATTGCTTCGCATACAATAAGCCTTCTTCTGTGCGGACAATTCCAACGTATTTCATCATCATCTCTTGTATTTCTTCTTTGTTTGGTAATTGTATTTGTTGTAAATTACCCTTCACTATTTCATTAGTACCCACGATTCGCGGTCTACTATTTTCTAAAATGTGTTCTCCGACACGTTCCCCAAAAACAAGACCTTCTAATAATGAATTACTCGCAAGGCGATTCGCACCATGTACACCATTACATGCAACTTCGCCAACTGCATATAAACGTTTAATTGACGTTTCCCCATCACAATTTGTTTTTACACCGCCCATATGAAAATGAGCGCCTGGTACAACTGGAATATATTGATCCTGAATAGCTACGCCATGTTTTTCACATAAAGAAGCGACCGTTGGAAATCGCTTTTCAAAATTTGCAATAGATGATATATCTAAATGCACCGTTTCACCTGCTAACATTTGTTCATGAATGGCACGCGCCACCACATCACGAGGTGCAAGGTCTTGTTGTTCATGAACATTTGTCATAAAGCGCTCTCCTTTTCCATTCCGAAGAATCGCTCCTTCTCCGCGCACCGCTTCTGAGACAAGGCCGCAGCCAGCACCATTTACGTACAACATTGTTGGATGGAACTGTACAAATTCTAAATCGACAAGCTCTCCCCCGGCTCGGTACACCATCGCTAAACCATCGCCTGTAACAGTACAATCATTAGAAGTAAATGCATACAGTCCTCCAATACCACCTGTTGCCAATACGACACTCTGCGCGTAATACTTTTGTATATTCCCTTCACTATCACGTGCTACAGCGCCGTGACAAGTTTGATTTTCTATTATCAAATCCAGGACCATTTCTTGTTCAACAACCGTCACGTATGGAAGTACTTGCTCTGCAAGATGCGCTAATAAGTTTTTTCCAGTTGCATCCCCGCCCGTATGTAAAATACGTCTTTTTCGATGCGCCCCTTCTTTTCCAAGGTGAAGCCCTCGTTCATCGCCGTCAAAGTACATCCCATTATCTAATAATGTTTGCATTTCTCGCGGTCCATGCTCTACTAAATAGCGAACCGCTTCCGTATTGTTATAATGGCAGCCCGCTGCAAGTGTATCTTCATAGTGGTTATCTGGATGATCAGATGAAGATACTGCTGCTGCAATCCCGCCTTGTGCTAAATTTGTATTGTTGTTTCGCCTTGTTTTCTTTGTGATAATTATCACATTCTTTTCGTGGCAAATGGTTTGTGCAACGCGCAGCGCCGCAACCCCGCTCCCGATAATTAAGACATCTGCATTTGGCATTTTCATTGCCCCCTACTTTACACTTTTCAACTGTCTTGACACCTATATTTACATATAATTAAAATAATAACAAGAACTTTTTAGAAAACGATATGAAAATCTTATACAGAAAGGGCTATGCTCTATGATATACATGGACTATGCTGCAACAACACCTATGAGTAAAGAAGCGCTAGAGACATACACAAAAGCCGCTGAACGTTATTTTGGAAATGAGCAAAGCTTACATGATATTGGCGGGTCCTCCGCCTCTTTGTTACAATCTTGCCGCCAAACATTGGCTGCGATGATCGGCGGGAAAGAACGAGGCATTTTTTTTACAAGCGGCGGATCTGAATCGAACTATCTTGCCATTCAATCATTATTAAATACCCAGAGCGGCAAGCATATTATTACAACACCTATGGAACATGCATCAATCCGAAATTATTTTCGTCTACTTCAAAAGCAAGGCTATGAAATTACTGAAATTCCAGTGGATTGCTTTGGCATGATTCAACTTGACGAACTCGAGCGTGCGATTACGGAGCAAACCGTTCTTGCAAGCATTCAACACGGAAACTCTGAAGTCGGCACACTGCAACCAATTGCTGAAATTGGAGCCATTCTCAAAAAACATAACGTCTTATTTCATACCGATTGCGTACAAACATTTGGAAAAATACCGATTCATGTAGAAGAAATGAATATTGATAGCCTCTCTGTTTCAGCGCATAAAATTTACGGGCCAAAAGGAGTCGGCGCATGCTATATTAACCCGCAAGTACGCTTTGGAGAAGTATTTCCAGGAACCACTCATGAAAGAGGATTTCGCCCTGGCACCGTAAATGTCCCAGGCATTGCTTCGTTTATTACGGCAGCGCAGCACATGCTACAGAACCAACAAGAGGAAATAGGACGTTTACAAAAATTACGAACATACTTCATGAAGCAATTGCAAGCTCTTTCACCTGAAATACAAATTGAAGGTCATTCTACTTCTTGTTTACCGCACATCATTGGGGTTACAATAAAAGGAATAGAAGGTCAGTATACGATGCTAGAATGCAATCGCCATGGCATTGCGATTTCAACAGGAAGTGCTTGTCAAATCGGAAAACAAGAGCCTTCTAAAACAATGCTTGCGATTGGCAAAGAACATGATGAAGCGAAACAATATGTCCGTTTTTCATTCGGACAGCAAACAAAAGCAGAACACATCGATGCAGCTGTTCATGCAATTGCAGAAGTTAGAAATCAATTCAATAGAGGTGTTAATAGAAAATGAATCAAAATGACCAAAAAAAAATTTTAGGTGAGGAAAGAAGACAGCTCATTTTAGAATGGCTCCTCGCTGCAAATAAACCATTATCCGGCAGTGAATTAGCAAAGAAAACAAACGTAAGTCGTCAAGTTATCGTACAAGATATTTCTTTATTAAAAGCACGAAACGAACCGATTATTGCAACGGCACAAGGATATTTATATTTAAAAAGGGCAGAAAAACAACATACTACATTCGAGCGTATTATCGTTTCCAATCATCAGCCATCACAAGTACGCCAAGAACTTACAATACTTGTTGACCATGGAGTTACCATTAAAGATGTAAAAGTAGAACATCCAGTGTACGGAGATTTAACTGCTTTAATTCTAGTAAGTAACCGATTTGAACTTGAACAGTATTTAAAAAAGATTGAAGAAACAAAAGCGGCTTATTTATCTCAGCTTACAGATGGGATTCATTTACATACAATCGAAGCAGATTCGCTTGAAAAGTTAAATGCTGCCTGCGCGGCATTGGACCGAGCTGGGTTTCTTGTTCATTAAAAAACGCACAGAGAATTTTACTTTCTCTGTGCGTTTTTTATTTTTATCATGCTACAATGGAGAAAATGATGGGAAAGGAGATAATATATGGGGATTGAACTCATTCACTTTAGCATTGGGAAACCAAAAACAATGCAATATGCAGAGAATAAAGAAATGACAAGCGGCATATGTAAACAGCTTGTGGAAGATGCTTTTTTATCAACAGATGGATTTCGAGGAGACGGTGTTGCTGACTTACGCTTTCACGGCGGGCCTGATCGTGCCGTTTGTGTTTATCCTTATGAACATTATGATTTGTGGGAAAACGAGTTTCATATATCACTTCCTTCATCTGCATTCGGAGAGAATGTAACAGTTACACATATGCTAGAACAAGATGTTTGTATTGGCGACATTTATCAGCTCGGCGATGCAATTGTTCAAGTGACGCAAGGAAGAATACCGTGCAGTACAATTTCGAAACGACTCGGTATTTCTGGCATTTTACCTCGTATTGTTGAAACTGGCTTTACAGGATATTTATGCCGCGTTCTACAAGAAGGGATGGTTCGTAAAGACTCACAAATTACGTTACTCGAACGTCATCCGCACCAAGTTTCCATTCTATTTGCGAACGAGATCTATTTCCGAGGTCAAAAAGATGTAGAGGGCATGGAAAAGATTATTGCCGTTCCTGAACTCGCCGAAGAGTGGCGAAAATCATTAATGACACGAATTGAAAAATTAACATAAAGAATCCCAATGCATACGCTACTTGGGATTCTTTTTTATACCCAATAAGAAGAATAACTCCCGAGTAATGTAACCGAAAAACCAAGTGCTTCTAATTCCATTTTCACTCCCGGAAGCAGAACATCATCATACTCTTTTTCGACATCAATTAAGAAAAAATAATTACCAAGCCCTGTTTTCATTGGACGAGACTCAATTTTAGAAAGGTTTAATTTCCTCCATGCAAATGCGGATAACACTTGATATAATGCCCCTGCATAGTCTGAAGGTAACGTTATCATAAGCGTTGTTTTCGCCTTGTGCTTCTCTCCATTTTTCGGTAATTCCACACGATCGCTCTTATGTAACACGAGAAAACGTGTATGATTATTTTTATGCGTATGAATATCACGCTGAACAATCGATAATCCATACTTTTCTGCCGCAGCCTCATTAGCAATTGCCGCAATTTTTTCTTTTGGGTGTTCCATCACAAACTGTGCAGCGGCACTCGTTGATGTCATATCCCGAACGGTCACACCTTTTAATTCCTGGTTTAAAAATTTATGGCACTGCGCAATCGCATGTGGATGAGAATGCACCGCATATACATCTTGCCAATTTTGTGCGTGCTGCGGATGAACGAGCAAATGTTGCTGGACAGGTACTGTAATTTCACCAACAATCGGCAGCATTTGCTCATGTACAAGATAATCAATCGTAATATTTACCGAGCCTTCAATCGCATTTTCAAGCGGGACAACTGCAAAATCGACAACACCATTTGCTGCTGCATCTATACAATCTGGAATGGTTCGGTACGGTACATGTTCAGCCTCAGGAAAGAAGCGACTCACCGCCATATTTGTAAATGTTGCTTCTGGTCCTAAATAGCCAACTCGAATCGTCATATCGTCCCCTCTTTTTCGTTTTCTTACTGTTATATCATAAACACTTCTATTCTTCTACTTGTTTTTCGAAAATTACAACAAAAAAGACTAGCAAAAGCTAGCCGATCTGTTTCATGTATTCTTTTTGTGCAAAGAAGAAATAGAGCGCACATGCGATAAGATAAATAGCAATTACTTCTAAAACGCCCCAAGGTGCTTTCATAGAAAAGGCCTTTTGGCACGTATGTAAAGCAACTGCACTATGTACACTTCCTAATAGAACCGGAAAAAAGAATAGAATCCCTAATTGCCAACGTGAAATCTTATTTATTTCTTGCTTTGTCATTCCGAGTTTCAAAAGAGTTTGATATTGCAAGCGGTCATATTCAATATTATGAAACCACTTAAAATAAACTGTACTACAAGACGCTAGAAAAAAGAGGACACTAATGAACGAACCGACAAATAATACTAGATTCCCTCCGTCTTTCATCATCTTATAATTGTACACATTATTACGAGTTACTGACTCTTTCCCTTTTAAAATGCGAGATTGTAATTCCTCACCTAATCTTCCTGTATTGTCCCAATCTCTTACTTCATACCCATTGTATACATATTTTTCATGATTCGGAACTTGACGAGAAAGCTTCTGAAAATCTTGATTGTGCATAACGAAGAATCTTCCGCTCCGCTGACTTGTATCGCTATTAAATGCATTCCCTTCATATGCTCCGTTATATGTAAAGCGATATGTTTCTTCGAGTACTTTAAAATTTATATACTTCTTAGGATCTTTAGGGAGAAGATCATACTCACTATAATAAATAAATGTCACTGTCCCCTCTTTCGGATGAATCTGCTGCTTCGACTGTCTTTTCGCTTCTCTATTATATTCATCTTCTCCAATCACAGTTGCATAAGATTCTTTACCAGAATCTAATTGAAATATTGCTGGGAGACCGACAAATGTTGCATAACGAAAATCATTGACACCGTGCTTACGCAATATCTTTTCAACCGTTTCTTTCTCCATTATTTCCCTAGAGTCAATCCCTTTTTCAACATAGGAAAAAGCATGCGGCTGTTCATACCGAAATAGTTCTCTCATGTTTGAAAAAAACAAATAAACAGAGCCTGTCGCCGTTACTACTATCGTTGTTAGCATAGATAAAATAAAGAAAAAGCGCCGATTATCTTTCACTGTATGTAACAACTGATTAATAACGAATAAATGCGGATAACGATACATGAAACCCTTTCTATTTTTAATTCCTTGTAATACTTGAATTAGGCCATGTGTACATACAAAATACGTACCAACTGTCGTTAAAATAGAAACAGGTATAAAATAAAGAGCAATGTTCATCATCGTCACTTTTGTTGTTAACCCATAACCGATACTTATACAGATGAAACCGAGCCAACAAAGCCACTTCTTACTTCTTGTTTCTTTTTTTCCTTCTTGCATTTCTTTTAATAGATGAATAACTTCTATTTTCCATATGCGCAGCGCACTAAAAATGGCTAAAAGAATAAATACAGCACCATATGTCATAATCGTTATCACAATAACCTTCGAGCTGAGCACAAACGGCAATGCAGTCTGCATATTAAGCAATAAACTAAAAATCATAAAAAATAGCTTTAAAAATAACGTCCCAATCCCAATTCCGAAAAAGCTCGCAAGGAGCCCCACTACCATTTGCTCCATGATCATCATCCAAATGAGATTTACTTTCGTAGCTCCCATTAATATGAATAGCCCCAATTCTTTTTTTCGAGACTGTATAAAGATCGAACTAGAATACAGAATAAATAAAATCGAAAACGCAATTACAATTACATCACACGTAATTAGGCCCCCTTGTAAACCTTTATACAGCTCACTCACTTTCAACTGAGGATGCAAAATAATAGATGTATACATAAAAAAAGCAAAAACTGAGAAACAGCTACTTAAGAAAAATATTTTGTAGTTGTGCCAATTCCCTCTAACATTTTGAAAAGTAAGTTGATAAAACTTCACCTTTCTCCCCCCTAAAACCCGTTACATATGTAAAAAGCTAGGAAGTCCTAGCTTTTTACGTGCTTTAAATATCCTCTTTGTGCAATCGCAAAATATAATGCGGATGCTAATACGTATGCTGTAATAATAACCGCTCCTGATTTCCATAAGTCTAGATACAACATGTTTCCTAGTGTATATAATGCAAATCCACTATGCAAAACACCTATCAAAATCGGAATAAAGAAAATAGCTCCCATTTGCCGAACTGCAATTTTACGAATCTCTTGATCGGTCATACCAATTCGTTTTAAAGAATGAAATTGAATACGGTCTTGTTCTTTATCATTAAACCACTTAAAGTATGTCATGCTGCAAGCGAAGAAGAAGAACAATATTGTTATGAAGAAACCAATAAACATCGTAATCGCACCATTTTCTTTCACATTTTGATAAACAAGAATTGCATTATCAAAATTTTCTTTTTTATCATCGGCGATGTGACCTTTTAATTCCTTCACGAGAGCCTCCGTATCTTTCCAGTTCTGAATATAATAGCCGTAATACATCATCTTTTCTGCATCTGGGACGGCAGCTGCATACTTGGCGTAGTCTTGTTCATTTACAACAAATAAATTACCAGTATTAAATAACGCTTTTGTATACGGCTTATTTAACTTCAGCTCATACGATTGATTTTGTACTTTAAATGTAAAAGGCTTCGCTGCATCAAATTTCATGAGTTCATTCATCATATCCAACACAACCATTGTGCCAGTTCCCGGTTTATTATGAATCTCCTGTTCCTGTTGCTTTCGTGCTTCTGCATTAAATTCTTGCTCAGAGATAATTCTTATATCAAACTCTCGGTCTTCATTCATCCATTTTATATGAAACGTTCCTGGTATTTCTTTTAAGGTTACTTTTCGTGCCTGTTCAAAATTATGTTTTTTAAGTAGTGATTGCAATGTTTCTTCTTTCACCACTTCATGAGAGTTTACCCCTTTTTCTTGAATGGAAATAGCATGCGGAGTATGATCCACTACTTTCCCACTCATATCCTCAAAGAAGACGTATAACGTCCCCATTGCCGATGCAACAATTGCTGTGATGATCGAAACAACAAATAGAAAACGTGCGTTATCTTTCATCTTATAAACGAGATTACTAATAACGAACAAATTCGGTTGCTTATAAAAAAGCGACTTTCTCTTTTGTAATGCTTTTAATAAGACAACACTTCCTTGCGTGAATAAAAAATAGGTTCCGATAATCGTTAAACCAACGATTGGAAGGAAGTACACCGTAAGGTTCATAAACGTTACTCGGAAGCAAAGAACGTAAGCAACGATAATACTTAGTAATCCGACTAAAAATAACCATGTAAACGAAAACGGCTCGACTCTTTGTTTTCTTGCATCGCGAAGTAAATCAATAATTTGCAGCCGCCATATCGTCCATAATCCAAATAATGATAAGACGAAAAAGAGAATCAAATATACACCGGCAGTAATTGCGATTGCTTTTCCATTCCATACAAATGGCAATGCTTTTTCAATTCCTAATACAGCACTGACTGCTTTAAAAAAGAGTGGTAAACCAAGCATACCGAAAGCAATTCCAATGACAATTGAAATACAGCCAAGAATCATTTGCTCTAGCATGATCATTCTTCCTAACTGTCCTTTTGTCGCACCAATTAAAGTGAATAGTCCTAGTTCTTTTTTACGAGCCCGTAAAAAGATGGAGTTCGAATATAAAATAAATAACGCAGAAAATAAAACGACAATATAATTACATGTCTCTAACCCTTTTTCAACGCGCATTTTCTGACTAATGTTACCACCAACGACATCTGGATGATAAATAAACGAAGCATACATAAAGAACACAAAAATCGATAAACAGCTACTAATTAAAAACGCTTTATAATTACGCCAATTTCCTTTGACATTATTAAACGCGAGCTGGCGAAAGTTCATGGTACTCTCCCCCTAACATCGCAAGTACGTCTAATATTTCTTGGAAGAAGGCTTGCTTTGTTTCTCCTTTATGAATCTCTGAAAAAATTTCCCCATCACGAATAAATAAAATACGTTCACAATAGCTTGCCGCAACAGGATCATGCGTTACCATAGCAATCGTCACTTTCTTCTTTTCATGAAGTTCCTGCAGAGCACCCATTAATGATTTTGCTGATTTAGAGTCTAAGTTTCCTGTCGGTTCATCAGCTAAAATTAAAGTCGGCTGATGAATAATCGCCCGCGCTGCTGCTGCACGCTGCTGCTGACCACCCGATACTTCGTACACTTTTTTATGTAAAATTTCTTCTATGTTTAGAAACTTTGCAATTTCTAATACTTTCGCATCAATTTCTTTCACAGGACGATTTGCCATTACTAGTGGCAATATGATATTTTCCTTAATGGATAACGTATCAAGCAAGTTGAAATCTTGGAAAATAAATCCTAAATGTGTACGACGAAACGCCGCAAGTTTAGCAGCACGCATTTGACTAATCTCTTCACCGTTCATATAAACGTGACCTGATGTCGGCTTATCAATGGTTGCTAATAAATTGAGAAGCGTTGTTTTTCCGCTTCCTGATGGCCCCATAATGCCGACAAATTCACCCTCTTCAATTTTAAAGTTAATATTATTCAACGCTGTCGTTGTTACCGATCCTTTTGATTGATACACCTTTGTCAAACCTTTTACTTCAAGAACGCTCATTTCGAATCCCCCTATATGTTTTCTTCTTACTCTTACTATAGAAAAAACGAGGGAAAGTAACGAGTGATTTCCCTTACAAAACGGTTTGTTATCTTACAATTTTGTCATTTTCCGCATCATTTGATGATATCCTTTATCTTTTGAAAATTGGAACGTAAATGTTGTTCCTTCCGTCTCTATTGATTGTACAGAAATCCCATGGCTAAGATGATCACAAATTTGCTTTGTAATGTATAACCCCATCCCTGTTGCTTCTCTCGTTTTCCGTCCATTGACACCTGTAAAAAACGGTTCAAAAATTCGCTTTATATCTTGCTTCGGAATCCCTATTCCATTATCACGAATATGTAATGTAATAACATTCTCTGTTTCTTCTATTTGAAATATAATTTCTTTTTTCTCTTTCTCTGTAATCCTTGTATACTTCAAGGCATTCATCACAATTTGATTCATTGCAATACTAAGCCATTTTTGATCCGAAGCTACCATGTACTGTTCTTTCTCAAATAGAACCTTCGGATATACAGCATACTGAATGAATGTTTTTTTATGTTGATTAATACTGTCACGAACAATATCTACCACATTGACTTCTTCTATTTTATAATCTTTTCCGAACTGTTCGAGTCGTGCCATATGAAGCGCTAAATCTAATCCCTGTAATATACGATTATTTTCTTCACGAATACTTTCAATCGTATCTCTTGCTTCGCGGTGCGTTTGTCCAAGTTTTTGCAGCAATAGTTCAATGACAGATACAGGCGTTTTCATTTGGTGAATCCATTGGTTCATAAAGATCGTTTGTTGTTCTCCTTTCGCCTGTTGTTCATGCATTTCATTCATATATTGTTGCCTTAAGAGCGAAAAAGCTTCCACAATTACTTCTTGTTCGTATGAATAGGACGAACTGACAGATAAAGAATGATGTAACTCCTGTCCCTCTGCAATATAATGTTCTACCTTTTGTAAAAAAGCTCGTCGTTTCTGGTAATCATGCATCAGAAAAATAGCAAACACGACGACTGATAATAAAAATCCATATAGCCATGTACTCCAATTTATAGATTGTTTCTGTAAAAAAGCTTGCAGCTGTAAGACAAGACCGAATAGGATCATACTCATTATGTAAGAAATAAGTAAGGCGATGCGGTCCATCACATATTTTTTAAGATTCATGTTCGTTCACCCAATTCGTTAAGAGCGCATATCCATAGCTCCGCTTCGTAACAATGGCATCTTTAATTCCTATATCTTCTAACTTTTTACGGACACGCTTTACATTTACAGTTAATGTATTATCATCAACAAAAGCAATCTCATCCCATAATGCTTCTAACAACTCTTCTCTCGTTACATATTGATCCGCTTGCTTCATTAAGCATTCTAATAAATAGTATTCATTTTTTGTAAGCTCCACCTGCTTCCCTCGCCATTCTGCCATATGCTGCGCTGGAAATAAAAGCAACCCATTCACACCAAAGTAGTCACTTTCTGCCGCTGATGCATATTCACCATACACGCGGCGCAATGCACTTTTCACTTTTGCCATAACAATATCTAAATGAAACGGCTTTGTAATGTAATCATCACCACCATTTTCAATCGCCATTACTTGATCCATCTCTCCTGTACGTGCAGATACAAAAATAATCGGCGCATTGGAAACAGTACGAATTTGACGGCACCAATAGAACCCATCAAAATATGGTAGATTAATATCAAGTAAAACTAAATGCGGGCTCACTTTTGCAAATTCATCTTTTATATGCTGAAAATCTTGTACACGAAATGATTGATAACCGTATTTGTCAAGGTGCCCTTCTAAAATATCACCAATTTTCAAGTCGTCTTCTACAATCATTATTTTATACATATCATTCTCACTCCCTTTTAAAAAGTGCATGTAAATGCCGTTTCTATCTGTCCTACATCTACCCTTTTCCATTATAATGGCAAATTCCAATTTGAGGAGATTTTTTTATTTACGTACAAAAAAAGACTGCCGAAATTCGGCAGTCCTTAATCGATAAATTCAAATTCATATTCAAGAATTTTTACAATATCGCCGTCTTTTGCACCGCGCGCACGTAGTGCTTCATCAATGCCCATACCGCGCATTTGACGAGCGAATCTGCGAACAGACTCATCACGACTGAAGTCCGTCATCTTGAATGTTTTCTCAATATCATAACCAGTAATGGCAAATGTACCATCGCTTTCACGTGTAATTTCAAATTTAGAGCCTTCACCCTCAAATTTGTACATTACACTTGCTTCAGATTCATCTACAACTTCGTGTATTGGGAATTCTGGTGTTGTTTCGATAAGATTTGCTACTTCAAATAGTAAATCACGAACACCTTGACGCGTTACTGCAGAAATTGGGAAGATTTTCACTTCATCGCCCACTTTTTCTTTGAACGCTTGTAAATTTTCTTCTGCGTCTGGCATATCCATTTTGTTTGCAACAACAACTTGTGGACGCTCTGTTAAACGCAGATTATATTCTGTTAATTCATTATTGATTGTTACATAATCCTCATATGGATCGCGTCCTTCTAAACCAGACATATCAATCACATGAATGATAACGCGTGTACGCTCAATATGGCGTAAAAATTGATGTCCAAGCCCAACACCTGCATGTGCCCCTTCAATCAATCCTGGAAGGTCTGCCATAACAAAGCTGCGACCATCACCTGTTTCAACTACTCCAAGGTTTGGAACAATTGTTGTGAAGTGATATTCAGCAATTTTTGGACGTGCTGATGATACAACAGATAATAATGTTGATTTACCGACACTTGGGAATCCAACAAGACCTACATCAGCTAACACTTTCAATTCTAGTACAACTTCACGTTCTTGACCTGGTTCACCGTTCTCAGCAATTTCTGGAGCTGGATTCGTTGGCGTCGCAAAACGTGAGTTACCACGACCACCACGGCCACCTTTTGCGATAACTGCTGATTGCTCATGCGTTACTAAATCCGCAAGAATTTGACCAGTAGCTACATCTTTTACAACTGTTCCCGGTGGAACCTTTACAATTAAATCATCCGCTTTACGGCCATGTTGGTTTTTACTCATTCCATGTTGACCGCGATCCGCTTTAAAATGACGCTGATAGCGGAAATCCATTAATGTACGTAATCCTTCGTCTACTACGAAAACAACATCGGCACCTTTACCACCGTCACCGCCTGCTGGGCCACCTTTTGGAACATATTTCTCACGACGATACGCAACCATTCCGTTACCGCCATCGCCGCCTTTTACATATATCTTGACCTGATCTACAAACATTATCTCACCACACTTTTTTCTAGTAGTTGTAATATAACCGAGATTTCTTCATCTCGCACTGTATAAGAAATGGAAAACCATTTATTGTGTTGATAAGCAAGCCACTCTTGTATCTCTTGTACATTTGTTAGCTTGCCACGAAAATCAAAAAAGAAACGAGCATCTTCACATTCAACTGTGATACAAACATAATTTTCAACATAAACGTCTAAACTATGCTCAAGCATTTGGAAAAATTGAGCCGTCCATACAGATACTCTTTCATCTAGATGCGATAAGTTATGTACTTCTCCTAATACTTCATACTCCAATAAGCACGGATGCTGTTTCCAATTATATGTTAAAATCCATTCTGAAAACTTAGGCATAGAAAGCCCAATCAGATTTGATTCTTGTCTCGCTTCTTGGACAAAACGATCGATGAGTCCATGAATCTCTTCCACTCTTCCAAGTGAAAGATTTCCTTTAATCATTTGCATACGATTAAGCCAATCATGTCTTGAATGACGCAACGCATCTATAATTGTCCATTTTTCTTCCATCCATATACCCCTTTAATATAGAAAAACCCTAACCTGCACTCAGGTTAGAGTTTTCCGTGAGTTTCTTATGCTTCTTGAGCAACAGGATATACGCTCACTTGTTTGCGGTCACGGCCAAGACGCTCGAAGCGTACTACGCCGTCAACTTTCGCGTATAATGTGTCATCGCCACCACGACCAACGTTAACACCTGGATAAATTTTTGTACCGCGTTGACGGTAAAGAATTGAACCACCTGAAACCATTTGACCATCTGCGCGTTTAGCACCAAGACGTTTTGACTGAGAGTCACGACCGTTCTTTGTACTACCCACACCTTTCTTAGATGCGAAAAACTGAAGATCTAATCTTAACATACGTTACACCTCCTGCACTTTTTCTATTAAACGGATATACTTTCCGTAATCAAGTTCGATCGTTTTAAGCGAAACAACCATGCCCTCTAATAGGAAACATGCTTTTTCCTTTGTAGAATTATCTAGATCACTAGGCAATTCATACATTAAGAATCCACCATCTGTTCCAAGTTCAATGGTTGCTTGCACATTACAAAGTGATTCCACTGCATTTATAGCACCAAACACAACCGCTGTCGTTCCAGCGCAGACAAGATCTTGTCCATGCGGAGCGAAGTTCGCATGCCCGGTCATTTTAAATGATTGGATACTTCCTAATTTCGTGCGGTTAATCGTAATTTTAATCATGACAACCCAAATTAAGCGTTGATTGCTTCAATCACTAATTTTGTGTATGGTTGACGGTGACCTTGTTTTTTACGATTGTTCTTTTTCGCTTTGTATTTGAAAACGATGATTTTCTTAGCGCGACCTTGTTTTTCAACTTTCGCAGTAACTGTTGCACCTTCTACAACTGGGCTACCAACTTTCACGTTTTCGCCACCAACGAAAAGAACTTTGTCAAAAGTAACAGTTTCACCAGCTTCTACATCTAATTTTTCAACGTAGATCTCTTGACCAGCTTCAACTTTAATTTGTTTTCCACCTGTTTCGATAATTGCGTACATAATTGCACCTCCTCATAATTACTAAGACTCGCCAAAACGAGGTAGACATACAATGTCTTTTAGGAACCTGTCCTGCGCGGTTGTAGCATATAGCCATTTAGGTGCTATAAACTATAACATAGAGATGTTATCATGAAACATAGCCTATTGTCAATGAATCTTCTACTAACTATTTTTTTCGCGCGCCTATCTCTTCATTCGTTCCAAAGCGTTGAATCGTATAACGTGCTGCTTCATCATCAATAAAATAAACTTGAAAAGATATATTACGCTGCAGTTCTTTCTCAAAAAAGATTTGCTGCACATTCGGATGAGCAGCGATTAAAACAGCTTCGTCATCTGTTCCATTATAAGCAATTAATTCTCTCTCTAGCTCATATGCTGCCGTTTCATGCGATAATACATAACCCGTGCCAAGGCAAATTTTGCAATCCGTTAACAACATATCACGGAGCGATTGTTTTTTTCGCTTTCTTGTTATTTCTAAAATACCAAGCTCTGTAAATCCTAATACTCTCGTATAAGTATGGTCTTTTTCTAAGTGTAGCTTTACAATTTCTCTTATTTTTTCTTTTTCCTCGCGGCGCTTCATATTTATAAAATCAATTAAAATCATCCCGCCAATGTCACGAAGTCGCAACTGCCGTGCAATTTCTTTTGCCGCCATTTCATTTGTGCGCAGTACTGTATCTTGTAAATTTTGTTTCCCGGTAAATTTACCAGTGTTTACATCAATTACCGTCATCGTTTCCATTTGTTCAATGAGTAAATACGCTCCGTTTGGAAGCCACACTACTTTTTTCAGTGCTTTTTCAATTTCACGATCAATTCCATAGCGAGCAAATAACGGCGTCTTTTCATGAAAGAACGTAACTTTTTCTGCACCTATTTTTTCTTCTAATTCTTGTATCATACTGCGCTGATCTACAATTACTTGTGAAATCGTCTCTACTGGTATTTCTTGAAGAATTCGATCTAAAAAGCTAGAAGGAGAATAAACGAGAAGCGGAACCTTTCCTCGTTGTTCTTGTTTTTTTACAAGTTCAAATTGAGATTGGAGACGGTGCATCTCCGCTTGTACTTCTTGTGTTTGTACTTTTTCACACGCAGAACGGAAAATAAATCCTCCTGTTTTTTCTAGTGCCAAAAGCTGTTCTCTTTTTTTCTCATCTTTTATTTTCCGGGAAACGGCAAAAACCGTGTCATAAGGCATATATACAACATATTTCCCGGTGAATTCTATATTTGCTGTTATTTTTGGCCCTTTCGTATCAATCGCCTCTTTCACAACTTGTACGAGAAGCGCTTGCCCTTCGTGTAATCGCATAGATGATGGCACGTTTTCATAGGACAAATAAGCATGCTTTTCCAAACCAATATTGACAAAAGCAGCGTTCATCCCTGCGATTGTTCGCATGACGCGACCAATATATATATTTCCAACAATTTGTGCTTGTTCATTTCGTTGCCATAACAGTTCTACAATTTCTTTCTCTTCTTCAACAGCAACTCGTTTTTCCGAACCGGTGTAATTTATGTATAACGTCTTCAAAGTCTTTTTCCTCTCTTTTATCCTTTTTTTATACAATATAAAAGGTTAGTGTTACCGTCAACACTAACCAATTAACTCTTCTACAGATGATGTTGTTCTTTTTTCTGTAAAATATGCGTAAAGCAATTCATTTTCATCTAGCGTGTATTGATTTTTATGATCTCCATATATGATAATTGAATGCTTATATCCCCTTCGAAATTGTGTGAAAATGTGATACAAACTCGTTTCCTTTTGAACTGTAATTGCTTTAACCTTGGCAATTTCTCGTTTTTTTCCGTAATATCGCTCGAGCAAAAAACGCATAAATGCATAGCGACGTTGTTTCCACTCTTGAAATAAAGAAAATGCTAAAAAAAGAAGTAACGCCCACATCATTGCATTCTTTCCATTCCAAAAGAATTGTAGCCCTAATACAACGCTAAGACAAACAATTGAAATTCTCATCATCATATTGTGCGCTTGTAGAAATGGAAAACGATGCGATAATATGTTTAGTACAAGTTTCCCTCCATCGAGAGGCCAAATTGGTAATAAGTTAAAAAATAGAATCATCATATTGTTCCACAGAAAAAAATTGTAAAAGTTTTCTCCCATCCAGCCTGCCATGTACAATACATAAGCGACTGCTATCATCCATATATGTTGAGCAGGGCCTGCTATAATGACAATCGTTTCTTCTTTTAACGGCTTATTCCCGTGCTCATCAAGCTCAGCTACCCCGCCAAATGGCAAGAGCTGAATTCGTTTAATTCGCCATTTAAAATGAGCGGCTGCTATCGCATGACCTAATTCATGAATAAAGACAATGAAAAATAAAATAAAAACCTCTGTAAAACGAGCTGTAAAGACCGCAATTGCTATAACTCCCCAAAATAACGGATGAATCGTAATCTTTGAAAAAACCTCACTATATTTAGTCAAATGAAATCACCTGAATTGGATCAATAAATTTTTCATTCTTTTTAAACGCAAAATAAAATTTTCCATTTGCGACAGTTCCAACTTTTTGCTTTTTCGCTACATAATCATATAACTTAACTGATGTTTCTCCTAAATTTCCATACCAAGATTCCGTACCATCTGCATGCTGGATTTCAACTATATTTCCAAACTCCTCTTTTTGACCAATCGAGACAACAATGCCCTCATTAACTGATTCCACAACGGCATTTGCGGCTGTTTGTACAAATACACCTTGTCCGTTTGCTTGAAAATTTTGCATTATTTTTCCCGAGGCAGGAACAGCGTAATCCTTTTCTTTCTGCGCAATTTTCTTTTCACTAGAAGGTAAAAAAGATAATGGTTTTCCAAACTTTGATTCATACCATTTCGAAACAGTTGCAAATTGAAATTCTTCTTTCATCACTTGTTTCACAACTGTACGTGGTTCCTCAAAAGAATTTGTTGAGTTTTTAAATAGGATAGCCACAACAAGAACAAGAATAGCGGATAGTAACAACTTAAAAAGAAATATTTCCTTTCGGAAGAGAGGATGTATTTCTTCTCCTTCTTCAACAAGAAGCTGTGTATATTCTTGTTCTTCAAACGAAAACAATTCATCTTCTCTATCTTGCTGCGTTTTTCTCTTAGCAATCCTTTTTTTAATTTCTTCTACTCGTTTATTTCTCATCCTGACCCCTTCCTCTTTCCATCAGTTTGTACATATGTATGAGTTGTCCTAGAAAGATATTCATGGGAATACTTTTCTTCTAGAAGGTCATGGAGCATACTAGTAGCTATCGCCTAAACAAAAAAGCACTCCGCATATTTGCGAAGCGCTCTTAACGTATTCCGAAGAATTTTTTCATTTTCGTTAATACTGATTCTTTTCCGTTCTCAAACTGTTGCAATGGCACATTTTCACCAAGCAAACGTCTTGCAATATTTCGATAAGCAATCGATGCTTTTCCACTCGGTTGCAACGCTACAGGCTCTCCTGTATTTGTTGCTCGAATCACCGCATCATCATCTTCTACGACCCCAAGCAGTTCAATTGACAAGGTACGTACAATTTCATCTACATCCAACATATCCTGTTCATGTAGCATATGACTACGCACGCGATTGATAATTAACTTCGGTGGCTCGATATCTTCTTTTTCCAATAATCCGATAATCCGATCAGCGTCACGCATTGAAGATACTTCTGGTGTTGTCACAACGATCGCTTTATCAGCACCTGCCACAGCGTTTTTAAAACCCTGTTCAATACCAGCTGGGCAATCAATTAATATGTAATCATAGTCTTGACGTAGTTGCTGTATCAATTCTTCCATTTGTTCAGGTGTTACTGCTGATTTATCACTCGTTTGTGCTGCAGGTAATAAATAGAGTTCATCAAAGCGCTTATCTCTAATAAGAGCTTGAGGTAAACGACAACGCCCTTCAACAACATCAACGAGATCATATACAATACGGTTTTCCAGCCCCATTACTACGTCTAAATTTCTCAAACCGATATCTGTATCAATCAAACATATTTTTTTCCCGGATAACGCCAAGGATGTACCAATATTTGCAGACGTTGTAGTCTTACCTACTCCGCCTTTTCCAGATGTAATAACTATTGCCTCTCCCACAGCTATACAATTCCCCTTTCTAACCTTGTTAAATTAGGTCTAAGATGAGTGAGAAGTTGAATGCGATCGACAACAATGTGATTGTTCTCATTAATGTAGGCACATTCTGCCCCTTCCGCCCCGTCTTCTTTCTCCTCAGGAGCGCGCGTTGCCACGTCGCTAATCCGAAGCTGCATTGGATTCATTACAGAGGCTGCAACAACAGCTTCTGTATCCCCATAATATCCAGCATGTGCAATTCCTCGTAATGTTCCAATAATAAAAATATTTCCTCCGGCGATAACTGTACCGCCTGGATTCACATCTCCAATCAATAATAAATCGCCTTTTACATGCAATATTTGACCTGAGCGAACAATTTTTGAAACAGAAACAATTTCTGTTTCTTCTTTCCATGTTAACGCTTGCTCTTTCGTTACAACATCACTTTCAATAGAATCTACAACTAAATTCTTTTTATTACGAATTAGCGTGCGCAACTCTTCTTGTTGCACTTCTGTTACATAACGATTCCCAACTTTGACCTGTACTTCAATTACAGAGCGTCCATCACCCTCGTAGTAATGGGTTGAAAGCTTTTCGTCAAGTTCTTGCAGCAATTCACGAAATGAACAGGAATCATCCAGATGTAACGCTAAGCCATCCTTCGTTCCTTTTATAGTCACATTTTGTTGCTTTTTTTCTGTCACCAATGCTCACCCCACCGAATTTAATTCGACATAAAATCAGAAAATCCTTTTTTCCTTTTCTTCCATAGCGTCTGAAAGACGTAAAAGATATCGTTGCAGTGGGAAGCAAAACAGTAGTAAAAAAATTCCGTTCAACAACAGCGTTGGAAGAAGACGATCCGTGAAAAAGATATGCGGTGGCATATGAACACGACCAATTAACGTCAAAAATCCATACACATAATACTCTAGCGCAGCAATGCTCGCCAATACAATAAAGAACACGATAAAAAGGTTCACTTGTAAAATGCGCATTGCCTGATAGACAAGATACACTAAAATTGGATAAGCAAATATATACACACCAACTAATTCTGTATGTACAATATCAAACAAAAATCCAAATAATAGCCCATAGTATATACCATGTACAGAATTAAAGTAAATTGCAATAAAGCATAAAACAATCATTAAAAAATGCGGTGCTACAATTGTATTCTTCCAGAAAAGACTCGTTGGAACAATAGTAGAAAACATATTCTCGAGTACAAATACGAAAAGAAGTAGAAGAGGAAGAATTGCTTTTTTTAAAATCTCCATCTCTTCCCCCTCCTATTTCCCTAAATCTACTGTCGACATATTCCGTTTAGCAACCATAACATTGCTAACATCACTTAAATCTGCCGCTGGCTTAATATAAGCTGTTTGTGTTAATCCATACTCATCCGCTGTTACCTCTACGATTTGTCCAATAACCAATCCATCTGGGAACACACCGCCAAGACCAGAAGTTACAACTGTTTGATCCTTCTCTACTTTCACACCAGATGGGATTTTTGTGAAAACAAGTTGCTGCTTCTCTTTATCGTACCCTTCGATTAATCCGAAAACATTACTATCTCCTCGGACAACAGCTGAAATACGATTTGTTCGGTTTAATGAGCTGATTAGCTCAACCGTTGAAGTAAATTGTGAAACGCTTTTTACTTTTCCAATTAAACCTTTTGATGTAATAACGGCCGCATCCTTTTGAATACCTTGTTGTGCACCTTTATCAATACCGATTAGGTCATTCCATTTATCTGGATTGCGCGCAATAACAGTTGCTTGAATCGGTTTAAAATCACTAAGTGTATCTTTTTTCCCAAGAATATCACGAAGTTCTTCATTTGTTTTTTCTAATTCTTTTACTTTTACAGACAGCTCTGCATACTTGTCCAATTTGGACTTTAATTCTTTATTTTCTTCATACGTGCGCTTTACATCTTCTACGTTCTCAAAGAATCCGGCAACATAATTCGCTGGCTTTTGAAATACACGTTCTACAACTCCTACGGTATCCTTTACAAACTGCTCTGGCCACGTTAGATTTTTCCGTTCTTTCAATGAGATTCCGATCAATGCTACGAGAAGAATAATACTAACTAATAAAACAATTAATCTTTTGTTTAAGAAAAACTGTGGCACGTTCACACCCTCTTAAATTCACTAAATTTTTATGCTGAAATAATGGATTTTATCGAGCATTTTTGAAAAGGTCGATATTGTCTAATGCTTTACCTGTTCCAATCGCTACGCAATCTAATGGATTTTCTGCAACAAGCACTGGCATATTTGTTTCTGCACTAATTACTTTATCTAAATTACGAAGCAACGCACCGCCGCCTGTTAAAACAATTCCGCGATCCATAATATCCGCTGCTAATTCTGGCGGAGTTTTTTCTAATGTATTTTTTACAGACTCAACAATTGCATCTACAGTATCTTTTAACGCTGATGCAATTTCCTCTGGACGAATCGATACCGTTTTTGGCAATCCAGTCACTAAATCACGACCACGAATATCCATTGGCTCGACACCTTCTGATTCGCCAGCAGAGCCGATTTCTAATTTTAATGCTTCTGCAGTTCGTTCCCCGATCATTAAATTGTAGTTCTTCTTAATGTATTGAATAATTGCATCATCCATTTCATCACCAGCAACACGAACAGATTGACTTGTTACAATACCACCAAGAGAGATAATAGCAACTTCTGTTGTACCACCACCGATATCTACAACCATACTTCCTGTTGGTTCCCAAACAGGTAAGTCCGCACCAATTGCAGCTGCAAATGGTTCTTCAATTGGGTACGCATCGCGTGCACCTGCTTGACGAGTTGCATCGATTACTGCACGTTTTTCAACTGCTGTAATACCAGATGGCACACATACCATTACGTAAGGCTTACGAGAGAAGAAGCCATTTGATTTCTGCGCTTGTTGAATATAATATTTCATCATCGTTGCTGTTGTTTCATAATCTGCGATAACACCGTCTTTCATCGGACGAAGTGCCACAACATTTCCAGGTGTACGACCAATCATTTGTTTTGCATCGTTACCAACTGCAACAATTTGCTTTGTGTCTGTTTGCAATGCCACAACAGATGGCTCGCGTACAACAACACCTTTCCCTTTCACGTATACAAGCGTATTCGCTGTTCCTAAGTCTATTCCAAGGTCACGAGTAAAACCACCAAATCCAAACATATTCTATATCTTCCTTTCTAATTTTAACAAAATTGCTCTTTTTTCTGTCAACATTATTATATTTATATAAAACATAACGTTTTTACATGTTATTTGTTATAGTGTAGACGAAAGCCTACAAAAAACTCATAACTCACATTATAAAACAAAACAAAGAAAAAAAATAGTCTTAAATATGACCTTTATCTTTTAAACTAATGAATTTATGGTCACCTATAATAAATAGTGATAGGTAAGAAACAACCTCAACATTACTCGTTAGGAGTTCTTTTCCCCCACTTCACACCGTACGTGAGATTTTCACCTCATACGGCGTTCCATCAATTCAATTATTTAAGTTAAGCTCAATTTTTCTCTAAAACCTAGAACTTTTTCCCAAGTAGCTTTTCCGACCATGGAATAATCTTTTGGACTGTGAATCATTGGATGGCAATGTTCGTGCATGGATGCAAGGTTAGGGACTCGATTTACTTCTTCTATAGGAAGTTTGGAGTTGATATGGTGTATGTGTATATCGTCCCCTTGAAGTATCTCTTTACATACTCGACATCTTCCTTTATCACGGTTAAAAGCATAGGCTCGATTCATAAAATATTCAAAGTTGTACAGTTTTTCCTTATGTCCAATTTTGATAATCTTAGACCAATTCAAGCTGAGAAGTTCATCCGCTCTTACTTTAACAGGCTTTTTGCTGGTTCGATTCATATAAATTTGTCTACCCAGTCCGGTGTATGGTGTTTCGGTAGGACTTTTATTTTTAGGTTTTTTCCACCTACAAAAATCTAGCCTTGTAACACCTATTTTCAATTCGTTATATTCAATCATTGGTATTTTGGTTTCGTACGTTTCATGGACTGACCGTAAATTGTTTACTTGTTTTGCGGATACTTTATAACCGCCATGCCTTCGATAGTTTTATTATATAACTCGTCCTGTTTATCTCTTAACTCTTGTTCTGATTTTAGATAGTTAGATTCTTGTTCCATTGCGATTCCTCCTTATTGGGAGAATGCAAGGTTTTAATCAGGTATGCTCAAACGGCTTCCCTAACAAATTGATTTAACTTATTAATTGAACTGACTATGCCCCTTCGCTCCATTCCCATTACAGAAACTTCGACACTACTACGGGCTGCTGTCCCATAGATTCAATTGTCATTTCCTCCAATTTAGATGCATTGAATTTAACTCCTCTTGTCATCATCTTCTATGGTTCCGCTGTTCCTTACGCTTTAGCTTTCCATTACCGTTTTAGCTGTCCTCTTTGACCCGTTAACCATCTTTTTGTCCGCTGTTGGTAGGACGCAAGACACTATTCCATTATTGGAGTAGTATAGATTTTGCAACCACAAATACAAAACCCACGATTAAACTTCTTTGACAGAAGCGAGAAACTTCATTTCGTTTCCCTTTACCTTTACGAGCCGTACATACGAGGATTCCTGGTGAGTCAGCATGACGGTCTTATAGCCTCCCGCTTACTTCACTAACCTCTTCTCAGGTCTGTTTTTCAACGCCTTTACCGAGCTTCGTACACAAATGTAGTTAACCATTTATGCACGTCGGAGTTTCAGAGCATCGTTACCAACATTTAACGATGAGTTGGGATTTCACCAACCTATTCAAGCGTAAAGTTCAAAGGTAAGTACCTTTGCCTAGTTTTATTGCCTATTTCTACGCAGATTGTCTAGGAACAACGCACACTATGATCGAGAATTTCAATGCCAATAATCTTCCCGCATTCTACAAGCCTTTTCGTGACTTCAATATCTTCTCGGCTTGGCGCGGGGTCGTAGGGTAGGGAGCGTGCGCCTTATTTAGTTACCCAAATAGGTCTCACAGTCCCCCCCTCAGAACCGTACGTACAGCTTTCACTGTATACGGCTCGCCAGTTGACTAATCGGAATTTGCTTCTCATGATGGTCATGATGGCATTTAAAGCATAGGACGATTGTTCTCCTTTGTCGTTCAATCATAACCTTATCCAAATACTTTAAATTTCGTTTCTTTTTCAAGTCCTTTAATTTTCGAACGTGATGAACTTCCATCTGACCTTCTGTTGCACCGCACGCTTCACATTTATTAGCTAACAAACGCTTTTCAAATTCTGTTCGCCCAGAATATTTCATTGTATTCACGTATGAGTCTATTTCTGGTGTATCAGCTTTAATCGCACCTTTATGTTTAGGCAGGTCTTTTAATTTCACAAACTGATGAAGTTTTTCATTGCCATGTTTATCTTTTCTTGCTAGGCAAAGTACTCCTTGTTTGTGTGTTCTCATGCTTGTAGCCACTTTCATCGAGGTGCTTCTACGTTTATTAGCTATGGTTTTAATAAAACTACTCTCTGCTAAATAAAACAACCTATCTAAATGATGGTAATTATTTGCTAGCTTGTAGTAGTTTGCAATTCCTCGTAGTTCAGCGTTATACGTGTGCAAAATTTCTAATTCCGAATTGTTTATTAATTTTGTCCGATGTACAATTTTGAAGTTATCTAGGTTTCCATATCCGTTTTTGACTGCAAATTCATTGATTTTCTTCTCTGGGATCTCTAACTTTATTGCACCTGAGAGTGTTCTTTTCTTCAATGGGTGTTTTTGATTCTTATACGCAATCCTTTTGACCTTTACTTCACTCCACCTGCGAAATTCGTAACCTAAGAAAGATATCGAATTTTCAAGATGTGTTATGAGCGTTTTTTCTTCACTAAGGTCAAGACGGAGTTCCTCTTTAAGAAAATGTTTAATCCTTTCCCTAACATTCCATGCACTTTGTTTAGTACCAGCTATCCCAATTACGAAGTCATCAGCGTAACGAACATATTTCATTCTTTGATAATCCTTGTCCATAGGGTCTATTGATGAAATTTTTATTTGCTTCGATTTAAGTTCTTGAATGTTGTTTACAAGGTCTACTCGCCCTGCCCACAATTCATGTCCGTTTCTTTCATCAAGTTTCTTAACCTTTCGTGAAAGGGTTCTGATATCCGAACGAATCGCAACGTATTCTTTATTTCTCGCCCTAATATTTCCTTTTTCAAAATTCTTCATTTGTTTTTCCATGAACAAATCAAACTCATGAAGATAAATGTTAGCTAATAAGGGAGAAATAATACCGCCTTGTGGTGTACCGCTGTATGTCTTATGGTAAATCCAATTTTCCATTACACCACAAGTAATTGCATTATGAACAAGGAGAAGGAAACGTCGGTCATTTATTTTCTTTGAGATAAGCTTTACTAGTACAGTATGGTCAATATGGTCAAAAAAACCTTTAATATCTCCTTCAATGCACCACGTTAACCCTTTCCACGTATTCTTGATTTGAGATAATGCTGTGTGACAGCTTCTCCCTTCTCTAAATCCGTGAGAGTTATCTGAGAATGTTGGTTCATAAACATTTTCTAAAATCATTCTCATTACTTCCTGTACCAACTTATCTTTAAAGTTAGGAACTCCTAAAGGTCTCTTTTTACCATTTGCTTTTGGAATATAAACTCTTCTTACAGGTGCAAAACGAAACATCCCATTCTTGAGTTGGCCAATGATTTCATCAATCTTTTGTAAGCTAAAACCATCGATTGTTTCTTCAGACGTTCCTTTTGTTAAATTCCCAGCATTCGGATATAGCTTTGCGTATGCTTTAATCCATAGTTCTCTTTTATACATGAGACGGTAACAATCCGTTATTGTTTTACCATTTTGAGAAGCTTTCCTTATAACGTCCAACTGATGAAATGGATTTGTTGCCATATTCATGACTCCTTTCTCATTGACGTTAACATCAACCTGTCCCCCTTCCCCCTGCTAAACTCATTACAAGCAAACGTTGGGTACTACGAGGACTCCGTTACCGTATGCAATTTTCATAGACCTATGTCTAATAGCCAACTGGCGCTCGCACTTAGGTAATCCCTGCATTATGACATAATTTTAGTTACGTGATGGTTAGGCATCCCTTTCGACGGTTTCCTCTAGTGGAGGATTGAAGGACAAACCTTACTATGGACAGGGCTCTGGCGATACCCAGCAGACATAGTGAAAATACATCCCCCATTTTGTCCTCATTGCCTGTTAACTATCGTAGACAACGGCGCACCCATCGCTCATTCGTCTAGGATTCAAGCAGTGTAGCTTTTACCATACATCACTTGGTCTGAAGAACTGACTCGACGTTAGATAGCTTTGTCGTATTTTCTCCTTTTCACATCATGCTCTGTTCCCTCTATGGGTTTCCCCTTAAGGTAAGATGCTGACCATAGAACGTTGTAAGGAGTTCTAGGTTACTAAGTAACCGCTAAAATTACACACCTTGCAGGCGCACGCCGGAAGGATGATTATGAAGGCAGATAATAGAAGCAGCAGCGCGGCGAAAAGCTTCCTTGAAGATCTCGCGCGGATGCACAATCGAGGCATTCAAACTTCCAATAAACACCGTCTGGCGATGTATCACTTGATTTTTCGTATTTAAATATAAGCATACAAAATGTTCCTGTTGTAAAAAGCGCATCTCTTCCATCATGTAACGTGCGCAATCTTCTGGATTACGAATGCTGTATCGATTTTGATACTCTAAACGCACCATTCTTCGTCCAAGTTCAAAAGCAGCAATAAGTTGGGATGCTTTTGCCACCCCAACGCCATGAATACTTGTCATCTCTTCAATTGTTGCATCTTTTAACATTCGTAATCCGTCAAAGTAATGCAAAATTCGATTTGCTAATGTTAAGACCGACTCCTCTTTTGAACCTGTTCGAAGTAATATAGCGAGAAGTTCTGTATTCGATAAGCTGCTTGCTCCTTCTAGCAATAAACGTTCCCGTGGTTGATCTTCTTTCACAACATCACGAATGCAGCTCATATTCGAGCCTCCTTTACATATTAAATTGTTTCAACTCGCGCACAACGCGTGCAATCGGCAAGCCAACAATCGCATAATAATCACCTTGTATATGCTGAACAAAAATTGCACCTTTTCCCTGTATTCCATAACTACCTGCTTTATCAAGCGGTTCTTTCGTTTGCACATATGCATGAATTTCTTCTTCGGTTAATTCCCAAAACGTTACTTCTGCACGCTCATAGAATGTCACTGTTTTCTCTTTTGAAATAAGAGCAACTCCTGTAAACACCTCATGAGTTTTTCCTGATAAGAACTTCAGCATTTCTTTCGCTTCTCTTTCGTCCTCTGGTTTTCCTAGAATACGCGACTCAAAAGTAACAATTGTGTCAGCACCAAGTACAACGCAATCTTCGTAATCCTTTGCTACAGCAGATGCTTTTTGCAACGCAAGTGACATTACGATATCATGCGGTGATGAATATGCTCCAATCGTTTCTTCTACATCGCTAACTACAACCTCAAATGGTATATCCACAAGCTCAAGTAATTCTTTACGTCTTGGTGAACCAGACGCTAATATAAGTTTTTTCATACGTTCTCCTTTCATTATTAAAATTAGCAGGAAGATACAGCATAACCATACTAAATGTATAGATTCTCCTCAAATTTTAAAAATATCATTTTTCCTTTAAAAAAATACAAAAGAAAGGAAAACCTTACTTTCCCTTTCTTCAGTACGAATAACAAATCGAAAAAAGCACCCACATGTTGATAGTGAAGTAAATCTCATCTATCATTTATTCATTTTAATTTTTCGACATATAAATCACTACTATGTCAAATACACCATGTGATCGCTACTTGCTTTTTCCTTTTGTTTTAAACCTTGCATGTAGCAAAAAAAGGCTCTGACCGCTTCTCTGCACGGCCAGATGCTCCGCCGAAAAAGAAAGAGGGCATTTGCATTTATATAATTATTATACGTTTTTGTTTTTTTGTGAAACTATTTTTTCATAAGAAAGAAGGCTATCTACTAACACTTGCTGTAATTTCATCATCGTTTCCATATCCTGTTTTCCCTCTTGTATTGTTTGCACAGCTACTGATGCATATGTAAACAACTTTTTTAGGTCATCCTGCTTTAGTGCTGCCTCTTCCTTTTTTATTACTTTCCATTCATTTTCAATCTGTTCTATATCTGTTTTACTTATTTTGTTCCCAGATTGCATCACAGCTGCTTGGTTCAATAACTTTCCATATAATGATTGTAACTTTTCCAAAAACGCCCCATATTCTTGATTCTGCTTTAAAAGTGCTTGATCTGTAATCTCCCATTTCTTTTTCACAACTGATATATCTTTTTGTTTATATTGCGTAATTAGCTGCATAACAGATTGTTCATCATGCGCCATTCCAAGAACGAGTAAATGTTTATCACCTGACTGCATAACTGCGCCAGGTACTCCATTTTCTTGTAACTCCTTTAATGATGCCTGTCCCTTTTCTTTCGAAGAAAAGACTCCGCCCTGTACAAAATAAATCGTCAGCGGTGCTAAAGCAGTTGGTGCTGTTTTCTCATTTGTCGCTTTTTTTGTTTCATTTTTCTCTGTAACAGTTGCTGCTGGGGCTGTCGTTTCATGAACAGTTTCTTTCCCTGTTAGTAAGTGCAACATTCCCATTCCAAACCCTGTCCCAATTACAATCGCTGTAGATACCGTGAGAATAAACTTATTACTCCATCCTTTTTTTCCTTTACGTATTGATGCTGCATGTTTTTGAAACGACACAACATTATTTGTCACCGTATTCTCTGGGAGCACCCAATCAAATTCTTCTTTTTTTGTTTCCTCTTCTTTCTTCTCTATATAATTTGCTTCCGTTCCATTCACTTTAACTGAAATTGGTCGCGACTGTTTGTCCATACCCCCACTCCTTACTTCTTATCATTGCCAGCATCGTATCATACTCGCTTCAAAAAAAAACGAGATACTTGTCAAAGCGGTTCGCCAAATTATCCTATATTGTTATCTTATATGTATGCTTACGTCTTTATTTGTAGAACAAAAAAACTAGACAGCTTATTTCTGTCTAGTTTTTTGAACCACATATTTACGAGCTTCTGATATAAAATAAAGAGAACCTGTTAATAGGAAAATATCATCTTCTTGTAAAGAATCCATTGCCCTACTAATCGCTTCCTGCCAATTTTCAAAAATATGTTTCGATTCTCGCTTTGAATGAGCAGCAAGAGCTTCAGCAGAGATAGCACGATCAAACTTAAACGTTGTAAAAATCATTTCATCCGCAATTGTTTCTAATTGTTCAACCATTTCATCCAGTTGCTTGTCCCCAAGTGCTGTAAATAAAATAATAATTCGTTTTTCACTGTAATGTGCACGAACAGTTTCTACAAGGCTATGTATACCTTCTGGATTGTGTGCCCCATCAATAATGACATGGGGGTGAGTAGAAAGTTGTTCAAAACGTCCAATCCAATATGCTTCCGCTAATCCTTTTCGAACATGCTCTTCATCAATTAAAAATGCTTGATATACGTTTAAGTATGACATTGCCATAAGTGCCAGCGCAGCATTTTGCACTTGATGCTGACCTTTCATGGAAATGAAAAGATCTTCATACGTACGGAATGGAGACGAGAATGTAAACCTTTCCCCTTCTTTCTCTGAAGAAAGATGTTCTACTTGAATTTGATTTCCTAGTTCATATAAGTTAGAACGTTTTTCGTTAGCAGTCGTACGGATGACTTCTAACGCTCCGTTTTGCTGTACCCCAGTTATAACAGGAACACCTGATTTTATAATTCCCGCCTTTTCAAATGCAATTGCTTCTAGCGTATCTCCTAAAATATGCATGTGATCACGGCCGATATTTGTAATAATTGTCAGTACAGGATGAATGACATTTGTTGAATCAAAGCGCCCTCCAAGACCTGTTTCAAATAACACGACATCACACGGATTTGTCTTTCCAAAATAATAAAGAGCCATAACGGTAATGATTTCAAATTCTGTCGTTTCGCCTAAATCTGTTTTATCTAACTTCTCCACAATAGGTTTAACTCTATTTACGAGATCGGTAATTTCTTGATCTGTAATTGGTGCACCATCAATACTAATCCGTTCATTAAACGTTTCAATATAAGGTGAAGTAAACGTTCCTACTTTATACTCTGCCGCCTGTAACATATAACGCATATATGTAAGAGTTGAACCTTTTCCATTTGTTCCTGCTAGATGAACACATTTTATGTGACGCTCGGGATTTCCGAGTTCCCCTAGCATCCATTTCATACGTTCTAACCCTGGTTTTATACCGAATTTTAAACGGCTATGAATCCAGCCGATTGCTTCTTCATATGTATGTATCACGTGTACCGTTCCCCTTTCCAATCAGCAAAAAAGATCTTGTCTCAGCTCTATTATACGCAAACAAAAGAGACCCACCAATACGGCGAGCCTCTTTCGAACAACTTTATTTTTGAAGATCAGCTAAACGCTGGCGAACTGCTTCGCGTTTTTCTAAATAATCTTGCTCTTTCGCGCGTTCTCCGTCAATAACTGCTGCTGGAGCTTTTGCTACAAAGCCTTGGTTTGCAAGCTTTTTCTGTACACGTTCTACTTCTTTATCGAACTTTTCAAGTTCTTTTTCAAGACGTGCTCTTTCTTCATCAAGGTTGATCAGATCAGCTAGTGGTAAGAATAGCTCTGCACCTGATACAATTGCCGTCATCGCTTTTTCTGGCGCTTGTAGATCCGTTTGAATTGTTAATTCACTTGGATTACAGAATCGCTCAATGTAAGAGCTATTTTTCGTAAGCTGCGCTAGTACTGCTTCGTCTTTTGCTTTAATTTGTAGTTGAACTTTTTTGCTCATTGGCGTATTTACTTCCGCACGAATGTTACGAACAGAGCGGATAATATCAACTAGAAGATGCATTTCTGCTGCTGCTTCTTTATCTTGTAAATCTTCGCGAACTGTTGGCCAAGCCGCTACTGTGATAGATTCACCTTCATGAGGTAAATGTTGCCAAATTTTCTCTGTTACAAATGGCATGAATGGGTGTAACAGGCGCATTGTTTGATCTAGTACGTATGCTAAAACAGAACGAGTTGTTTTCTTCGCTGCTTCATCTTCTCCGTATAATGGAATTTTCGCCATCTCAATGTACCAGTCACAGAAATCATCCCAAATGAAGTTATATAATGCACGGCCAACTTCACCTAGTTCATATTTATCCATGTTACGTGTTACACTTTCAATCGTTTCGTTTAAACGAGTTAAAATCCATTTATCTGCAACTGATTTTTCACCAGTTAAGTCGATATCTTCATATTTCATGTCATCCATGTTCATTAATACGAAACGAGATGCGTTCCAAATTTTATTGATGAAGTTCCAAGTAGATTCTACTTTCTCCATGCTAAAACGTAAATCTTGACCAGGCGCACTTCCTGTTGATAAGAAGAAGCGCATTGCGTCTGCACCGTACTTCTCAATAACTTCCATTGGGTCGATACCATTACCAAGAGATTTACTCATTTTACGTCCTTGCTCATCGCGAACAAGGCCGTGAATTAATACGTCTTTAAATGGACGCTCTCCTGTAAACTCTAAACCTTGGAAAATCATACGAGATACCCAGAAGAAGATGATGTCATAACCAGTTACAAGAGCGTCTGTTGAATAATAACGCTTGAAGTCCGCTGCATCTTCGTTTGGCCAGCCTAGTGTAGAGAATGGCCATAATGCTGAACTAAACCATGTATCAAGTACGTCATTATCTTGGTTCCAGTTTTCAATATCCGCTGGCGCTTCTTCACCTACGTATACTTCACCAGTTTCTTTATGATACCAAGCCGGGATGCGATGTCCCCACCATAATTGACGAGAAATACACCAGTCATGAATATTTTCCATCCAGCGTAAATATGTGTTCTCGAAACGATCAGGTACGAACGTTACTTTTTCTTCTTCTTTTTGTTGAAGTTCAATTGCCTTTTCTGCAAGTGGTGCCATTTTTACGAACCATTGCGTTGATAAATATGGCTCAACAACTGCTCCGCTGCGCTCACTATGACCAACAGAATGCATATGCGGTTCGATTTCTACTAATACACCTGCTTCTTGCAAGTCTTTTACTAATTGCTTACGGCATTCAAAGCGATCCATACCGTTATACTTACCAGCTTTTTCATTCATTGTTCCATTTTCGTTCATTACTAGAACGCGTGGTAAGTCGTGGCGGTTACCTACTTCAAAGTCGTTTGGATCATGAGCTGGTGTAATTTTTACAACCCCTGTTCCAAACTCTGGATCTACATAGTCGTCTGCGATAATTGGAATTTCACGGCCAACGATTGGAAGTGTAACTGTTTTTCCGATTAAATGTTTGTAACGATCATCTTCTGGATGAACTGCTACTGCTGTATCACCAAGCATTGTTTCCGGGCGAGTCGTTGCAAGGCGAATGTGACCAGAACCGTCTGTTAATGGATAGTTCATATGGTAGAATGCCCCTTGAACATCTTTATGAATTACTTCAATATCAGAAAGGGCAGTGCGCGCTGCTGGATCCCAGTTAATAATGTATTCTCCGCGATAAATTAAACCTTTTTCATATAATTGAACGAATACTTTATTAACTGCATCAGATAAACCTTCATCTAATGTAAAGCGCTCACGAGAGTAATCTAGTCCTAAACCAACTTTCCCCCATTGCTGACGAATGTGATTCGCGTATTCTTCTTTCCATTCCCACGCTTTTTCAAGGAATTTTTCACGACCAAGGTCATAACGAGAAATACCTTCTTCACGAAGTTTCCCTTCTACTTTCGCTTGCGTTGCAATACCTGCATGGTCCATACCAGGAAGCCATAATACATCATAGCCTTGCATACGCTTTGTACGCGTTAAAATATCTTGAAGCGTCGTATCCCAAGCATGACCTAAGTGCAGCTTACCAGTTACGTTCGGAGGCGGAATTACAATCGTGTATGGTTGTTTCTCTGCGTCTCCTTTTGCTTCGAAATATTTGCCTTCAAGCCACCATTTATAACGGCCTTCTTCTACGGATATATGATCGTATTTTGTTGGTAAATTCTTTTCCGTGTTTGACATATTTTTCCCTCCTTAAAATTAAAAAATGTCCCTCATCCAAAAAGGACGAGGGACATCGTGGTACCACCTTTATTTACAAACAAATTCAAAATTTGCTTATACTCTTGATTTGATAACGGACAGACCCGTCTTTTCCTAATGAGAATGACTCCGTTCAGAAAAGATGCTCCAGGGCTACCTTCTAACATGACTATCTAGAGAATCTCACAGCTAATAATTCTCCTCTCTGCAGACGTTTAATGTTATACTCTTCCCCTTCAATGCATTTATATAATTGTTATTTATTATATACAATAGTGTAAAAAACGAAACTACATTCGTCAAGATAAAAATATTTTTCGACTTACATCTATCATCATTACATTTTATTTTCAATCAGCTTAACCAAGTTTTTTATAACATATGCAAATAAAATGAAAAAAGTGCAGCACAAGCACATTAGATGCCTATCCTGCATATTGTAATATCATATTTTCACTTCTCTTATAATTCCATTCTAGAGAAGGTTGTAATACGGAGGACAATTATGCGACGCTATCGACGCACGTACAACTTTTCATCCCCCTCATGGTTAAGAAATTTACAAACGATATTTTCTGATTTTGCAATTCCACTTACAATTTTCCAAGGCATTCGTACTTTGCTACTTCCTACGTTTTTAGATTTTGTTATTCTTGCCATTTTTATTGCAGCAACGATTCGCTTACATTATAAGCCGTAACCTCTTTATTTAGGCTACGGCTATTTTTTACTGTGATTGATGCTCAGCAGCTTGAAGCTGTGCCACGAAATATTCAATATTACTTATAAGCCAATGTGCTTGCTGGAGCATTTTTACATCATGTAACTCCTTTGTTTTATTACGAGTATTTCGAGCATTTGCATAGGCATTCACTTGTTTAATAAATGGTTTTGGATACGCTAAATATGCAAGCATAAGCAGCTTTTCCTCTTTCGTAAACGCAAAATTCTTTTGATATATTTGGTACCATTCATACCGATCATTTCTTACAATTGGATACGTGTTAAAGGAGCGCGAATAAAATTGAACAATATCTTGAACTGGGGTAGCAAACCCTGCATCTTCTAAACTAATAAAATAACCATTTCGCTGATAATCGAACAAAAAGTGATTCATGGAAACATTACCGTGAATAAATGAAATACGTGTTTTTTCTTTGTCTTTCATCGCTTCATGCCATTCTGTAAATTGTTTCTTCGCAAATTCATGAGCACGCATCACTTGATGAAAGTACGTACAATATTGCAATTCAAACGGAGACATATACCATTTCGCTTCCGATTCAACTAAGAACTCCTCTAATAACGTGCCATCTTGTTCCCAGCGATTTGAAATCGTATCAAAATGTCCTTGAATCGCCTCTTCTGTCACGTCTTCTTCTCGCACCGTTTTTTTATGCATCATAGCAAGTGTTTGAAACATTTTATGATACTGATCGTTCTCTTCTCCTTGACTCTCTGCGTTTCCTAACCAAGGCATTAAATAATAACTATGCTCACCATCACTTAAAATGTGCGTTCCATCTCTCGCATGATAAATAGGGGCAAAATTTGTAAATCCTTTTTCTCGTAAAAATTGAACATAATACATAAGATTACTTCGTTCTAATTTTTGTGGTGGCAATTTTTTTAACGCATATGGACCTTGGCTCGTATAAATTTTTATTACATTCCCATATTCCTCAATATGCTCAGGAGCTAATTGATATAGCTGTAAAACAGAAGCATAACGCTCTCGTAATTCCATGTCCATATGAACAACGACCCTTTCTACAGGAGCGTGAAACAGAAAAGAGGTGAGGAAGATTTCTCTTCACTCACTTTACTTTCACCTTTGGCACTGGTATATATATAATTTGTCCTGCTGTTAAATACAAATCATCGTTTTGATTTACACGATGTAAATGTTGTACGGAAGTATCATAACGCTCAGCAACAGATTCAATCGTGTCACCTTCTTGCACAAAATATAGTCTCAGCTTTGTAAATTCATCTTCCGGCTGTTTTGAAAATAATTTTGTTAAATATAGTGCGTTTTCGTCCCGCTGTGAATATAAAACTTCTTCTTGCTCTTCCTCATCAATAATTTGTTTCTTCGCTTCTTTATGTCCGAAGACCAGCTGCGGCGTGACAACTTCTTCACGTACTTGTTCTTCTTGCCTTTGTTCCTCTTCTTCGTTTTCTTCTTCCTCATCTAGTTCGGGCTCTGGTTCTTGACGAGCTTCTAACTGAAATGGCTCAAAAGCATAATCTTCCCATTCGTCAGTCTCTACCACTTCTTCATCTAGTACCTCTTCTTTTACTGTTTCTTCGACTTCACGCTCTTCATCAACTAGTTCTTCTACTTCACGTTCTTCGTCACACAATCCATGAATTGAAACATCCGCCAAAAGCTGCAAACAACCATTTTCTAATAATTCATAATCAAACTCTTCAATATCCACATACAAATCTTCGACTCGCTTCACGCGGCCACGTGGAATCGAAATTTCCAGCGGAAACGAATGCACCAATTCATTTATCCCATCATCGCGCGTCTCCACATAATCTATCGTACGTACCGGAGATAACTCTCGTAATGAGAACGTCTCCGTTTCTTCCTTCGGGATATATTCCCCTGTTAAATCAAGTTGCCCGTATACAACAATTTCATATTCACGTTCTTCTATAGCAACATCAGGATCTAATGAAATCGAAAGTAGTTCATTGACTTCCTGTCCTTTTTGAAACCATACAGATTCTTTTAAAGAAAACCGCAATGCAGTTTGTTGCTCTGCTGCCACTTCGTGTTCCCCCTCTCAAACTCTATGTCATTACAGGTTTATGTGAGGAACAGAGACTTTATGAATAAAAAAATTGCTGTGGACAAAAAAGAACCTGACCGCGTCTATGTACGGCCAGGTCCTCTCGCCTCCCCTAAAGAAAAGGGGATAAGCTAGAATTTCAACTGCTATTTATATACAAATTTTGTTTGTTCAGCATACAAACCACTGCCACCCAAAATAAAACGTAACCCACACCGGACGTAGCAAAAAAAGGACCTGACCGCTTCTACGCACGGTCAGGCCCTCTCGCCCCCCTAAAGAAAAGGCTTTTTTACCCTTTTAATTTAGACATCGCAATCTCTGCAGCAGCAATCGTTGCTTCAATATCAGCATCACTATGCGCCGTTGATAAGAACAAGCCTTCAAATTGAGAAGGTGGTAAGAATACACCTTGTTCTACCATTTCACGGTAATACGCTGCAAAATATTCTAAATTGGACGTTTTTGCTGTTTCATAATTGATAACTTTTTCATCTGTAAAGAAAATACCGACCATAGAACCAGCACGATTAATACAATGCGGAATACCATATTTTACAGCTACTTCATGTAAGCCTTTTTCAAGCATCTCCGCTTTACGTTCAAATTCTTTGTAGCTTTCTGGTGTTAACTGGACAAGAGTCTCATATCCTGCTGTCATTGCTAATGGATTACCAGATAATGTACCAGCTTGATAAATTGGGCCACTTGGTGCTACTTGCTTCATAATTTCAGCTTTACCACCATATGCTCCGACTGGAAGTCCGCCACCAATTACTTTCCCTAAACATGTTAAATCAGGTGTTACCCCAAAATATCCTTGTCCGCAATTATAAGCTACGCGGAAGCCCGTCATTACTTCATCAAAAATAAGAAGTGCCCCGTATTCTGTTGTCACATCACGAAGACCTTGTAAAAATTCTGGAAGCGGTGGTACAACACCCATATTTCCAGCTACTGGTTCTACAATGATACATGCAATATCATCACCGAACTGTTCAAATGCATATTTCACGCTTTCTAAATCGTTATACGCAACCGTAATCGTATTTTTCGCAACGCCTTCTGGTACGCCAGGGCTATCTGGTAACCCAAGCGTAGCAACACCAGAACCAGCTTTAATTAAAAGAGAATCACCATGTCCGTGATAGCAGCCCTCAAATTTTAAAATTTTATTACGGCCTGTATAACCACGTGCTAAGCGAAGTGCACTCATTGTCGCCTCTGTTCCAGAGTTCACCATGCGTACAATTTCAATGGACGGAACGCGGTCGATAACAAGCTGTGCTAATTTATTTTCAATTTCTGTCGGCGCTCCGAAGCTTGTTCCTTTTTCAACTACCGCTTTTAACGCTTCCACAACTTGGTCGTTGGAATGACCATGAATAAGCGGACCCCATGACAATACATAATCAATGTATTCATTTCCATCAATATCATAAACTTTAGAGCCTTTTCCGCGCTCCATAAATAATGGATTCATACCGACAGATTTAAAAGCACGCACTGGGCTATTTACACCGCCTGGCATTAAATCCTTTGCTGTTTCAAACGCTTCAATCGATTTCTCAAAACTTTTCATTATCGTGCGCTCCCTTCTTGTAACCATCTCGCTGCATCTTTCGCATGATATGTAAGTATTAAATCTGCTCCTGCACGCTTCATGCTTAATAATTTTTCAAGAACAATATCTTTTTCATTAATCCAGCCATTTTGTGCTGCCGCTTTAATCATTGAGTATTCACCACTCACATTATACGCAACAACCGGAAGATTGAAGTTATTTTTCACATCACGAATAATATCTAAATAAGAAAGTGCTGGCTTCACAATTAAGAAGTCCGCTCCTTCCATCACATCTGACTCAGCTTCGCGGAATGCTTCTTGACGATTTGCTGGATCCATTTGATATGTTTTACGATCACCAAATTGAGGTGCACCATGCGCAGCATCACGGAACGGTCCGTAAAAAGCCGACGCATATTTCACTGCATATGACATAACTGGGACATGCATAAAGCCATTTTCATCTAACGCATGACGAATATACGCTACAAATCCATCCATCATATTAGATGGCGCAATAATATCCGCACCTGCTTTTGCTTGACTTACTGCTGTTTTTGCAAGAACCTCTAATGATTCATCATTTAAAATAATTCCATCTTCAATTACACCGCAATGACCATGACTCGTATACTGACATAAACATGTATCTGCGATTACAACTAATTCTGGAAAACTCTCTTTAATTTGCGAAATTGCTCGCTGCACAATACCGTGCTCACAATACGCAGAAGAGCCTACTTCATCTTTTTCAGCAGGTAAACCAAATACGATAACGGAACGAATACCTAAATCAACAACTTCTTGCATTTCTGCTTGCAGATGGTCTAAAGAAATTTGATATACACCTGGCATAGAAGGAACTTCATTACGCTTATTTTCTCCTTCTAAAACAAAAATCGGATAAATGAAATCTTCTGTATGTAAATGTGTTTCACGCACAAGAGCACGCATATTTGCACTTTGTCGTAAACGACGATGACGATTAAATTGTAAAGGATTCATAACTTTTCCATCTCCAATTCTTAAAGTTTCACTTTATTATATATTCTGAAATGCATTGTAACATAGATTCAATTGTGTATTCTTTTGGAACAAGTAGGGTTTGAAAATATTGACGTGCTTCTCGTTCTGTAATAGGACCTATACAAGCAATTGTACATCCTTTTACCCATTCTCTCCAGTTTTCACCTTCAAGCAATGTAAGGAAACTTTGGACAGTAGACGGGCTTGTAAACGTAATCACATCAATTTCTCTTGATTGCAGTGCATCAATAAGTTGTTCACGCATTTGCAAATGGACTGCCGTTTCATATACAACGAGTTCACGGACAATCGCCCCATGATTTCTTAGCGCCTCTCGTATGACATCTCTCGCAAGATTTCCTTTTGGCAATAATATACGTATCCCACTTTCAATATGGTTCACAAATTCCTTCGCAAATACTTCTGCCACAAATGCAGTTGGTACAAAATGAACATTGTAGCCGCGATATTCTAATTCTTGCTTTGTCTTCACGCCGACTGCGGCAATTTTCATCGTCTTTGGCAAGGGCTGCTGTAAACCATCTAAAAAGAAATTCACACCATTTTTACTTGTGAAAATAATCCAATTATACGTATCCAGTTCCTCACGTACTTGTTGAAATTGATTATGCGGGGCTGCTGTTATATGTAAAAGCGGAATTTCCACTGGAATTCCGCCCTGTTTTTGCACTGCTGCACTCATTTGCTTCGCTTGTTGCTGGGCCCTTGTAATTAGCACTGTTTTTCCGCAAAGAGAAGTCATATCGCTAGTTTTGCTCCTGATTCGCAGCGGCAATCAATTCTTTCGCTCCTTGCTCGATTAACAAGTCTGCCGCTCGTTCTCCAACTTCTCCTGCATCTTCACCAACAACAACTTCTTTTAATAAAACTGTGCCATCTTTCGACCCAACAAGAGCTGTTAATTCAATTTGGTCATCTTCTTTGAGCGTTGCATATCCAGCAATCGGAACTTGGCAACCGCCTTCTAATTTATGAAGAAATACACGTTCTGCTTCTACAGTTCTCGCTGTTACATGATCATTTAAATGACTTAATAATTGTAATAAATCCGCGTCATCCTCGCGGCATTCAATAGACAGCGCACCTTGACCGACAGCTGGTACACACACTTCTTCTGCTAAATACCCTGTAATCACATCACCGGCCCAGCCCATTCGTTTTAGTCCTGCAGCCGCTAAAATGATTGCATCGTAATCTTCTTCTTTTAACTTACGGAGTCTCGTATCAATATTTCCGCGGATCCATTTCACTTGTAAATCGGGACGTGTAGCTAACAACTGTGCACTACGGCGTAAACTGCTTGTACCAATCACCGCTCCTTCTGGTAACTCCTCAAACGATTCTCCATTTTTAGAAATAAACGCATCACGCGGATCAACACGTTTTGGAATACATCCAATTGTTAACCCTTCAGGAAGTACTGCCGGCATATCCTTCATGCTATGAACAGCCATATCAATTTCCTTTGTTAATAGCGCATGTTCAATCTCTTTTACGAACAAGCCTTTTCCGCCTACTTTCGAAAGTGTCACGTCTAAAATAACGTCACCTTTCGTTACAATTTCTTTCACTTCAAATTCATATGGCAATCCAAGTGCTTTTAATTGATCGATAAACCAATTTGTTTGCGTTAATGCCAATTTACTTTTTCTCGATCCTACAATAATTTTGCGCATATTTTTCTCTCCTCTTATAAGTACCAAAAATGGAAGTTCGATAAACTACTAAATAAGAAAATATTAATTAACATAATAAGAAATGCTCCAATATTCCAGCTCGCAATTCTCTTTCCCTGTAATGTATCTGATCCGCGTAAATAAATACCTGAACAGTATACAAATAAGACGATGAAAGATCCGATTACCTTCGCGTCATACCAATGGAAATTATCTAACTTTGTATATCCCCATAGACACCCAAGCAAAATGGCTAATAAAAAGAAAGGTACAGAAAATAAATTTAAACCATATGACATAGAGTCCAGCTTCGGTAAATTTCCTAAACGCCTTAACCTTGCATTCCATTTTTTTTGCTTTAATAAACGATATTGAATTAAATACATAATGGAAAAAATAAAAGAAACTGTAAATGTTGCATAGGAAATAATCGCCATACCAATATGTACATAAACAAGCTCCGATACTAATTGATTTGCTAATACCGGCGACATTTTTCCAAGCGGCGTAAAAATAGAAAAAGCGCTTACACCAAACGCAATCATATTTGTGAAAAAGACTAAAAAGTCAATGCGCATGAATCGGTTAATCATTAATGATAATGTAATTAATAGCCATACATAAAAATAAATACCCGATAATAACGTTAAAATTGGATTAATTTCCGCTTCTGTTGCCCGAAGTAACATAAATATTGAATAGAGTACCCATACAACAGAAAGTAACCAAAAGGCAATCTTGTTCGCCCTTCGGTTACTTTGAAAATAATCTATGAAATACAAACTAACGCTACAAGCATATAAAATAATGGCAATATGATAAATAATGCTATTGTTTAAAACACCCATCCATTTATCCTTTCCATTACAAAGATGGAGCGGATACTGTCCACTTCTCTGTTTGTTTCCATTCTACTTCGCTCTCTTCCACTACTTCTTTCGTATTTAAATCGAAAATTTTCGCAAATAGAGCAAGTTTTTCCTTCGCATTTTCTTCAGCCGCTAACTCTTTCGCAATTAAAATCGGATCTTTTAATAATTGATTAATAATACTTTTCGTATGCTTACTAATCACTTTCCGTTCACGCTCTGTTAACGTTGGAATTTTCCGTTCAATACTCTGCATTGTTTCACTTTGAATCGCTAACGCTTTATCACGAAGCTCCGAAATTAACGGGACAACACCAAGCGTATTCAACCATGATTTAAATAGACTCATTTCTTCTTCAATCATAATTTGAATTTTCTCAGCTTCTTTTAATCGCTCAGCACGATTCGCTTCCACAACACCTTGTAAATCATCAATATCATATAAGAAAACACTTTCTAACCTATCAATTGCTGGATCAATATCACGAGGCACTGCAATATCTACCATAAAGAGCGGACGACCAGAACGCATGCGTTCTACTTTGGACATCATTTCTTTCGTAATCACATATTCAGTCGACCCCGTTGAGCTAATGACAATATCAGCTTCTAACAGTGCGCATTGCAACTGATTCACCGGCATTGCAAGCCCCATATATTTTTCTGCCATCGTTTCTGCTTTTGCAAACGTACGATTCATAACAGTTACTTTATGAGCACCGCTCCCGTACAAATTCTGTAGTGCTAATTCGCCCATTTTTCCCGCACCAAGAATAAGAACATGGCAATCTTTCAAATCACCAAAAATCTTCTTTCCAAGTTCAACAGCTGCATAACTTACCGACATTGCATTGCCACCAATTGTCGTTTCTGAATGCGCACGTTTCGCTAATGTAACGACTTGTTTAAACAATTCATTAAAGATCGTTCCTGTCGTTTTTATTTCTTGTGCAAGTAAGAAGCTATTCCGAATTTGACCTAAAATTTGCGTTTCTCCAACTACCATTGAATCTAATCCACATGTTACGCGGAATAAATGATCTGTAGCACCATCCTGTTCATATAGAGATAGATACGGTGCAATTTCGTCTATTTCAAGCTGAAACCAATCAGCCATAAATTTCTTAATATAATAGCGTCCTGTGTGTAACTGGTCTACTACAGCATAGATTTCCGTTCGATTGCACGTTGATACAATGACATTTTCTAATACACTTTTTTGCTTTTGCAACGTTGTCATTGCTTCCTCTAATTCTGCTGCCTGGAACGTTAGTTTCTCACGAATTTCTACAGGGGCTGTTCGATAGTTAACACCAACAACAAGAATATGCACGCAGCATGTCCCCCTTCAACCGTTTTTTCATCTTATCTACTATCATAATACAACTTTCTTCTTATAAATCTGACAATCATGTGAACACCGTTGCTTTTTTTCCTTACTTATCTGACAATAAGCCATCTCCCGCGATAAGTAAAGAATGAAAAGTGAGGAAAAGTTTTCATAAAGGAAACTGATTTTCGTTTCCACGCTTAACTAACCTCTTCCAAAAAAAACCACTTTATAATAATTATAATATAACAACTCTATCTGTACGTTACCAAAAAAAATTATCGGAATCAAGTGATGGAAACTATTCCATCTATGCTAAAAACAATCTTTCATTAGCTTCTTTCAATCGGAGAAAAATATGTATGATTATACCAAATGATCATAAAAAAACGTGTGACAATCGTCACACGTTTTTTGTCTTTGTAAACTTATGAATCGCTTTCCACGCTTCTTCTTTCCCAAGACCTGTTTCTGAAGAGAATAGTACAACTTCATCTCCTGGTTCTACATCAAGCGTTTCTTTCACAACTTTTAAATGCTTTTGCCATTTTCCTTTTGGAATTTTATCAGCTTTTGTTGCAATAATGATTGTTGGAATTTCATAATGTTTTAAGAAATCATACATCATCACATCGTCGTTCGTCGGCTTATGACGTAAATCAATAACAAGCACAGCTGCGTTTAGCTGCTCTCTCGTTGTGAAATACGTTTCAATCATTTTGCCCCATGCTGCTCGTTCTGATTTTGATACTTTCGCGTAACCATAACCTGGTACATCCACAAAATGCATCATATCATTAATGATGAAGAAGTTTAGCGTTTGCGTTTTTCCTGGTTTAGAAGAAATACGCACTAATTTTTTTCGATTTAAAATTTTATTAATAAAGGATGATTTTCCTACATTTGAACGACCCGCTAATGCGATTTCTGGTAAATCGCTCTCAGGATATTGTTCTGGTTTGACTGCGCTAATGACAATGTCAGCTTTTGTTACTTTCATTTTTTCACTCCTACTAATGCATGCTCTAGTACCTCATCTAAATGAGAGACTGGCACAAACGTAAGGTTTTCCTTTACGCTTTCTGGAATATCTTCTAAATCTCTTTCATTTTCTGCCGGTAAAATAATTTTCTTTAAACCTGCACGATGTGCACTCAACGTTTTTTCTTTCAATCCACCAATCGGTAACACGCGGCCACGAAGTGTAATTTCACCTGTCATTCCCACTTCTTTACTAACAGGAATACCTGTTAATGCTGAAATAAGAGCCGTTGCCATCGTAATCCCAGCTGAAGGTCCGTCTTTTGGCACAGCCCCTTCAGGAACATGAATATGAATATCATGTTTTTCATGGAAGTCAGGATCAATATGTAATTCTTCCGCACGAGAACGAATGTAACTAAATGCCGCTTGTGCAGATTCTTTCATTACATCACCAAGTTTTCCCGTTAAAATCAATTTCCCTTTACCCGGGGATACAGATACTTCAATCGCCAGCGTATCTCCACCAGCTGCTGTATACGCTAAACCTGTTGCCATCCCTACTTGATCTTTCGTTTCTGCTTGACCATAACGGAATATACGTTTTCCAAGTAATTCAGTAATATTCTTCTCCGTTACAACGACGCGCTTACGTTCTTCTGTTACAATAATTTTCGCCGCTTTTCGGCAAAGCTTCGCAAGCTGACGTTCTAACGTACGAACACCCGCTTCACGCGTATAGTAACGGATGATTTCAAGAAGCGCTTCATCGCGCACTTGTAAATTCCCTTTTTTCAACCCATGTTCCTTCAGTTGCTTCGACAATAAATGTTCACGGGCAATATGTACTTTTTCAAGTTCTGTATAACCAGCAATAGAAATAACTTCCATGCGGTCAAGAAGCGGACCTGGAATGCTTGCAAGCGTATTAGCAGTTGCAACAAACATCACTTTTGATAAATCATACGGCTCTTCAATGTAATGATCACTAAAATTATGATTTTGTTCTGGATCTAATACCTCTAACAATGCCGCTGAAGGATCACCGCGGAAATCATTGGACATTTTATCAATCTCATCTAATAAAAAGACAGGATTAATTGTTTTTGCCTTTTTCATCCCTTGAATAATACGACCTGGCATCGCACCGACATACGTACGACGATGACCACGAATTTCCGATTCATCACGTACACCGCCAAGCGATACACGAACAAAATTACGATTCACTGATGTCGCAATTGAACGAGCTAACGATGTTTTCCCAACCCCAGGAGGACCAACTAAACAAAGAATAGGTCCTTTTAACGAATTAGTAAGCTTTTGCACTGCTAAATATTCAAGCACACGTTCTTTCACTTTTTCAAGCCCATAATGATCTTCATTTAAAATATGTTCAGCACGCGCAAGATCGATACGATCTTCCGTTGCCTCCGTCCAAGGAAGAGATAATAACCAATCAATATAATTGCGAATAACACCGCTCTCCGCTGAACTTGCCGGCAATTTCTCATAACGATCCAGCTCTTTTAATGCCGCCTTCATCGTTTCTTCTGGCATTCCTGATTCTTCAATCTTTTCGCGAAGCTCTTCTACTTCGCCGCCTTTTCCTTCTTTATCACCAAGCTCTTTTTGAATAGCTTTCATTTGTTCACGTAAGAAGTACTCTTTTTGTGTACGCTCCATAGAACGTTTCACTTGTTGACCAATTTTCTTTTCTAAGTTTAACAACTCTTTTTCATCTTGAATAAAAGAAATAAGTGTATGTAATCGTTCTTTCGCTGCAGTGATTTCTAAAATTTGTTGCTTTTGCTTCGTTTTGAGCGGCAAATGAGATGATACGAGATCAGCTAATCGACCTGGTTCCTCAATATCAACAACTGTCGCAAATGTTTCACCTGAAATTTTTTTGGACAGCTTAATATATTGCTCAAAATACTCAATTAATGTACGCATAAGTGCTTTTTCTTCTAAATCGCCGTCTTCTTCTTCAATTAACATGTGGACATTAGCTGTAATTACATCATTTTCTTCAATGAACTCTGTCATCTCTACTCTATGTAAACCTTCAACAAGGATACGCATCGTCCCATTTGGCAATTTAAGCATTTGCTTCACTTTTGCTAACGTACCTACTTTATAAACATCATCTTCTTTCGGATCATCGATATTCACGTCTTTTTGCATCGCTAAAAAAATCATATTTTCATCCATAGCCGCCTGCTCAAGCGCTTTGATCGATTTATCACGTCCTACATCAAGATGCAGAACCATCGTCGGATATACGAGAACGCCTCTTAATGGTAGGAGGGGCACAATTCTTTCGTTCGCATTCATATTAGACATAGCACCTCCATAAATATCTTTGTTTCCCTATTTTATATTACAATAAAGCCTTATGCAATCGCTGAGACTCAATACGCTACTTCTGTTCAAGAAAAAGGACTTCGCTTAAGCATATAATGACTTTAGCGAAGTCTAACATATTCAAGTAATTTAACTTTCTTTTTAACGAGAACTGCCCCGGTTGATTTGCTAACACTTTTCTTCAAATCGATTGTGCATCGTCTTCCTCGAAAGAGAGTAACGTATCGCCTGTTCGCTCTATTTTCTCTTGTATACATGCTAATGCAAATACTTCTTTTAATTTTCGTACAGGTACAATTTCAATACCTTTAATTGTATAAAGAATAGGCTGCATATTTTCTGCGGGAATGAGCACTTTCTTTGCCCCAGCCTTTTTTGCTGCTTTTATTTTCGCATAAACGCCGCCGACTGGTTTTACTTCCCCGTGAATACTAATTTCACCGGTCATCGCTACTTCATTATTGACATACATGCGATGAACTGCAGAATACACACCTGTTGCAATCGCAATGCCGGCAGATGGACCGTCAATTGGAACACCACCAGGAAAGTTAATATGTATATCATATCCTTCTGGTAATAAATCAAGGGAACGAAGGACAGTTACAACATTATCAACAGAACCTTTCGCCATACTTTTACGACGAATCGATTTTGATTGATTACCGATACTTTCCTCTTCAACAATCCCTGTTACCACTACAGACCCTTTTTCTTTTGCTGGAATTGCTGTTACTTCAATTTCGAGCAACGCTCCTGTATTCGGCCCATATACAGCCAAACCATTTACAAGACCAATTCTCGGAATTGGATATATATGTTTTTCGTATTTAGGCGTCAATTGACTTGAATGAATCACCCATTCAATATCTTCATCCTTTATGGAAGAGCGTCCTTCGTTAATTGCCATTCCAGCAGAGATTTGTACAAGGTTAATGGATTCTCTTCCATTTCGTGCGTACATGCCAATCATTTCTACGCCCTGTTTCCCTATCTCCATGCCTACTTTTTCAGCAGCATTTCTAGCTACCTCTTCAATCTCTTCTGTATCTAATTCACGAAAGAAGACTTCTAAACAACGTGAGCGAATCGCTGGAGGAATTTCCTCCGGTGAACGTGTTGTTGCGCCAACAAGACGAAAATCAGCCGGTAATCCCTTTTGGAAAATATCGTGTATATACGTTGGAATAAAAGAATTTTCCTCACTATAATAGGCACTTTCCAAAAACACTTTGCGATCCTCCAGCACTTTTAACATTTTATTCATTTGAATTGGATGAAGTTCTCCAATCTCATCAATAAATAAAATACCTCCATGCGCATCTGTGACCGCTCCTTTTTTCGGTTGAGGAATACCCGCTTGTCCCATCGCACCGGCCCCTTGATAAATTGGGTCATGAACAGAACCAATTAACGGATCAGCAATCCCCCGTTCATCAAACCGAGCTGTTGTAGCATCAAGTTCAATAAATGTTGCATTCAGGCGAAACGGAGATTTCGTATTTCTCTTTGCTTCTTCTAGTACGAGACGAGCCGCTGCTGTTTTCCCAACTCCTGGCGGTCCATATATGATGACATGCTGTGGATTTGGTCCGCATAAAGCTGCCTTTAATGATTTAATACCATCTTCTTGTCCAACAATATCGGCAAATGACGCCGGACGAACCTTTTCAGCAAGCGGTTCTGTTAAAGAAATTTCCCGCATTTTCCGAAGTTGCTCCAGCTCTTTCTTTGATTCTCTATCGATTGAAACTTTTTGCGTACGCTGGTTTCGAAGTAAATGCCAAAAATATAATCCGACAATTACACCAAAGACTAGTTGAACGATTAAAAAAATATTTGTCCAGCTCATATTCATTTCCTCCCGCTATGTTTTACTCTTCAGTATCCCCTGGGAGGAAACACGCTAAACATAAGAAGAAACAGCAATTATATAATTGCTGTTTCTATCGTTTATATTCCACTTCATAAATAATGGGGGCCAAAGCCCCCCATTATTCAAAACACTTTATGCAGATGTTTTTGTATCTTGCTCAAGCACAGTACCATCTTGCAACACTAATTTTGGCGTTGCATTTTCTGTTACTGTTTCTTTTGAAATTACACATTTTTCAATGTCTTTACGAGATGGAAGTTCGAACATCACATCTAGCATTAAACCTTCAATGATAGAACGAAGTCCACGTGCACCTGTTTTACGTTCAATTGCTTTTTTAGCAATTTCAACAAGAGCATCTTCTTCAAACTCTAATTCAACATCATCAAGCTCCAATAATTTTTGGAACTGCTTCACAAGTGCATTTTTCGGCTTTGTTAAGATGTCAACAAGAGCACCTTCATCAAGCGGTTCTAAGTTCGCAATAACTGGAAGACGACCAATAAATTCTGGAATTAATCCAAATTTTAATAAATCTTCTGGCAATACATGCGATAAAACATGCTTTTCTGTTACATCAGCATTTTTCTTCTCAGAACCGAAGCCAATCACTTTTTCACCAAGACGGCGTTTAATGATTGGTTCAATACCATCAAATGCACCGCCGCAAATGAATAAAATGTTTGTTGTATCAATTTGAATAAACTCTTGATGTGGATGCTTACGACCACCTTGAGGCGGAACGCTCGCTACAGTTCCTTCTAAAATTTTAAGAAGCGCCTGTTGCACACCCTCACCAGATACGTCACGCGTAATTGACGGATTTTCTGACTTACGAGCCACTTTATCAATCTCGTCAATATAAATGATTCCTTTTTCTGCTTTCTCTACATCATAATCAGCCGCTTGAATAAGTTTTAATAAGATGTTTTCTACATCTTCCCCTACATATCCAGCTTCCGTTAAAGATGTTGCATCAGCAATTGCAAATGGAACATTTAAAATACGTGCTAACGTTTGAGCCAATAATGTTTTACCGCTACCAGTTGGCCCAATTAAAGAAATATTACTTTTCGCTAATTCTACATCATCAATTTTGCTGCTAGAATTAATGCGCTTGTAATGATTATATACCGCTACCGCTAATGCTTTCTTCGCTTGATCTTGTCCGATTACATATTCATCCAAAATTTCACGAATTTCTACCGGCTTCGGTACATCTTTGAATTCTACTTCTTCGTCTTTTGCAAGCTCCTCTTGCACGATTTCTGTGCAAAGCTCAATACATTCATCACAAATGTAAACCCCAGGACCTGCCACAAGTTTTCGAACTTGCGTTTGTGTTTTACCACAGAAGGAACATTTTAATTGTCCTTTTTCATCATTAAATTTAAACATATTTTCACACCCCTTACAAAGTGCTAAAACCTTGCCTTCGTATGTACACGATAAATGTATCGTATGTAAATACATATTATGTCACTACGTGGCGAGAAATACAAATAATATGGTTAGTTATGTACAAATAATTTTTAAAACTTTTGAAATATGTATATTCGACTCTTAAAGAATCATTTCCTTCTTCATAACAAAATGTTTTACAAATATATTTATATTTATAAAACAAGGCACGAGCAATGTCGCGCCTTGTTATTTTATTATGCAGTCTTGCTGTTTTCTACTAAGAAATCTACTGCTTTACGAACTTGAAGTTCTTCTTTTACACCTTCAACGTTACCAAGAGCTTGTTTCACAGCGTCTACTGGCATGCTGTACATTTCAGCCATCTTTTCAACTTCTGCATTTACTTCTTCTTCTGTTGCTTCGATGTTTTCAGCTTTGATGATTTCTTCAAGAACAAGGTTAGTTGTTACGCGTTTTGCAGCGTCTTCCTTCATTTGTCCTTTTAATTTCTCTTCATCAGTACCTGTGAATTGGTAGTAAAGCTCTAAGTTCATACCTTGGTAGCTTAAGCGTTGCTCGAATTCACGAACCATACGATCTAACTCAGTTTCGATCATAGCTTCTGGAATATCGATTTCTGCATTTGCAGAAGCTTTTTCTACTACTTCGTCACGAACTTTGTGCTCAGCTTCTTGCTTTTTGCTCGCTTCTAAGTTTTCACGAATTTTTGCTTTTAACTCATCAAGAGTTGCAACTTCTTCGTTTGCATCTTTTGCGAACTCATCATCTAAAGCAGGAAGTTCTTTCACTTTAATTTCATGAACTGTTACTTTAAATGTTGCTGGCTTACCAGCTAGTTCAGCTGCATGGTATTCTTCTGGGAATGATACTTCTACTTCTTTTTGTTCGCCAGCTTTTAGACCAACTAATTGCTCTTCAAAGCCTGGGATGAATGTGCCAGAACCGATTGCTAAAGAGTAGTTTTCGCCTTTTCCACCTTCGAATGCTTCGCCATCAACGAAACCTTCGAAGTCGATTACAGCTGTATCACCGTCTTCTACAGTGCCATCTTCTTTTACTACAAGCTCAGCTTGACGCTCTTGTAAAGATTTTAATTCGTTCTCAACATCTTCGTCAGTTACAGTAGCATCTGTTTTCTCTACTGTTAAGCCTTTGTATTCGCCTAATTTCACTTCAGGTTTTACAGTAACTTTTGCAGTGAAAATTAAGTTTTGGCTTTTTTCGAATTTCTCGATGTCGATTTCAGGATGAGCAACTGGGAAGATACCAGTTTCATCGATTGCTTCTCCGTATGCTTTTGGTAAGATGATATCTAAAGCATCTTGGTATAAAGACTCTACACCGAAACGTTGTTCGAATAGAGGACGAGGCATTTTTCCTTTACGGAAGCCCGGTACGTTAATTGTTTTTACTACTTTCTTGAACGCAGCGTCTAAAGAGTTGTTTACTTCTTTCGCATCAACTTCGATTGTTAAAACGCCAACGTTTCCTTCTAATTTTTCCCATTTTGCAGCCATTTATTCTTTCCCTCCAACTATAATAATGTATGCACATACCTCTAGAGATCGAGGCCTTTATCATTCCTTATAAAGAAACAACAAACGCAAACTGATAAATTCAGCCTTCTATCCATCACGAAAAGCTTTGGACATATACTTCTCAATCTACTATTTGTCGAAAAGACAAATACGGTATATTTTGTTCGAGAATAGTATGAAACATATAAGTAAGAGAATATGTGTTTCGGTTCTCTTATAAAAAGGCAGACTTAAGCCTTTTGCAACCCTTACATTATAACATAGAATACTCTCGTTTCAATAACTGAAACATTCTTTTTCATTATACTGGCATAAACCCTTCTTTCTCAATACGTAAAAACCACTGATATGCAATATGATATTCTTCCAGTGTAATACCATACTCCTGAAGAAGCTTCTCTTCATCGATTGGCATTCCAAAACGTTTCCTTCCAACTCTCTCTAAAACAGCTGCCCATAATTCATCTTTATCTGTTAATAGAGGAAACGGGAAGAGACTTGTCTGCATTTCTTTCCAATATGTAATAATTGCCCCATACATCGACGGATTATCATGCTCTAATCGTTCAGACAATATATGTAACACTTTTTCTGTATCGTATTGATTATAAGCCAAATTAGCCGGTATAACCGTTATTGTCTCACCAAACTTTTCTATATCTACCTTTTCTTGTATTCCGAAATCCATTAATACATATAAGATAGAAGTTTTAATATACGGGTGTTTCGTTTCATCTAATAAAAATGTACGTAACGTCGGCAGCGCCTTTTCGACATGTTTAGTCGCAAGACGATTCACCGCGCGCAGTTGCTCCCCGTAGTCACCCGTCAGTAAAGCATCCGCAAACGCAGGTTCATCAAAAGATAAACCGCCATCTATTTCTACTACTGCTTCTTCACTCTCAAGCATACTCTTTGCAAACAAGGCAAGTTGTGCTAACTTTTCCTTTTGCTCTACTGTTACTTCTTTCGTTTGTAAAACAGACTGCACCGTTTCAATAATACCTTCGTAATCATTTGTCTGCACTAAAATCGTAATGTACGTTTCGAGAATATCTTGAAATAAGAACTCCCCTGTTTCAAGTAATTTCTCACATCGTTCTTTCGCTTCTTCCATTTCCTTTAATTCTAGCAAGCAAATAACTGAAGCTAATTCTGATTGTTCTGTCTGTGCTCCGTATTGGCGCAACATTTCGAAGTTTTTTAACGCATCTTCAAACCGACGCTCACGCAATGCAATAAATCCTTCATCGGTATATCGCGCTGACAATTGCGGAAACAATACGACCGTACTTTCTTTTTTATCCATACGCTCGCCTCTTTTTTTAGATTTTCAATACACTTTAAAGTTAATATAACAAATGACAGTTCCGAACACAATAATTGGAATCTGTTCGTTTTTATTGAGAAAACATCAATTTCTTCTATATAAAAATCGAATATATCAGGGGGAAAATACGAAAGTAGAAATTTTATATATAAAACAAAAACCCTCTGCTACCGATGCGGAGAGTCTACTGGAAAGCTTCTATAATAGTAGGATATATAAAGAGGGTTATAATTTGAATAACAATAAACGTCATCACAATGACTCCAAAAAAGAGCATAACCTTACTGCGCTTTATCAACAACATAATAATGATAATTGTGCAGATTATTGAACAGACGAAAAGTATAGTTACACTTGAACTTAACAATCCGCCTGGAAGCATGAATAATAAGATTACACTACAAACTCCAATCATTCCTAATAGCCATTCCATTCTCTTTCCCCTTAAATCTTTATTTATGCCATTAACTGTTTTACAACTTCGATCATGTCAGCTAGTTTGTCATATGCAACAACCCCAAAAGCAATTGTTAAAGCTGTTACCGCTAATCCTTTCATTATTTTTCCTCCTCGCTTCGTCTTTGTTACCTTTATTATAAAATGTTTAAAAATAGTTACCATCGAACTACCTTACATGTACCTTACAGAATTGTAAGATTTCTCAAAATAAAAACTACCTCCTTGTGCATACACTGGGGTAGTTTTATGGAATTTCTCTATATTCATCTGCAAAATTTATATTCTTTTCTTGATAATTTTTCGGATCTTTAACTCTTAAGCTAATCGATTTACGAAAGACTTTAGGATCAAAGTAATAACATAAAATTTCATTCCTCTGTTCGTTTCTTCCTGCTTATACTTAACATTTCTTTCTGCACAAGTGATATAATATTATTGCGATGATTCTGAAAACAATAACGAAAGGATGATTCACTATGTTCAAAAAAGTCGCAGCTGATATGCTTGGCTTAAGTGATATTGGATCCGTTATTACCCCTGCTGATTACGATAAAGTAGATGCTGATGATTATGTCATGCATGAAGAAAATGAAAAAATTTATTTTTTAATCAAATCGAAAACAGACGAGTATTGCTTTACAAATACTGCTCTTATTCACGTTGACGGCACGAGTGCGGTAAGCAAGAAACGTACACTTCGCCGCTACAATTACAACACTCATAAAATCTCTAACGTCCTGCTTGAAACGGCTGGAACTGTCGATTTAGATATTGAAATTAAATTTACTATGGGCGGAGAACATTACTCCATTGATATACATAAAAAACATATTGAAGAAGTGAAAGATTTATATAAAGCCCTTCTAAAAATTGCTGAAATTACTCATGAAAACGACATCGCAACGCAATACGCACATAAAAGCCTAGAAATGGCATCTTCTACATTAGGTAATGTAAGAAATGCCGAAGTAGATCTTGCAGCACAGTTTAAAGAAATTAATCAAATTGCATTCAACTGGCTTGTTGATACGAAGAAACAATACAATGTAAAAGATTTTGGATTTGCGTTTGAGAAGTTTATTAACAATTAATGTAGAACTACAAAAAAGGAAAGCAGTCTTTTCGACGCTTTCCTTTTTTCATTCTGAACCTAGAAAGTTTTATAACTCGTGTCTTTTTCATACCCCCAAGCTCCGAGTTGTATAACAAGATCTTTAAACCTCTCCTCACAATCCAAATTAAATCGTACACTTCAACTTTTCTATTGTCTTAAGAATTTCATTTCTATTCTTTGAAAGTTTTATCCATTTTGGAAGTCTACTTTCGATACTTAAATAATATGGTCTAAATGGCCTTAAGCGTCGCTGAACATAATCTTCTACACGATGAAGATGTTCAAGATTAAAGAACCAAAGCTTATGACCACAACATTCCTTTTGCAAATATAAAGGTAAACCAAAGTACCAATCAACACCATGTTTGGCATTAAATAATTCATGATTAAATGCCCATGAATTATCCCATCTTCTTTTAGGATGAATGTCTTTTGTTAATCCACATTTACTACATAAAAACCGTTTCAATTCATGACCTATATATCTAGGCTCACCTTTTCCCTTTGCGTTATCAGGAGTAAAAACCCTCGCACAACCATTACATCTAGGACAATATACTAAGAATAAATCTGTATGCTCTATTAACATTCCACCGTAGTTGCCTAGCATATTTTTATTCCACCGCTCTCTTTGACTATTTAGATTTTCTAACAAAAAATGATTACCTTGTAAACCACAAAATTTTTCATTTAACACACAAGAATTGAATATGCAATGGGCGACATCTATTCAAGAGATTGTAGATAATAGCGCTCGTCAAACTAATACCCTTGACGGTCACAATTTAGCAGAAAGTGATACAATAAATAATATAGCGTCACCTGACGACGATTTAAAGAAAGCCGCTAGAGACTTAACAGGTGAGCTGACAGGCGAATACGATATGCGGCGTGCTTTCGAAGGTATTGATCCCGAAACTGGCGAAAAACTTTCGTGGTTAGATCGTACGGGGGCAGGTGTTATGATTTTCGCAGGGATTACACCAGTTGGAAAAGGGATTAAATTACTTAAAAGCGGAAAAAAGGGTGTTGCCGCTTTAAAAAACTTACTTCGGTCAGATGATTATTTACGTTCTGCTAAGAATGCAAAGGGAATAAAAAAATCCTATATCAATGAGGCAGGGAATCTTGTACCAGCTAACAAAGAGGTAATGTATAAAGGAAGACAGGTCACTGTTACAGAACATATTTTAGGTGGATATCGTAAAGGCGGAAAAAATAATAGCCCATATACAAGTTTTTCTATTAATAACAATGCGACAGTGAAATACGGAGACAATACAATCGAATTGGATATTAATCGTTTAAGAACAGCAATTCGCAATGGCGATGTTAAAGACGTAGCTATTTTAAATCCAAAGCAAATTGAACGACTAATTGAACAAGATAGATTGTCAACTCCTTATTGGAAAAAACTAGCCTTAAAATGGACAAAAAGAGATAATGAGTATCTTATTAGAGGAGAGATACCTAAAGATTATTTTAAAATTCACGAATAAGAAGGTGTACATATGAAGCTATATTTTAAAGATATTGAATTAGGGGAAATTACAGATGTTTTTACTGAAACACCTTGGATGTATGGAACTATACGCTTGAACGAAAATAGCAAACCTTACCAAGAATATTTCAATGAAATGGTTAATGAAGAAAGTACATTTGATTTTGAAAGTATAGACCCCGATTTTTTGAATGATGAAAACTGGTCTATTTTTGATGAAAACGAAGGAAAATACCTAGGAATAGACATTCCTGCTATCCATATAGAAGATACGACAATCGCATGGCGTTGGCGATGAAGCTGGGTATGATTTCGAATTTTACCATAAACCTATTAAGTCTTTAAATTAACGTGTACAGAGCGCAGATTATGCGCTCTTTTTTTGTACGCCAAAGATCAGTAGAGAGTACGTACGTAATAAAGGTTTATTATCGACCTTTTATTCCAGCGCATACAAAAAAGGGCTGCTCACTGCTCGCCCTCGTCGCCCTCTTCTTCGTCTTGCTTGCGCTTCTTCTCTCGCCAATTCAAATATATTTCTGTTAGCTCTGCGGCTGCTACGCTCATTGCAAAGACAGTTGAACCAGCTGAAAAATATAGATTCCCTACTATTTGCGATACAATCAGTAATGTTAAAGACGTCAGTATAAGCCCAGTGCGCCGTTTCCCGTTCTTGCTCTTATCTTTCAATGTGATTTTAATTCTAAACATTGCGCATCCCTCCTTTCGTCTTCCCGTAGCCTTGACGTGCCTTATTATTCCTCTAAATTATACAGCCCGCTTTCGTTTTGCGAAAGACCTCACTGCACCTCGTGCGCTATCGAATGAGCGCCCTGTTTTCTCAGCTAGCTTTCTCGTTATCTCGCTTTGATTTTCTACATGATCTTTTTTATCGAAAATAATATCCAGTATCTGCGCATCAATCCCTCTATCACAGTTCGCATACATTTCTTCTTTTATTACTGCTTTTATCGCTTCCTCCTCTACATTTACGGTATTATCAAGTATTTTTAATGCATCTAACTCCTCGCCTATTAACTGTAATACTTTGCGCTGTTTACCTCGATTACCACAGTACTGGCGCACACTTTGATTAAGTAACCACCTCACCCTCCTATCGAAATTTCCTTTATGTATATTAAATGTTCGGATCGCATAATCTATCTTCCTATTACAATCGTCGATAAAATGCGTTTCATTATTCATTTTGTACCAATTTTCAAATGCTAGCCGTTCTATTAGCGGAATGTAGTAAGTCTTAATCTCCCACATTACGGCTTCATCTGTCTTTGCCTCGATAGCTGCTGCGTTTAGCCTTTTGATTACCATTACGACGGTTCCCCTTGCTACGTAGTTTGGTTCTACGCCGTTCCGCTGTCTTCGCCAATGAATAATATTTATGCCTTTCCGCTTGACCTTGTTTAGGGCGTCCCGCATCATGGGCTGAGTGGGAAGGACAACGGCTAGGGCATAGAATATCTACCTTACATCGCAAAAAAATAATAAAATTAATGCGATATAAAATAGGTATTCTGCTAACGCTCATGGTCTATCGGATTAAGGTATCCGTATAGTATGCACCTCGTTTGAACACTAGATTTTCACCTACAACGAACTTTTAACATATTATGCTTGTCCAACATGCCAAAGGATTTAGGGAAGGAATTGCACTGCTGACATATCCTTAATTACTCGTAACCTAATTTTATCTTTCTTGTTCGTTGCTACCTGTACCGTAGTACACCAAGCAACCAGCCGAACCGTTTATGGGCGTTCTCCCCTAGACTAGATACAAGCGAAACGAGGAACGCTTATAATGTATCTACGCTGCGTTATTGCATCGGTGCAGCTGACCTTTTACGTTTTTATAGCGGGACGGCTTCCGCTTTTTGACTTACCGCAGCAGTACCTAAAAAAGACAGCACTTAAGAAGCCTTGCATTCCTCGAATTTTTTCGATAAAATGAAGGTACTGAATGACGGTATCGTCCTATATTCAATTGTCGTTGAATGTACGTTTTTTCGTTATTTGGTTTTATTTAATCGACGAATATTATTTGGGTAATCAACCGTTGGCGCGGTCTACCCTACGTGAACGTCTTGGCGGACGTTCTTTTTTATTTACAAGAAACTCCGTAAACTTTCCGCAACTTCTTCTTTATCTAAATGTAAATAACGCGTTGTAACGGCTATATCGCTATGACCTAACGCTTTAGATATCAATGCTATATTTGCACCTTTCTTAAGCAAATTCTTAGCAAAACCTCTTCTTAAGGCGTGCGGGTTAATGTTTTTCAATCCATAATCCTTCGCATACTTACTTAATCGTTTTGTTATATTGTTATTTGTCGGACTCGTTGCAATTTGTCCACCGCTTTTTGTAATAAATAAATAATCGTTACGTACTTTATTTTCTTTTCGAATAATATCGTTTTGTTTCATAAGAACGTCTAACAATCGCATAAGCACATCATCAAAAGGTAAATGTATCGACTCATGATTTTTAATAATACCGCCGTCAATTCTTAATAATTTCGCATCTAAATTAACGTGCTTATGCTCTAGTTGCGATAAAGTTCCGACACGTATTCCAGTCTGATACATAATTAATATAGCGGCTGCATCACGTAACTCTATAAAGTGCGTTAAATCGAGCATTGATAGCAGAATATTAATTTCGCGGTCAGTCGCTCCCTCTTTAACAGGACTATCAACCTTTATTTTGACATTTCGCCAAAAATTAATATCAATCCAACCATTATCGAAACAACGCCCTAAAAACGCCTTTAGGCACTTTAAACGTGTTAATTTCGTTTGATTACTCACTTCCATAGACGATAACCACAAGTAAATATGGTTAACGTTCAGTTCTTCGATAAACTGTGCGCCCGTTATTTCGATAAAGTGGTTAACATGTAATTCGTAGTCACTAATCGTACGCTTACGCAATCCTGTCGCTTTCATTTGACGAATAACTGTAGCGAGTGCTTTTTCAATCGTAAAACCTTTCGTACATTCCTTTTTCGGTTTATCGCTAAAAACATTCGATAAATCTACCGCGACCATTAAAGAATCTTTTCTTTTAGACATAAAAAAATAAGCCCCCTAATTCGCTGTTGACCGATCATTGACCGTTTCAACTAACGAACTAGAAGGCTTATATATTGCGGAATTTGACGTTACCGCAAAGGTTTTTTTAGCGTCCCAGGAGAGATTCGAACTCCCGACCGACGGCTTAGCTTACCACCATAGCTTTCGCTACCAGCAAATACTGTTTGTAGTCTGGACTATATCTTCACCATTTCAGGTGCGACACGTGTAGTCTCTACGGAACCTCACGATGATTTTCATCATACTTTAGAGTTTTTACCATCAAGGTGATTCCTTGATCATTCAAGACTCCTCAATCTTCTTTAGAAGATCGTAAGTTTCCTCGGTATTACCATCAGCCGTACTGTTAAGGCTTCACCGATATAGTGTCGTCCACTTTATAGGTTCTTGTTTCCCTATAAAGGCTCCTATTCTTGAAGGCCGTTGCTCTATCCTGCTGAGCTACTGGGACATGGAGCGGGTGAAGAGAATCGAACTCTCGACCAGAGCTTGGAAGGCTCTTGTTTTACCACTAAACTACACCCGCGTCATATGATTTTTTCTAATTGCCTCATCGACATTATTCATTATATTATCGATACCAACGAAAGTCAACACCATTTTTTTAAAAATAGGGTGAAGAATTTTTCACCCTATTTTAAATGTTTTTTGTGCTACGATTGTTCCTTCTAAAGTAAGAAAACGAACGTCCATGATACCCTCTTCTATTTCAAGTAAGGCAAATGTTTTTTCTCTGCGCGAGCGCGGCAAAAGAATGCTTCCTGGATTGATAAACAAAATATCGTCTAAGATTTCTGCTCCTAATATATGCGAATGACCGAAGCATACGACATTAGCCTCAGCTTCTTTCGCGCGATATAAAAGTGTTTGCAGCGTCATTTTAATATTGTATAAATGTCCATGTGTGACGAGAAAACGTGTATTTTGCACTTCTGTGATGATGTCATTTGGAAAGGATCCCGTAAAATCACAGTTTCCTTTCACTACATGAAACCCTTCTAGTTCAGAATGCTGAGATGTTAATTCCGAATCACCGCAATGAATCATCACATCTACGTTTCCCTCGTACTGCTCCTTTAATTGCTTTAGCTCTTTCACAGAACTGTGACTGTCGCTCACAATTAACGCCTTCATCGGTTTCGCTCCCTTATTCTTCTCCTAAAAACCAGACTGGAATTTTTTCTTCTAATTTACGAAGCGCACGTCCGCGGTGACTAATTTTATTTTTCTCATCCGATGACAATTCCGCCATTGCGCTTTTGTATTCTTCTACATAAAAAATAGGATCGTATCCAAATCCATTTTCCCCGCGCTGCTGCTGCAAAATCTTTCCTTCACACGTACCATTTACAAGCAATGGTTCTTTATCTTCTTGCGGGAAGGCAACGGCTAGTGCGCAGTAAAAACGTGCTGTACGTTTCTCCATCGAAATATTCTCTAGTCCGTCTAACACTTTTTGAATGTTAGCTTGGTCGTCCTTTTGTTCACCTGCATAACGAGCAGAGTGTACTCCTGGTTTCCCCTGCAATGCATCTACAATTAAACCAGAATCATCAGCAATTACAATTTCACCTAGCTGTTTACATAGATGTTCCGCTTTTAAAATGGCGTTTTCTTCAAACGTTTCACCCGTTTCCTCTACTTCTTCAATATGAGGAAAATCATAAAGTGACTTTACTTCTAAATCAAACTTTTCAAATAGCTCCGCAAATTCACGTACTTTGCCAGCATTCTTTGTTGCTACGACAACTTGTTTCATATTTCCACCTCTATTCCATATGAGTTACAATATCACCTAATGCTTCTTTTTGGATTTCAACAAGCTGCAGAATCCCATGTTCCGCTACATCAAGTAACTCGTTCAATTCGCCGCGGCTAAATGTCGCTTCTTCTCCTGTGCCTTGCACTTCAACAAAGTGTCCTTTTCCTGTCATAATGACATTCATATCAACATTCGCCTTAGAATCTTCTGCATAATTTAAATCTAATACAATACCATGCTCATCAACGACTCCAACAGACGTTGCCGCCAAGAAATCTTTCACTGGAATTTTCGATACTTTTCCTGCTTCCACAAGCTTCTCAAATGCTAACACCATCGCTACATACGCACCGGTAATCGAAGCTGTTCTCGTTCCACCATCAGCTTGAATAACATCACAGTCAATCCAAATTGTTTTTTCACCAAGTGCTTCTAAGTCAACAACAGCACGTAATGCTCGTCCAATTAAACGTTGAATTTCCATTGTACGCCCTGTTACTTTTCCTTTACTTGATTCACGGATCGTACGCTGTTCTGTTGCACGAGGAATCATGGAATACTCTGCGGTAACCCATCCTTTTCCTTCCCCTCTCATAAATGGAGGAACTCGATCTTCAATCGTCGCTGTACAAATCACCTTTGTATCACCAACTTCAATTAGTACCGATCCTTCTGGATGTTTCAAATAATTCGTATGAATATGTATACGGCGCAGCTCTGATGCTTGTCTACCATCTACTCGCATAAAAATAACCCCCTTGTAACTACTACTTGTTAGTATAGCCCATTAAAAATTCATGTTATGTATCGCATTAAAAGAAGGGGAATTAACTGTATTCCCCTTCTCTTCCTCTATTCAGTATATCAAATTATTTCTGTTTAAAAACTACCTGTATTCACGTTTTGTGGACGATCAATCGGTTTTATTAATTTATCGCCTTTTTCTGTAACAAGATTTGCCTTTCCATTCACTTGAATGGACACATTTTTCACGTCTTGTTTTTCAGTTAAAGATAACACAAGCGACTGCAATACATAGTTAGAAATCTTACTTTTATTTTTATCCACATAAATATTTTCATTAAAGTTCAATGTCACTGTCCCTTTTTCAAGTTTTGGCTCATTGATCAGCCTCACATCTGGATTAAAGTCATATGTTAACGCCGACTTTTGCGACGGTCCTTTCACAAGCTCTTTCACAATTGTCGCAGTTTCATTTTCTTTCCCTTCAGCAACGCGGCGTGTTACTGGCACATAATACGTCTGCTTATTATTTTGCGCTAAGAAATACAGCGTAATTGGTTTTGTATTTGCAAGATCCGCAACTTGTTCATCATCAAAGTTAATACCATTCGCTCGGCTGAACCCATTACCAATCGGTGTTCCAGCAACAGGCATTTTCGTTAAATCTTGCCCATTCATGCTGAACTTCACATTCTTTACTTCTTTAAACTGTGTTAATGTCCAAGTAACCGCTTCTACAATACGACGCTCTTCTTCTTTTTTATAGTTTTTCAGTTCTTTTGAAAAATCAACAACTGCAGTTCCATCCTTTTGCAAATCAATTTTCACTTCTGTATCCGCTGGGAGCACAGCTTGAAATCCATTTGGCAATACATTCGTTACTGGTCCTTCTTTCACTAAATATTGTAATGACTGCTTAATCACCGCGTTATCTTTCGGAACAGGTAACTGCACCGTTTGCGGCACAACATAACCATTTTTATCTACAAGATATAGATCTAATTTTTTTGTTTCCCCTTGTTTTGCAGTTTCCTTCTTCTCACCATCCGTATATGTTACTTTCTTAGGCGGATCAATTTGCTCTGTTGCTTTTTCCTTATTAAACAAACCGCACCCTGTTAATAAAACTGTACTTAATGTAGCACAAACAATCCATTTGAAAGTCGATTTAGGCATACGCTTTCCTCCTAAAAAATCTAAGTTTGTACTATATATATACGAGCCTCTATCTTACTTTAGAACAAGCAATGACAACTTATCTTCAAAAAGATCTGTACAAATTTGAATAATTTATGAATCCTTCAAAGATGTGATAAATATCACATCTCCTTATTTTCCAAAACTTTTATAATACAAGTATAAAAGTTTGTTAAACATTTCACAAAAAAGAAGGGAAATGAATATGAAAACACGTTTAGTCATGATCGGGAATGGTATGGCCGGGATACGCTGCATTGAGGAAATTTTAAAACAAAACGATACCTTATATGACATTACCATTTTTGGAGATGAGCCGCATCCAAACTACAATCGCATTATGCTCTCCCACGTCCTACAAGGAAAGACAAACATGCAAGATATCGTTATGAACGAATATAGTTGGTACGAAGAAAATGATATTACATTGTATACAAATGAAAAAGTGCTGAAAATTGATCGGGAAGAACAAGTCATTGTTACAGACAATAATCGTCTTGTTACGTACGATAAACTTATTATCGCAACAGGATCCAGCGCATTTATTTTACCTGTAGAAGGTGCAAATCTTCCTGGTGTAACAGGTTTTCGCACAATTGAAGATACACAATTTATGATCGATACGGCTAAGCAATATAAAAAAGCAGTCGTCATCGGCGGTGGATTACTTGGTTTAGAAGCCGCTCGAGGACTTATTGATTTAGGAATGGATGTACACGTTGTTCATTTAACCTCACACTTAATGGAGCAACAACTCGATACGAAAGCAGCTTCACTACTACGCGAAGATTTAGAATCACAAGGTATGAAGTTCCTTATGGAAAAGAAAACAGTAAAAATTCTTGGCACAAACCACGTTGAAGGCATTCAATTTGCAGATGGCGATATTGTAGAATGCGATTTAATCGTCATGGCTGTTGGAATACGCCCAAATACACAATTAGCAAAAGACGCTGGTTTAATTGTAAACCGCGGGATTGTCATTAATGACTATATGCTGACAAATGATCCTTCGATCTATGCAGTTGGTGAATGTGCCGAGCACGACGGGATTGCCTACGGCCTTGTTGCACCGCTCTATGAGCAAGGTGCTGTATTAGCAAAACACATTACAAATACACAAACAAACGGATATACCGGCAGCATCGTCGGTACACAATTGAAAGTGGCAGGATGCGATTTGTTCTCTGCTGGTCAAATTTATGAAGATGATAAGGCAAAAGCAATCTCTATTTTTGACGAATGTACACGTTCCTATAAAAAAGTTCTCATCCAGGACAACAAGGTCGTTGGTGTTGTTTTATACGGCGATGCAACTGACGGTACACGTCTCTTTAACATATTAAAAAAAGAAGAAGATATACAAGAATACACAGCAGCTTCTCTTCTTCATAAAGCTGGTGAAGATAGCGGACTTGACGTTGCAAGTATGAGTGCTGATGAAACTGTTTGCGGATGTAACGGCGTCACAAAAGGAGCGATTGTTCACGCTATTTTAGAACAAGACTTAACAACATTCGAAGAAGTAAAAGGATGTACAAAAGCAGCAGGGTCTTGCGGGAAATGTCGCCCAGTTGTGGAACAAATTTTATCTCATACACTTGGAGATAACTTCGATGCTTCCGTCCAAATTACAGGCATGTGCGGGTGCACAACATTATCTCGCGATGAAGTAGTAGCTGCAATTCATGAGAAAGGGTTAAAGTCTCCGAAAGAAGTGCGAAACGTCCTTGGCTTCGCACACGAAGAAGGCTGTTCAAAATGTCGCCCTGCATTAAATTACTATTTACGTATGATTTGTCCAGAAGAGTATGCTGATGATAAAGCATCCCGCTTCGTTAACGAAAGAATGAATGGAAACATTCAACATGACGGTACATTTTCTGTGATTCCACGTATGTACGGCGGCGTTACAACAGCTGATGATTTAATGAAAATTGCAGAAGTTGCGAAGAAATACGACGTCCCGCTCGTGAAAATAACAGGCGCAAGCCGCATCGGTTTATATGGTGTGAAAAAAGAAGATTTACCAAAAGTGTGGGCTGATCTTGATATGAGTTCTGGCTACGCCTATTCGAAGTCTCTTCGCAATGTAAAATCATGCGTCGGATCCCGCTTCTGCCGCTTCGGTACAAAGGATTCATTAGGACTCGGCATGTTGCTTGAGCAGTCATTAGAAATGGTAGATACACCGCATAAAATGAAAATGGGTGTAACAGGTTGTCCGCGTAACTGTGCAGAGGCATTAACGAAAGACTTCGGCGTCGTTTGTGTTGAAAATGGCTTCCAGCTTTATATTGGAGGTAACGGAGGTACAGAAGTACGTGAAGCTGACTTTGTAATGATTGTCCCTTCAGAAGAAGATGTACTTCGCATCGCCACAGCGTACGTACAATACTACCGTGAAACTGGTATTTACGGCGAACGTACAGCTCCTTGGGTAGAACGAATAGGCCTAGATCAAATAAAAGCAGTACTACAAGATGAAAGCATGGTCGCTATATTAAATGAACGCTTCCAGGCAGCACGGAATACCTATGAAGAAGCTTGGGGACAAGCACTAGAAACACAATCATTAAAAACGATGTATGAAGTAGAGATTGTAAAGTAAGGAGCGATTAATATGTTACAAACGAAAGAAAAAATAAAAATTATGTCTGCCGTAGATCTTCCCGTACAAATCGGTAAAGAAGTACGCATCAAGGATCTGTCTATTGCCTTATTTCGCCTTGCAAACGGCGACATTCGCGCTGTAGAAAATCGGTGTCCTCATAAAAACGGACCACTAGCGGAAGGAATTGTTTCAGGCGAATTTGTCTTTTGTCCGCTGCATGATTGGAAAATTTCATTACGAACAGGTGAAGTACAAAAACCTGATGACGGTTGTATTCAAACGTACGAAGTACAAATTATTGATGGCGATATTTATATATACATGTAACTTATACAAGGAAGCCTCTTCTCGGCTTCCTTTCCAGTAAAAACAGATGAGGTGTGGAGATGAACGGATACGTATATTTAGTTGGTGCAGGACCTGGTGATGAAGGGCTTATTACAAAAAAAGCAATCGAGTGCTTACAAAAAGCAGATATTGTTTTATATGACCGCTTGTTGAATCAAAATTTACTTCGCTATACAAAGGCAACATGTGAACTGGTCTATTGCGGGAAAATGCCAACCAATCATATTATGCGCCAAGAAATGATTAACGCTCATTTACTTCAATCTGCCAAAGAAGGTAAGATCGTTGTTCGCTTAAAAGGCGGAGATCCCTCTATATTTGGCCGAGTTGGTGAAGAAGCGGCTGCTTTAGCAGCAGAAAATATTCCATATGAGATTGTACCAGGTATTACATCTAGCATCGCCGCTAGCGCGTATGCCGGCATCCCTCTCACCCATCGCGATTACAGTAATAGCGTGACATTACTAACCGGTCATACAAAGGGACCGATTCAGGATCACGTCAACTACAACTCACTCTTAAATAGTGATACTGTCGCCTTTTACATGGGCATTAAAAATTTACCGACTATTTGCGAAAACTTACTGCAAACCGGAAGAAAAAAAGATACACCAGTAGCAGTCATCGAGTGGGGGACAACGGGAAGACAGCGAGTTGTTACAGGTACGCTCTCCACAATTGTTGATATCGTCAACAAAGAGCACATTTCCAACCCTTCCATGACAATTGTTGGGGATGTCGTATCCTTACGAAAACAAATCGCTTGGAAAGAACGTAAACCATTACACGGAAAAAAAGTTTTACTTGCTTCTTCATCAAATAAAACAAGTAAAGCAGAGCAACAATTACAAGAAGCCGGAGCAGAAACATATCAAATTCCAACTTTCAAAAAACGAGATTATACGTTAACACAGGAACAACTCCGTGAAATATTTGATGCTAAGCGTCTTGTTTTCTGTTCAGCCGACAGCGTAGCGATCTTATTACAGTCATGCGCACAGCATCGGAAAGATATCCGTTCCTTACAAGGAGTTCTCCAGCATATGAATCATGCTGCCGAGGAAGCCCTTATGAAATATGGACTCTTCAGTGAACAAGCAAGTTTTTCTACAAAACCTACTGTGTATTTAGGACGGAATATTAATCGAATTGCTGTTATTCAAGAAAAAATCGGCGCTGGTTCTTATATAATGACACATGAATATCAAATCGATCATCGTTTTGATGAAATTCATACACGTATGCTCTCTGAATTCACATGGGATAGCATCGTATTTGAAGGGCGCGCCGCAATTGATACATTTATAGCAGAAGTGAAACGCCTTGGTTTCATGCGTATTGTCAATTTACCATTCTCGTATACAGATGAACAAACTTTACAGTACGCAAATAAAATCGGACTTCAAAACATCGATTCTGAATTACAAGCGATTTTTAATGAGAAAGAAGTGAATACACAATGAAAGGAATTGTTTATATTGGGCACGGAAGTCGATTACAAGAAGGCAATGAGCAATTCATCCACTTTGTCCAGTCCGTTATAAAAGAACGAAGTGAAGATATTCAAAAAATCGGCTTTCTTGAACTTACAACACCAACTGTTCAGGATGCAATTACAGAAGCAATTTTAGACGGAGCAACCGAGATTTTACTTGTCCCTGTCTTATTATTTGCAGCGGCTCATTATAAACGTGACGTTCCTTTCGAAATTGAGCAAATGAAAAAGCGCTACCCGCATATTACATTTTCAGTTGTACCACCTTTCAGTACACACCCGCTCATGATTGAACTTGTAATCAAAAGAATACGTCAAGCTATGCCCATACAAGATAGCGAAATTCTACTCGTCGGTCGAGGTAGTAGTGATCCTCAGCCTATACATGAATTGCAGGAAATCGGGGCAGCGGTTGAACGAAAAATTGGCATACCAGTTTCCTGCTCTTTTTTAACAAAAGGTACACCTTCTTTTACCGAAGAACTTAATCGCACGGCAACATCAGCTCAGCACGTATATGTCATGCCATACCTTCTCTTTACCGGGTTATTACTTCGGAAAATTGAGCGCCGTGTACATACATATACGAACGTTACAACATGTAATTGCCTTCAATTTGATTCCTATATGAAGTCCGCATTATTAGAACGAATGGAGGAATCTGTATATGTGTAACTTATATCCCCTTGTCTGTAACTTACAAGGAAAGCGTGTTGTCATTATCGGGGGCGGTAAAATCGCATACCGAAAAGCGTGTGGATTGCAGGATACAGGAGCCATTGTCACCGTTGTGAGTCCGGAAATTTGCGAGGAAATGCAGAAACTCTCCTATATTACATGGAAACAAAAAACATTTACAGATGAAGACATAAAAGATGCTCATCTCATTTACGCCGCAACAAACCATCACGATGTAAATATGAAGGTCAAACAAGCAGCGCATGATTTTCAGTGGGTGAACATCGTAAGCGACGGCACACAATCATCTTTTCACACACCTGCAGTTATTCGAAATCATGAGTATATAGTAAGTATATCTACTTCAGGTAAACATCCAGCATCTGCGAAACGACTCAAGCAAGAACTATCAGCTGTTCTTCCGCAGCTTATCAAGTGAAACCTCCATCAGCGGCTTCCTCCCCCACTGATGGAAGCCAAACAAAAGATACTATCCCAAAGGTTTCACTTTTCGGTATGATTCAGCTCAGCAAATTGACCACTTGGATGTCGAATATCGAAGCGCCCATATATTGCAAAGAACGGTCGATAACGAAAAAAAGGCTGACCTCAAAAGGTACTTATGTGCCTTTTAGGTCAGCCTCTTTATATAATTTTTTTAACTTACTAGTTACATAAACAGTAGCTTTATAAAACGACATGCTTCACATTCTCAATTGGTTGTCCAAACCACTTCGAAGCAATTTCTTTAAACACATCAATTTCTCCTGTCGTTAAGAACAGATGGTCACTTTGCTCTTCTATGTCATACAACATCTTACTATGATACAGAATCGTGCTTACTTCACGAGCCGTTTCATCACCTGAACTAATCAATTGTACAGAATCGCCCATAACCCGCCCAATAACTGGTCCTAAAATCGGATAATGTGTACATCCTAAAATTAATGTATCCATCTCCATTTTCTTCAATGGCTGCAACGTTTCTCTTACTACTTCGTACGCCATTTCGCTCTCAAAGTTTCCGCTCTCGACAAGCTCAACAAACGGCGGACAAGCCAAACTCTCTACTAATACGCGGTTGTTAATCGATTTTAACGCCTCTTCATACGCACCGCTTTTCACTGTTCCAATCGTTCCAATTACACCGACATGGTATGTTTTTGTCACTTTCAGTGCAGTACGCGCGCCTGGGTGAATGACACCCACAACCGGAATAGGTAATTTCTTTTGCATTTCTTCAAGCACAACTGCCGCTGCAGTATTACAAGCAATTACAAGCATCTTAATATTCTGTGCTAATAAATGCTCTGTCATTTCCCATGTAAATTGTCTTACTTCTTCACGAGATCGCGGACCATACGGGCAACGTGCTGTATCTCCTAAATATATAATTCGCTCTTTCGGTAATTGCCGAATTAATTCTTTCGCTACTGTTAAACCACCAACACCTGAATCAATTACACCAATCGCTCTATTCAAAACAATCGCCCCGTTTTCTCTTTCATAATCTAACTGTACATTTCCAAACAGTGCACTCATTCATAGAATAATAGAAGGTTCACCTTATGTACATGAATAGACCTTTTTATTTTCCTCCTTTTTCTAGTAATTTGCAAGATACAAAAATAACCGGCTTTTCTCTACATGAAAGCCGGCTTCATCCTTTATAATTCAAGCTCTCCCATACGAAGGAGCTCGACAACTGCTTGTGAGCGCCCCTTAACTCCTAGCTTTTGCATTGCATTTGAAATATGATTACGTACAGTTTTTTCACTAATAAAAAGTTCACTTGCAATTTCTTTCGTTGTTTTATCTTGAACGAGTAACTCAAATACTTCTCTTTCTCTTTTTGTGAGTAACGGTTTAGATTGATATTCTTTTTCCTTCAATTGGTATAACCCTCCCTGCTTAAGCCAGAGCTGTATGTGTGTAAATTGGGTGTTTATTTAGTCAAGATATTGTATGAATAGAAGCAAGGCGTGGTGAATACAAATAAGCAGAAATTGCATGTATTTATAAAAATTTTTTTCACTTTCACAAGCTTTGTCCACTAATGCGGAATAAAGCGATCATTTTCACTTTAAAAGCGCAATATAATTCGATAGTTCCTGTTCATTACTACATAAAAAATGATGAATCATGAAAAGGAGAGGCGTTCATGACAGAAAAAAGATTGTGCAGATCTTCAACAGATAAAGTGTTTCTTGGCGTATGCGGTGGTTTAGGAGAATATTTCGGCGTAAGCACCAGTATGATTCGCATTCTTTGGCTAATCGCTATCTTATGTTTCGGAACAGGTTTTTTAGCTTATTTCATTCTTATGTTACTTATGCCTAGTTCTTATGAATAAGGGCGCTGCTTTCTACGGTGCACTTTTCTTCGTTTTGCTTTAAATGAAATGGAACCTAGCCTTGCATGATAGAAGGCCACGCTCTTACGAAAAGAAAGACACAGGTTCCACTGTGCCTTTCTTTTATCTCTTTTCTTCTTTATGGAGCATTCCTTTGTCCGCTTTTTCTAACAAATACTCGTTCGCTAAAACGAGGAATACACTAGACGTCCATGTGAATGCTAAATCGCGCAAGCCTTGACCCGTTTGTGCGTGGAAATTTTCGGCCATGCCGTTTTCATTAGCCATTATACAAAAGCGACCTGCAATATCTTGCGCAAATTCATGTTGCCCGATCGCTTTTAGAGCTTCAATCATAATTAATGTTGTCGGTGCCCAAATTGGACCGCGCCAATATCCATCTTCCCTATAGTAAGGACTTCTTATACTTTCTGTCGCAAACCCATACTTTGTGAGAAAACGATTTTCTTCTTTTAAATCAGCAAGCAAGCATTGAATCATTTCTTTCGGTAATCTTTTCCCCAAAATCAGCGGTATATACAGTACAAGACTTTCTGATACTTCATATGAATGCTCACCAGAGCACGGAGCAATAAAACGATTTTCTCTCCAGCAATGCTGAATCATACGATCAAGTGTCTTATTTGCTCTGTTTTCCCATTCCTGTGATGCTTCTGTAAATCCAAGTTTCTCTGCAATCTCTGCTAGTACTTCCATTTGTAAAATAAGAAATGCACTTAAATCGGGGCTCTCAACAGGAGCACCGTGATGAAAAATTGTGCTATTGTCCCAGCCACTATCATTTCCATGGTTATATTGAGGAATCCCATCTTTATCATCATCACGATACGTAAACCACCAATTTGTCCATTTACATAATGGCTCATACACTTCTTGTAAATGCTTGTCTGTTATAAAATCTGTCCGCTCCATCATCCATTTGAGAGTCCATCCATGGATAGGTGGTTTACAACAATTCCAAAGTACAAATTTATCATTAATATAATCAGGTAATACACCGCACTCATCTTGTTTATCAAAGAAAATCATAAATTGGTCCCATGCCGCTTTCGGTTGATGCACCGCTAACGCCATTGCATTAAAACAATGATCCCAACTCCATATATTTGTCATCCAGTTCTTCGACATATACATCGCCTGCCTTGGTAAATACCCTTCTGCTTCTACCATACAAGACCATGTAATGTATGCTGCTAACTCTCTCCCTTTTGACAAATTTTCTGGGGCAGTTAATGTATGGTGCACCCAATTTACAAAGTCCATTTCAACAGCACGCGCTGCTTCTATGAATGTTTTCCTCTCCTTTGTTTTGCGCAGCACTGTTTTATACTCCGTTAATTCCACATCAATCTCAGACTCCTCATCCTGTGCACAAATATCAGCAATAATATGTTTACAACGAAGCTCTTCAAACGGAGCGTCCATTTGTATAACACCGCTTATCGTCGATAGGTGAAATCTCATTTCTTTCGAAAAGCTATTAATTTCAAAGCCATCTTGCGCACTTGGAATACAATAATCATAGGAGCCAATAATTCCAATGAAACGGAGATTTAATTGCTTCGAATAAAAACGAATTGTATTCACATCAGAAAAACAAATGTTTACATCGCCTTCCGCTGTTTGGAGCGTTAGTACCGATGGTGTCATCTTCGTTTCACACGATAAAACTTCCCCTTTACGATTTAACACTTCTATTTTAAAAACTTCGCCAAAATCATCGTCACCACCGCGAATATTTCGAATGAGTAACCCATTATCATTGTTTAAAGAAATGACTAAAAAAGAACCGTGCCGACTAAATGGCACTTGCTGCATATCAAACATTTTCATCTCCCCGCCTTTTCCACACCGAATAGTTTACTGTTTTTTCTGAATATTCCGCCTGGTTATATTTTAACAAAAATTATTATTAAGGATGTAATTTTTTCTAAGGAAGTATTAAACTTCATACAAAAAAGAGCACTTCCATATATAAGAAGTACTCCCTTTTTTAGTCGCTCTGTACCTATCACTAAACAAAAAAATGGCATAACAAATAAAAATGCTGAATAAAAATTGTATAACCATTCCTTATTTTGTTATCAAAATAATATTTCATTTTCCATTTATACTCAAAAAAACCTAATTCTGTGTTACAATACATTTTTCATAGATGTTAGAAGGAAAATTATGTTAAAAAAAGCAATCGCTGAATTTATTGGTACTTTTGTACTTGTATTATTCGGAACTGCAACAGCTGTTTTAGGCGGCGGAATTGAAGGAATTGGAACGTTAGGAATCGCAATGGCTTTCGGATTATCAATTGTTGCTATGGCATATAGCATTGGAACAATTTCTGGATGTCATGTAAATCCGGCGGTATCAATTGCCATGTTTGTAAACAAACGAATGAATGCTATGGAGCTTATTTACTATATAGTAGCCCAAATTTTAGGTGGTTTATTAGGAACTGCAACATTAGTGACAATTTTAAACTCTTCTAATATGACTTTAGATAACTTAGGACAAAATAGCTTTGGGAATCTTGGATCATCAGGATCTTTCTTAGTTGAATTTGTGTTAACATTCGTCTTTATTTTAGTTATTGTTGCTGTGACAGGTAAAAAAGGTAACGCACAGTTCGCTGGATTAGTAATTGGTTTCACATTAGTATTAGTTCACTTACTAGGTATTCCGTTAACAGGAACTTCAGTCAACCCTGCACGTAGCCTAGCACCAGCTTTATTCGCTGGCGGAGAAGCTTTATCTCAATTATGGGTATTCATTGTCGCTCCAATTCTTGGTGGTATCGTTGCTGCCATTGTAGGGAAATTCGTATTAAATACTGAAAAATAGAATTTTCATTTTTTCTGAAAGTAAAAAGGCGAGCTCATTCATATGAGACTCGCTTTTTTACTTTTGAATTTTCGATTGTAAATTTGCAACAAGTTGCTGAACTGATACATTCGCAAGTACATTCTCCATCGCTTCTTGTGCTTGCATTAATATAATCTCTAATACGGATTGAATATTCGCTCCTACTGGACATTCAATGTTAGGATTTTCATGGAAAGAAAATAGATGCCCTTCTTCAACTACTTCCACTGCTTTATATACATCAAGTAATGTAATTTCATCTAAATCACGAGCAAGTGACGTACCGCCTTTTCCAGCTTGAACATCAACAAGACCCGCTCTCTTCAACATTCCTGTAATGCGACGAATCACAACTGGATTTGTATTCACACTGCCAGCAATCCATTCAGAGGTACAGCGAGAGTTTCGATCTATCGCCAGTAACGTTAACATATGAACACCTACTGTAAAACGGCTACTAATTCCCATCTGCACATCCTCCTTTACGTTCATTCTATTAAAAGATAATACATATCATTATATACTATTTCTTGTTTATGCATAAGGAAAAGCAAGACCCTCTTAGAATAAGGGGAACAAAAATCGCAATCAAATTAGCAAAAAAAGCTTGGATACTGCCCAAGCTTTTTTATCTCGCATTAACCCCTTCGTGAGAAAAATCAACTAACCTAATTTCACGACTTCACTCCCTTTTATAGAGCTTATTCATGACTAACAGACTTTCCCTTATTGATATTCCAACCTTCTATTTCAAATAGATCGTTTATTAATGACGCTTAATAAATTTAGCTAAATCTTTAAATTTCACTTTATCAGAGTAGCTCATGACACCGTTGACGTAAATACGACTTGTAACAAAGTTTAAGAGGATGATTGTTGCAAGTAATAACGATAAGGAAATGCTAATTTCTAAAACGCCAGCTTCTCCGGCTACAACCCGGGAGAATGTAACCATCGGCGTAAAGAAAGGAACATAGGAACTAATCACAACAATTGTACTATTTGGGTCAGATAATGATTTCATACTAATGAAAAACGCTGCCATAATTAAAATTGCGACTGGAAATGATACTGATTGTAAGTCTTCCGTTTTTGATACAACAGCTCCAGCTGCCGCATACATCATCGCATATAATAAATAACCAGTAATGAAAAATACAATAAACAGACTAATAACTTTTGCATCTAACTTTGCAAAATCAATTGGAAGACCAAATAAAGACGCATTATCTAAATCGATCCATCCAATTAAAACTGGAACGAGAAAACCACATGCAAGGATAGCAATTTGTAGTAACGCTGTCGTAACAACAGCAAGAATTTTAGCGTACATCATATACAATGGTTTCACTTTCGAAAGCATAATCTCCATAACACGAGAAGATTTTTCTGATGCGATATTCATCGCAATTGTATTTCCAAACGCCATGATAAACATATATAGTACAAATATAAACACATATGCAATACCGAAGGAGGAAGCACGATCTTTAATCGCTTCTTCTTTCACCGAAATATCTGTTTGTAATTGCTGCGCTACATCAGACGGCACTTTATATTTCGAAAGAATCACTTGCGTATATTGCTGTTTCAAATAGCCTGCTATAATAGTAGACGTTGCTTTACTTGGAAAACCATTGTACATATACGTTACTTCAGGTACTCCATTTTTTTCTGTAACGTAAAAGAGACCATCTAACTCCCCTTCTTCAACTTGTTTACGAACTTTTTCTAACTGTTCTTTCTTTTCTACTTGCACTTTAGCTGATGGAAGAATTTTATTTAGTAACTCTTCTTGCACGGTATACGTCGAACTATCCATTACGATTGCCAGCTTATCTTTGTCATTATTTTTATCTTTATCAGAAGTGAAGTGATTAAAAGCAAAAACTCCAAATACTACTAAAAATAAAATACCACTTGTAATCAGTGATTTTTTAGAAAGAAATGATTCTCTAAAATAAAATGAAAACACATGAAAAAATTTACGCATTCTTATTTCGCCCTTTCTACAAAGATTTCATTTAAGGTCGGTTCTAGCATTTTAAACTGACGTAAATGCACACCTTGATCTTGTAATTTTTGTAAGATTGATAGGGCTTCTGTATCTTCCTGAACTTTAGTATAAAGATAACCAAGACGTTTCTCATACACAATCTGTAATGTTTGCAATGCTTTTTCATTTTCTTCATTATCTTCAATTGTTAAGTTTCGAAATCCGTATTCTTTTTTTATATCACTTAAGTGACCTTTTACAACCGCTTCACCTTGTTTCAAAATACACACTTGCTGACAAAACGATTCAACTTGTTCCATACGATGACTTGATAAAATAATGGTTTTCCCTCTTTGAACTTGTTCTTCAATAATATTCGCTAGCATTTCAGCATTTACAGGATCCAATCCACTAAACGGTTCATCTAAAATGAGTAATTCCGGGTCATGGAGAAGCGCTGCGACCAATTGAATTTTTTGTTGATTCCCCTTCGACAATTCCCCTGCAACCTTATGCTTATATTCAGGGATCGCTAACTTACCTAACCAATAATCAATGGCTGCATCCACTTCTTTTTTTGTCATTCCTTCTAATCTCCCAAAATAGCGAAGCTGATCAATGACTCGGCTTTTCGTATACAAACCTCTCTCTTCTGGAAGATAACCTATTGTTACTCCACTCTTCGAAATCTCTTTCTCATCCCACATAATACTGCCCTCATTTGGCGTTAATAAACTTAACAGCATTTTAATGGTTGTTGTTTTTCCTGCACCGTTTCGCCCCAGCAGCCCCAATACTTCACCTTTTGGTAAGGTAAGATTTAAATGATCCACTGCAACATTTTCACCAAACAGCTTGGTTAATTGTTGAATCTGCAATGTCATACTTTTTCTCTCCTTAAAATTGGTCTTATACATTTAATCATATTCAAAATACACATATTTTTACCATATTTTATTATAACATTGCGTACACTACGTTATATATGTATATCAATATACAAAATTTTATATCCTATTTATTATGTTATTGTGATATAATTTACAATTGAATTATACACCTTAGGAGGACACTATGAAGAAGAGAAAATTAGCAACACTGCTATCTGTTGCATTGTTATCTACAACTTTAACAGCGTGCAACATGAAAGCAGAACAGACATCAGCAAAAGCAAAAGAAGAAAAAGTCCAACTGACAGAACAACAATTAATGGCTGACTTGTGGTACCAAACATCTGGTGAAGCGAAAGCATTATATCACCAAGGCTACAACATCGGTACACAAAAGCTAGATGCAATTCTCGCTAAGGGTACAAGCAAGAAACCAGCTGTTGTACTAGACTTAGATGAAACTGTTGTTGATAACAGTCCTCATCAAGCAATGTCCGTGAAAGCAGGAAAAGGCTATCCTTATAAGTGGGATGACTGGATTAATAAAGCGGAAGCAGAAGCTCTTCCTGGCGCAATTGATTTCCTAAAACACGCAGAAGCAAAAGGTGTAGATATTTACTACATTTCAAATCGTAAAACAAATCAATTAGATGCGACGATTAAAAACTTAGAACGTATCGGTGCTCCGCAAGCAACGAAAGAACACATCTTACTACAAGAACCGAAAGAAAAAGGAAAAGAAAAACGTCGTGAACTCGTTTCAACAACGCACGATATTGTCTTATTATTTGGCGATAATTTATCAGACTTCATTGGTTTTGATGGATTATCCACACAAGATCGCAATAAAAAAGTAGAAGAATTAAAAGCACAATTTGGCGAGAAATTTATCGTTTTCCCAAATCCTATGTACGGTGACTGGGAAGGTTCTTTATATAACTATGACTTTAAAAAAACAGATGCAGAAAAAGATAAAATTCGCAGAGACAACTTAAAATCATTTGAAGATAAAAAATAAAGGATGGCACTGTGCCATCCTTTATTTTTTATCGGCGCTTTTCATGATATATCGACCACTTTTTAGAATATATCGGCGCTTCGACATGATATAAAGACTGCTCGACAATATTCGCTAAAATAATCGAAAATTCGCCTCAAACGTTCAAGGCAACTTTACATATTTACTTTGATAAATCAGAAGATTTATTAAACGTTTTAATTTAATAATTCGAATAACATTCGACCTTTTTTTACAAATTTCTTTCTTTTTCATTACATCATGACTCCTTTATTCCTTTTTATACAAGATAGATTTATAATGTAAAAAGATATTTAAGTACAAGCATTTTAGAAAGGAATACATCGATTAAAAATGATGAAAAAAAGAATTATAAAAAGGACCCTTTTCATTTCAACTATTATTCTCATTGTTATTTTTTCAATAATTTTTCTGTCCAAATCTTTTGTACATAATCAAGCAGAAGCAGTTGAAACAAAAAAGCATACTGAGCATCCAAAAGAAAACATTCCAATGTTCCCAAAAGCAATTGAGACAGCTAAAAAAACAGATGATCAATATTATCTTGTCAATGATCCTGATTCATTACTTGTGTTAGTCAACAAACATCGAAAGCTACCAGACTCTTATACACCAAGTGATTTAACAAAGCCAAATGTTCCATTTTTATATCCGAAAGATAAAGAAAAAGCACTGCTTCGTAAGCCCGCAGCGGATGCTCTAGAAACAATGTTCGAAACAGCAAAAAAACAAGGAATTGAACTTACAGCTGTATCAGGATTTCGCTCTTATAAACGACAACAGTCACTACACAACACTTATGTAAATCGTCAAGGAAAAGAAGCTGCTGATACGTTAAGCGCTATTCCAGGAACTAGCGAACATCAAACAGGACTTGCTATGGATATTAGCTCTGAATCCGCAAATTGTCAATTGGAGGCTGTATTCGGAGAAACACCTGAAGGAAAATGGGTGGCAGAGCATGCTCACGAATTTGGATTTATTATCCGATATCCGAAAGATAAAACAACTATTACAGAATATGCTTACGAACCATGGCATCTTCGTTTTGTCGGAAATCCGCATGCTACATATTTATATACGCATCACCTAACATTAGAAGAAGCGACAGAAGACAAAAAATAAGAGAGCTATGCGCTCTCTTATTTTATTAATCTAATAACCTTTGTTTCCATTCTACTGACCACGGTACTCCTTTTCCTGTTTTTTTAGAAGCCTGTACCATCGCACCGCGTCCCACTAAACAAATTTCTCCTGCCTCATTCTTCACCATATAGTGTAGATCTAAAGATGAATTCCCGACATTTTCTGCTTTTACATACACTTTTAAGTTCTCGTCAAAGAATACTTGTTTCAAAAAATTACATTGTAAATCTGCTACTACAATCATCGTTTCTGACGATTCATGCACCCACTCTTGCATAAAACCAAGTTCTTTAAAAAATTCAATACGAGCTAATTCAAAATAAGTAAACGCAACACCATTATTCATATGCCCAAACATATCCGTTTCACAAAAACGAACCTTTACAGGAATATAAAATGAAAATGCACTCTCCCACTCTTCAAAATGTTCAATATAATGAATCTGCTTCACAAACACCCATCCCCCTTCTCATATACTCCACTTTCATATTATTTGATTTTTCCGAATTTTAAAACCAAAACGCACTCTCGTCTTCTCCCTTTGTTTTCCCCCAGCCGCTTCTATACATGGCTAGAACCTCTCGCCAACCTAAAAAAAGAAAAATGCTTTTATGTTTTGTATTCATATCCCTATAAAAATTGCCTCTTCAAACCGAAGAGGCAACTTTAAATTAATAGTTATTGTCACTACCAAAGAAATCTTTAAAAGATTGAATCGTTGTATCACGGTTTAATGCAGCAATCGATGTCGTTAATGGAATTCCTTTTGGACAAGATTGTACACAGTTTTGTGAGTTACCGCAGTTTGCAAGTCCTCCATCACCCATGATTGCACGTAAACGATCCGCTTTATGCATTTCACCCGTTGGATGTGCATTAAATAAACGCGCTTGTGAAAGCGGTGCTGGACCGATAAAATCAGATTTGCTGTTTACGTTTGGACATGACTCTAAACATACACCGCAAGTCATACATTTTGATAATTCATATGCCCATTGACGCTTCTTCTCTGGCATTCTTGGCCCTGGACCTAAGTCATACGTACCATCGATTGGAATCCATGCTTTTACACGCTTTAACGCGTTAAACATACGGCTACGGTCTACTTGTAGATCACGAATAACCGGGAATGTTTTCATCGGTTTTAAGCGAATTGGTTGCTCTAGTTTGTCAATAAGCGCTGTACATGATTGACGTGGTTTTCCGTTGATTACCATCGAACATGCACCGCACACTTCTTCTAAACAGTTCATGTCCCAAGCGATAGGCGTTGTATTGTTCCCTTTTGTATCAACAGGATTACGGCGAATTTCCATTAATGCCGAAATAATATTCATATTTGGGCGATATGGAATTTCAAACTCTTGATCATACTCCTGTGAGTTTGGACCGTCTTGTCTTGTAATAATCAGGCGGATTGTTTTCTCAGACATGTTGCTTATCCCCCTTCTCTTCTCCCTTAGCAGCCACTTCATGTTTTGAAGAATAATCGCGCTTACGTGGTTCGATTAATGAAATATCAACCTCTTCGTAATGGAATGCTGGTGCATTTCCTGCTCCTTCAAACTTCGCCATTGTTGTTTTTAAGAAGTTCTCATCATCACGATCTGGGAATTCTGGTTTATAATGCGCACCGCGACTTTCATTACGGTTATATGCACCAATTGTAATAACACGAGCTAATTCAAGCATGTTTTCCAATTGACGTGTAAATGAAGCACCTTGGTTGCTCCATTTCGCTGTATCGTTAATGTTAATGCGTTTATAACGCTCCATTAACTCTACGATTTTCGCATCTGTTTCTAATAACTTTTTATTTTCACGAACTACTGTTACGTTATCTGTCATCCATTCTCCAAGCTCTTTATGAAGAACATATGCATTTTCATTACCATCTAACGTTAAAATATTGTTGAATTTCTCTGTTTCGATTAATTCATTTTGCTCATATAAAGCAGATGAAACAGAATCTGATGATTTTGAAAGACCATTCATATATTCAATTGCATTTGGTCCCGCTACCATACCACCGTAAATCGCTGATAATAACGAGTTAGCACCTAATCGGTTACCGCCGTGCATGGAGTAATCACACTCACCTGCTGCAAATAATCCTGGAATATTTGTCATTTGTTTATAGTCAACCCATAGTCCGCCCATTGAATAGTGAACCGCTGGGAAGATTTTCATCGGTACTTTACGCGGATCGTCACCCATGAATTTCTCATAGATTTCAATGATACCGCCTAATTTAATATCAAGCTCTTTCGGATCTTTATGAGAAAGGTCAAGATATACCATGTTTTCACCGTTAATACCCAGTTTTTGCTCAACGCACACATCGAAAATTTCACGCGTTGCAATATCACGAGGTACAAGGTTTCCGTATGCAGGATATTTTTCTTCAAGGAAATACCATGGTTTTCCGTCTTTATACGTCCAAACACGGCCACCTTCACCACGTGCAGATTCACTCATAAGGCGTAATTTATCATCACCTGGAATTGCTGTTGGGTGAATTTGGATGAACTCACCGTTCGCATAATATGCACCTTGTTGATATACAGCAGATGCTGCTGTACCTGTATTAATAATAGAGTTAGTAGATTTCCCAAAAATGATACCAGGGCCCCCTGTTGCCATAATTACGGCATCAGCTGGAAAACTTTTAATCTCCATAGATTGTAAGTCTTGCGCTACGATTCCGCGGCATACACCTTCGTCATCTACAATAGCGCGTAAGAAATCCCAACCCTCATATTTCGTAACAAGACCTGCTACTTCATGACGGCGTACTTGCTCATCTAACGCATATAATAATTGCTGACCTGTTGTTGCACCAGCAAACGCTGTGCGGTGATGCTGCGTTCCACCGAAACGACGGAAGTCTAGTAAACCTTCTTCCGTACGGTTAAACATAACACCCATGCGATCCATTAAGTGAATAATGCCAGGTGCTGCATCGCACATCGCTTTTACAGGAGGTTGGTTCGCTAAGAAGTCTCCTCCATAAATTGTATCGTCAAAGTGGATCCACGGAGAATCCCCTTCACCTTTTGTATTTACAGCACCGTTAATGCCGCCTTGCGCGCATACAGAGTGAGAACGTTTCACTGGTACTAAAGAGAATAGTTCTACATTCACGCCTGCTTCCGCTGCTTTAATCGTTGCCATTAAGCCGGCTAATCCACCGCCAACTACGATAAGTTTCCCTTTCATGCTCTCCCACTCCTTACAAGTTTGCTAGATTTGGATTAATGAACGCAAATAACGCGCTCACTCCTACGTATGATAATGCTAAGAAAATTGCTAATGTTACATACGTAGAAATACGCTGTGAACGTGGTGATACTGTGATACCCCAGCTAATAAAGAATGTCCATAATCCATTTGCAAAGTGGAAAATAGCTGATAAAATCCCAACTAAATAGAAGCCGAACATAAATGGATTGCTTAAAACATTTGCCATCATATCATAGTTTACCGTTTGTCCGAGTGCAGCTTGAATACGAGTTTCCCAAATATGCCAAGCTAGGAATATAAGTGTAAATACCCCAGTAAATCGTTGCAGAACGAACATCCAGTTACGGAAATAACTATAAGATGTTGCATTGTTCTTTGCTGTAAATGCAATATATAAACCATATACAGCATGGTATAACAATGGTAAGAAAATTACAAAAATCTCCAATGCATACCGAAATGGAAGCAATTCCATGAAATGAGCAGCATTATTAAAAGCTTCTGCTCCTCTTGTTGCAAAGTTGTTTATTACTAAATGTTGCGTCATAAAGACGCCGATTGGAATGACACCCATTAACGAGTGCCACTTGCGAAATGTATACTCGCGGCCTTTCATGTCCCCATTACCCCCTTGAATGTTTGACTGTTGTTTGTCGCATTACTTTATAACAATAGCATTTTTTCACTATTGTTATAAGAAAAACTGAAAAAATTATTCGCAATATTTCAGCATAATTTGATAACAAGTTCATTTTACTCCTATTTTTGTCGAAGCGTCAAGAAAACGTATACATAATCTGTATATAATTTTCATAATCTTTTTTGTTCTCTATATCAGATTTTTCACAAAGAAATAGCTGTGTTTATATATATAAAATGGTATATAATATGGGCAGTATAGAAAGTGGGGAATATTGTGAGTACAAAAATAATCGAGAGCGAATCTTTACAAAATATTTCAATCAATGCGTTTGCCTATGAGTTACTTCGTGAAGAATTACTTCCTGATTTAATCGGGAAAGAATTAGATTCCATTTTATATTGGGCCGGCAGAAACTTAGCACGAAAATACCCGTTGGAAACAATCGATGAAGTGATCCAATTTTTCACAAAAGCTGGTTGGGGCGACTTAACGATTACTGAACATAAGCGTCGTGAAATGCACTTTAAACTAACGGGCGCTCTTATTGAAGAACGTGAGCAACAAAAAAAACATTCTTCTTATCAATTAGAAGCTGGTTTTATCGCTGAACAAATTCAAAAGCAGCGCAGTGTGATTGCTGAATCTTACGAGGAACAGAAAAAGCGCTCTAGCTCTGTTACATTTCTTGTGCAATGGGATGTAAAAGATCCTATGGAAGTATAATTCGCATTCATCGGTCAACTAGACATAACGTCCAGTTGACTTTTTTTATTACTTTATCCCGCTATTCGCGGGCAGTAATACCCCCCTCAAAATTCGGCGAAAGCATCGTCCAGCTCTAGCGGCTCGCTCAGAAGTTAGGTGGGAGATAAACTGCCCATTAAAGCCCGATTGGTTCAACAAAAAAAGAAGACATTGCTATCTACAATGTCTTCCCTGTCAAGTACGTATGAATGGTTTCGGCTATTTTTTGCGGCATTCCAGCTTCTATAATATCGGAAACAGATGCTTCTTTCATTTTCTTAAGAGAACCAAAATGTTTTAAAAGTGTTTTCTTTCGTTTTTCTCCGACTCCTGGTATATCATCCAATGCCGATTGAATGACTGATTTCCCATGAATTTGACGATGAAATGTAATCGCAAAGCGGTGCACTTCATCTTGAATACGCTGCAGTAAGTAAAACTCTTGACTGTTACGCTCTAGTAAAACAGGTTCCGGTGGTTCACCAATTATTAAATGTGACGTGCGATGTTTATCATCTTTCACAAGCCCCGCTGTTGGAATAGAAAGGCCAAGTTCATTTTCTAACACATCGCATACCGCAGCGAGATGGCCTTTTCCGCCATCAATTACAATTAAGTCTGGAAGAGGTAAATTTTCTTTTAAAACACGTGTATAACGGCGGCGCACAACTTCACGCATCGATTCATAATCATCAGGCCCTTGTACCGTTTTAATTTTATATTTGCGATACTCTTTTTTGGCGGGCTTTCCATCGATAAAGACGATCATCGCAGAAACCGGATTTGTCCCTTGAATGTTAGAATTATCAAATGCCTCAATTCTATGCGGTGTTTCGATCCCTAGCTGTTCTCCTAAGTTTTCTACTGCCTTTATGGTGCGTTCTTCGTCGCGTTCAATTAAATAAAACTTTTCCTGCAACGCAATTTTCGCATTCTTACTTGCTAAATCGACAAGCTCTTTTTTCTTGCCCCGTTTTGGCTGCGTTGCTTCAACGTCTAAAAACTTTCCAATCAATTCATGATCAATGCTGCTTGGTACAACAATTTCTTTCGGTTTAAAGTGATTATTTTGTTCGTAAAATTGCCCGATAAACGTTAGGAATCCTTCTTCTGGATCATCATAAATCGGAAACATCGAAACATCCCGTTCAATTAACTTTCCTTTTCGAACGAAAAATACTTGCACGCACATCCACCCTTTATCAACCGCATACCCAAACACATCGCGGTCGACTAAGTCGCTCATAATCATCTTCTGTTTTTCCATAATCGCATCCATATGAGCAATTTGATCGCGCAGTTCTTTTGCGCGTTCGAACTCTAATTTTTCTGATGCCTCATACATTTTCGCTTCTAATTCTGAACGAATTTCTTTATGTCCACCATTCAAAAACTTAATAATTCCATCGACAATTTCTTTATTTTGTTCATCCGTTACCGCTTGTACACAAGGCGCTAAACATTGTCCCATATGATAATATAAACAAACCTTATCCGGTATATTAGTACATTTCCGAAGTGGATACATACGATCTAACAACTTTTTCGTTTCATGAGCTGACTGTGAATTCGGATATGGGCCAAAATATTTCCCTTTATCCTTTTTTACATTTCTCGTAATAAGCAAACGCGGCTCTTTTTCAGCAGTAATTTTAATAAATGGGTATGTTTTATCATCTTTTAATTGAATATTGTACTTTGGATCATATTTTTTAATTAAGTTTAACTCTAAAATGAGTGCCTCTAGATTCGAGGAGGTGACAATATATTCAAAATCAACAATTTCCTCTACAAGCCGAAGTGTTTTTCCATCATGTGAACCAGTAAAATACGAGCGCACACGATTTTTTAACACCTTGGCCTTCCCGACATAAATAACTGTTCCTTGCTTATCTTTCATTAAATAGCAACCCGGTTGGTCCGGTAAAATCGCTAACTTCTCTTTTAAATTCTCGTGCACTCGTATTCCTCCGTTCCTTGCATGTTTATCCCGCTATTCGTGGGCAGTAATACTCCCACCTCAAAATTTAGTGAAAGCATTGTCCAGCTCCAGTGGCTATCTTCCTACGAGGTAAGAAACACCTCTACGCCAGAAGCTCCATCCCCCCTCGGATGAGGCAAAAAGCGTCCCTCTTCCTTGTGCGTGGGCGTCCTGCGATTCTGAGCGAACCGCTTCCGCTTTTCTTAAGAAATTAGGCGAGAGATAAACTGCTGGCATGCGCCTAATTGGTGAGGGCTGATAATCAGTAGAGATAAAACCCCCATTGATTAAAGTTTCACTTTATCATTCTTATTTTTCTTAGAAAAATACAACAAATTATTTTCCCAACATACGTTCTTTTATTGTAATAGAAAGTAGTCAAAAATGAAAACATTATACACACTTTCACATTTTTCCACATAAGAAAAAAGCTGCCACTCGGCAGCTTTTTCTCGGATTAGAAGTGCTTAGATACTAATTCTTCTAATACTTCTTTTGGTTTGTAACCTAATGCTTGATCAACCACTTTACCATCTTTTAATACGAAAAGAGCTGGGATGCTCATTACTTCGAATTTACGAGCTGTTTCTTGGTTTTCATCAACATCTACTTTTACTACCTTTACTTTATCGCCTAACTCTGCACTGATTTCTTCTAATACAGGAGCAATCATTTTACAAGGGCCGCACCAAGGTGCCCAGAAATCTACTAATACAACACCTTCGCTTGCTTCAGCTGCGAAAGTTTGGTCAGTTGCGTTTACAATTGCCATATTATTTCCTCCTTTATGAACTTTCTAACCAAAGTATATCATTATCTTATATACGTGGCGAATAATATGTATCGTTAAGTATTTTAACAAATAACTCAACCTTTATACTAGAAAAATTTCTTCTAAGTGAAGAAGCGAGAAGCAGGGGACCTCTCGCTTTTCTATATTTATATAGGGGTAATTACTTACTAGGAACTCTTTATGCACAACTTAAGAATGTACTTTTAACTTTTTAAACTCTTCTGTTAAAAGTGGTAATACTTCAAACAGGTCACCAACGATGCCATAGTCAGCTACTTTAAAAATATTCGCTTCTGGATCTTTGTTAATTGCTACGATAATCTTTGAGTTAGACATACCAGCTAAATGTTGGATTGCACCAGAAATACCACATGCGATATATAAATCTGGCGTTACAACTTTACCTGTTTGCCCAATTTGCAATGAATAATCGCAGTACTCTGCGTCACAAGCTCCGCGAGACGCCCCGACTGCTCCGCCAAGTACATCTGCTAGTTCTTTTAACGGCTTGAAACCATCTTCACTTTTCACGCCGCGTCCGCCTGCAATAATTACTTTTGCTTCAGAAAGGTCGACACCTTCTGCTGTTTTACGAACAACCTCTTTAATGACTGTACGTAAATCTTTTACATCGACTGTCATCGAAGAAACATCGCCTGTACGCGCTTCATCTTTTGCAAGCGGTGCAATGTTATTCGGACGAATCGTCGCAAATACTATACCGTCTGTTACAATCTTCTTCTCAAATGCTTTACCAGAATAAATTGGACGTGTGAACACAATATTACCACCAGCTACTTCTAACGCTGTTACGTCAGAAACAAGGCCTGCCTCTAATTTCGCTGCAAGTTTTGGTGATAAATCTTTTCCTAATGATGTATGTCCAAACACAATTCCTTCTGGTTTTTCTTCTTCATACACTGCTAGAAATGCTTGCGCATATCCATCAGACGTATACGAAGCTAATTTATCGCTTTCAACTGTCACAACGCGATCTGCACCGTAAGAAATAAGTTCTTGTGCGAATGAAGCGACGCTTTCACCTAGTAAAAGACCGACAACTTCTCCGCCTTCTGCAATTGTTTTTGCGGCTGCTACTGCCTCAAATGAAACGTTACGTAAAGAACCGTCACGAACTTCTCCCATTACTAATACTTTACGAGCCATATGTTTTCCCTCCTGGATATCCTAGTATTTTTTAAACTACTTTCGCTTCTGTATGCAATAGCGATACAAGTTCTTTTACTTGATCTTGCAGTTCGCCTTGTAACACTTTTCCAGCATCTTTCTTAGGAGGTAAATAGATTTCAATTGTTTTTGTTTTCGCTTCTACATCATCTTCATCTAAATCTAAGTCATCTAATTCTAAAGTTTCTAGCGGCTTTTTCTTCGCTTTCATAATACCTGGAAGCGATGGATAACGCGGTTCATTTAAACCTTGCTGTGCTGTTACTAAAAGAGGTAACGATGTTTCAATTACTTCTGTATCCCCTTCTACATCACGCTCGATTTTTACGTTTGTACCGTCAATTTCAAGCTTTGTAATTGTTGTTACATATGGGATATTCAGCGCTTCCGCTACACGTGGTCCAACTTGTCCAGATGCACCGTCAATCGCTACGTTACCAGCTAAAATTAAGTCAACATCCTTCTCTTTTAAGTACTCAACAAGCACTTTTGCTGTTGTATATTGATCGCCATTTTCAACATCATCTTCAATGTTGATCAATACCGCTTTATCGCAGCCCATCGCTAATGCCGTGCGAAGTTCTTTTTCACTATCTTCACCGCCAACAGTAACGACTGTAACTTCACCGCCATTTGCATCTCTTACTTGAATTGCTTCTTCAATCGCATATTCATCGTAAGGGTTGATGATGAATTCTGCTTCGCCATCGTAAATTGCACCGTTTTTAATTGCGATTTTTTCTTCTGTGTCGAATGTTCGTTTCATGAGTACGTAGATGTTCATTCTATTTACCCCCTTGTTTTTTAAAGGAAAATTTGGTTAATACTAATATTCTGTTAATTTATATTAAAAAAATAGAGAACTACTTGCCGCTAAAAGAAGGTTTACGTTTTTCTAAGAACGCTGCTACACCTTCTCTTCCATCTTCGCTTGTGAACACTTCCCCAAATATTTGTGCCTCACGTTGTACACCTTCATAGTAATGAGAAGACTTCGTTGTTTGCAGCAGTTCTAATACAGCGCGGACAGATGCTGCGCTTTTTCCTGCAATCTTCTTCGCTACTTTCAGCGCCTCTTCTAACAATACTTCTTCAGGGAATGCTCGGTTGGCAAGCCCTAGTTGAGCCGCTTCTACACCTGAAATCGGATCGCTTGTTAACATCATTTCACAAGCTTTCGCTTTCCCCACATAACACGGTAAGCGCTGCGTCCCTGCAAATCCTGGAATCAATCCTAGCGTTAGCTCCGGCAAACCGATTTTCGCAGTTTCACTTACAAAGCGCATATGGCAAGACATCGCAAATTCTAATCCTCCGCCAAGCGCTGCGCCGTGAATCGCCGCAATAATCGGCTTTGAGAATTTTTCAACACGCTCAAAGATCACTTGTCCATGCTGCGATAATTTCGTTGCCTCTTTTGCTTCTTCAACAGAAGTAAACTCTTTAATGTCCGCTCCTGCTGAGAAGAAGCGACCTTCCCCATGAACAAGGACAACGCGCACATTCTCATCCGTTTCCACTGCATCAAGCAGTTCACCAACTTCACTAATAACTTGTGAAGACATCGCATTTGCTGGCGGGTGATTAATCTTTACAATTGCTATGTAATCCTCCACCGTTACAGATAGGAAATTCAAATGTACTCCCTCCCCATTAATTGCGGTAACCACAAGCTGCTACTAATAGCTCATGCACCGTTTTTGAAATTGCGACCAAATTATATTTATGGTCGCTCATTACCCAGTTGGTAACAACTTCATCTACTGTTCCGAAAATCATTTGTCTTGCCACGCGGACATTTAAATCCGTGCGAAATTCTCCTTGCCTAATGCCAGTTTCTAAGATTTCATCAATGACTTGCAAGTACCCTTTCAGCACATCATTAATTTTGAGGCGTAAGTCTTGGTTGGATTGGCGAAGTTCTAGTTGCGTAACGATAGCAAGAGGATCATTTTGTGAAAGTAAAGAAAAGTGTGTTTCTACCAACATAAATAACTTCTCTACAGCGCTTTCAATTCCTGCTGTTTTTTGCCGAATTGTTTCGATAAATTCTCCCATTTTCTCTTGAAATAAAGATATCAATATATCTTCTTTATTTTTGAAATATAAATATATCGTTCCATCGGCAACACCAGCTTGTTTTGCTATTTTAGAAACTTGTGCTTGGTGGTATCCATTTTCAGCGATGACAATCACCGCTGCATCAATAATTTGATTATATTTAGGTCGGTTCTTTTTCACAGTACTATCCCCTTCAAGAAGATGACTGAATGATGATTCATTCACATTCTAATAATACTGACTATTTCAAATATTGTCAATGCTATTCTCTCAAAAAAAAGAAAGGGCATTAGCCCGTTTGCTCATCATCTTGCTTTTGCGACTCTTCTTCAATAAGTACACGACGCAAAATCTTTCCAACAGTCGTTTTCGGTAATTCTTTTCGAAACTCATATACTTTCGGCACTTTATACGCTGCTAAATATTTGCGAGCAAACGCATTTAACTCTTCTTCTGAACATGTTGCACCATCTTTCACAACAACGAACGCTTTTACCGTTTCACCGCGATACGGATCAGGCACACCAAGAACAACTACTTCTTGCACCTTTTCATTTTCATATAATACTTCTTCTACCTCACGCGGATATACGTTAAAGCCACTTGCCACTATCATATCTTTCTTCCGATCCTTCACATAAAAAAAGCCGTTTTCATCCATATAGCCAACATCACCCGTATACAGCCAACCATCTTTCAGCACCGCTGCTGTTTCCTCAGGCCTATTCCAGTATCCCTTCATCACTTGCGGGCCTTTCACAACAATTTCGCCAGCTTCACCTACCCGCAATGGTTCACCTGTTTCTAGTGACAGAATACGTGCATCTGTACTCGGCCACGGCACACCAATACTTCCGGGTACTCGCTTTGTCCATAAAAAGTTACCATGTGTAACTGGGGACGATTCTGTTAAACCGTATCCTTCTACAAGCTTACCACCTGTCACACTTTCAAACTGTTCTTGTACTTCAACCGGAAGAGCAGCTGAACCGCTAATACATGCGCTAATAGAAGAAACATCGTATTTATGAAGTTCAGGATAATTTAATAGCGCAATATAAATAGTCGGGGCTCCAGGAAATAACGTAACGCGATGTTTTTTAATTGCCTCTAACACCATTTTAATATCGAATTTCGGAATGAGGACCATTTTATACGCTTCCATAATCGACAGATTCATAACAGCTGTCATGCCGTATACATGAAAAAACGGCAATACTCCGAGAATAACCTCTTCACCTGCCCGGCAATTATACAGCCAATGCATTCCCATCCTTGTATTGGACACAAGATTTTTATGCGTAAGCATAACGCCCTTTGGAAATCCAGTCGTCCCGCCCGTATATTGCAGGAGAGCTAAATCTTCTTCTGGATCACACGGCATATCTACCGCAGTATCCTCCGCACGTTCAATAGACTTCCAAACGTGAATATTCTCACTTTCTTTTACATGAACAACGAGATTCGTTTGTTTCTTTTGTACAAATGGATACAATAAATTTTTCGGAAATGGTAAATAATCTGCGATGCGTGTCACAATGACATGTTCAACATTCACTCTAGACTGCACATTGCTGACTTTCGGAAATACGATATCGAGGCAAAGAATAACTTTCGCACCTGAATCATGAAGTTGGTATTCAAGCTCTCTTTCTGTATAAAGCGGATTCGTTTGCACAACAACACCGCCAGCTAATAGTGTTCCGTAATAACCGATAACACTTTGCGGACAGTTTGGCAGCATAATCGCGACTCGGTCCCCTTTTTCTAGCCCAAGCCTTTGAAGATAATTGGCAAATTGCCTAACTTTACGATCTAACTCTGCATACGTAATATCCTTCCCTAGAAAATGAAGCGCTTTCTTTTCTGGGTATTGTAAAGCAGCTTCCTGCAAATACACATGAAGAGGCTTCATATCAAAGGAAATGGTGTGCGGAATTTCCTTTGGATAATTTTGCAGCCATGGTTTTTCCACTTTTAACTCCCCCTTCTTTACATTACAAAAACATAAATCCCCCGTTTTAACGGCACGCCCGTTCTAAAATAAATGAATGTGTATTCATGTTGCTTATTATCATTATAGTATAGGGATTGTTGTGTTACAATCATAATATTCAGACTATTGATCGTCTATTACCAATCTACGAATATTCTCTAGGTGTATTAACTCCAGTTAATAACGAAAAGGACAAGCAAAAAAGAAGACTTTCTTAAAAAGTCTTCTTTCCTTACCAATTATTCTTTCTTTAAATTAATCTCAACATCTTTTCCATTCTCATCTTTCAAAATCACTTTAAAATCTCCTACTTCATCAAAAGAAGTAATATCAAATGTTTTCACCTTAATGCTCTTCTCATTATTTAAAGTTTTTGAATATCCCTTCAATGTTGATTGATGCGCTTTTCCTTTATGATCAATTAAAGTAATACTATTAATTGTCTGGATTATTTGTTTTCTCTTTTCAACATCCTCTACAGAATCATATTCAAACGTGATATTCATCCCTGTTGGCAACAATTCAGCAGAAGAGATTTTTAAAGATTCTAGTTTTTGTTGAGGAACATATTTGATATCATGAATTTTATTAAATTTATTATCGACCGTGATACTATTTTCCCATTTCCCAAGAATTTCTTTATTTAATTGCATGCCATTTTTATGAAATGCAAAAATATTTTCTTTAACGATATTAGATTTTGTTTCTGCTTCTGTCATAAATGTAGTATCTTGATTTTCTAGTGATGAAAATAATTGAATTGATTGTATATTGAAATTCAAACTCTCAATATCAGTAATCGGATTCATTGGATATAAAACAAAATTACCTGTCAGTTCACCATGCTCTGCATCTACCTGTATACTTTGTTCTCCGCTTGCCAATATTTCTCCATTCTCCTTCGTTAAACCAGTTGTTGTATCAGCTTTTTCTATATATCTTCCTTTATTGTCAGTTAAATCGTATACCATATTTAATTCAGAAACTTTCTGCAACACACTTTTATCATCAAATTTATACCGTAATGAAAATACGATTTTTGATTTATCATACGCTATGTCTTTTACTTGAATGGTAACTCCACTATCTTTCATACTATTATTTTTCTCTACTTTTTGCATATATCCGTTATCCGTAGCCTTTTGTACCCCTCGATCTTTTGTAAGGAAGATTTCCTTTACCATCGCCATAGGAGACTCACCATACAAAGCAAGACCCGCAATAGATAGGCCTGTAATCACAGCAGCAATTTGTTTTTTATATGAAAATCGTTTTTTCATTTTTTTACTGTTTCTGATTTGCTCAAAAGCAAATTCTTTCTTTTCTATAACACTTTTAGGGATTAAGATATCTTCATTTAATGATTCTTCTAACTGCTTCTCAAAGTTAAGATTCATTTGAACTCCTCCCATTACTTAATGTTTGATCTTCTTGTAAGTAGTATGTTTTTAACTGCTGCCTTGCTCTACTTAATCTCGATTTTATCGTTCCTTCTTTTTCACTTAAAATTTCACTTATTTCTTTTGTCGTAAATTTATTTACATAAAATAAAACTATCACTAATCTGTACTCGACACTTAAATGGTTTAAAATACTTTCGAAATCTAATTTTTGTTCTATCTTTTCATTCATCGCATGCTGACTCGGAACTTGCTCGTAATCTTCGACATATACAATTTTATTTTTTCTTATTATATCGTTACACTTATTCATTAATATTTTCATAATCCATGTTTTAAAATAGCGCGGTTCTTTTAATTTCTTCAAATTGCTAAACGCTGCAAGAATGGTTTCCTGCACAGCATCGCCTATATCTTCTTCATTTTTGAGACGTGCTTTTGCGACCTTATACATTTGCGGCATTATAATATCAATTGCCTCAATAAAGGCTTCTTCATCACCCTTTTGTGCTCGCTTTAAGAGTAACTCCATATAGCTCCCCCTTTAAAAGATTCATATACGTATATATCTTTGTACACCTATTAGACTATATAGAGATTCAAATGGTTGCATTTTATAGGATTTTTTTCAAATACTATATAAATCCATTTTAATTTTCCAACATATAAGTTGCTTCTATACACGACCAGATGCTCTCGTTCCCCCTTAAAAGAAAGGGGTTTTTATGTCGTTTTTTAATTTATATATAACTCCTTCTATCATATATCTTTCTGTAACTCTGATAAAAATCTCTTGTAAATTAAAATACTAGAAGGAAACGACAAAACTTTCACGAATTTACCATTTGAATCTAACCATAGGAGGTTTTTTCTATGTTCCAAACTGTAGAAGGTTTTTTAAAAGCATGGAAATACGAAGCAGATTCAACACAAAAAGTATTAGATATGCTAACTGATGAATCACTGACACAAGAAATTACACCGGACAATTGGACGCTAGGACGCATTGCATGGCATATTGTGGAAGCTATTCCTGTTATCGCATCCCGCACAGGACTCCAGTTTGACGCACCGGCGAATGACTTCCCTGTTCCAACTTCAGCTCAGTTTATTGCAGATAGCTATCGTCAAACTGCCAGTGCATTTGTTGAAGCAATTCAAACACAATGGACAGACAAAGACTTAGCTACTTTAAATGACTTCTTCGGACAGCAAATGCCCAATTCAATCTTTCTTATGACGATCATCAATCACCAAAACCACCACCGCGGACAAATGACAGTCCTTATGCGCCAGGCAGGATTGAAAGTTCCTGGCATTTACGGCCCGGCAAAAGAAGAATGGGCTGCAGCTGGAATGGAAGAGCCAAAGAGGTAATGTTTGCTTACTAAGAAGCTGCCCCAAAGTTTCACTTTTGGGCAGCTTCTTATTCTTTCACTTTTATTCAGCTCAGCAAATCGACTACTTGTATGTTGAATATCGTCGAAGCGTCTTTAAATCGTGTCGAATCGCCGATATATTGTGAAAAGCGCCGATATATTGCAAAGAACAATCGATAACGGAAAAAACACTGACCCAAAAGGCAATTATGTGCCTTTTGGGTCAGTCTGGAATCATTTATAATGGATACAAATGAATATTGGAGCTGAAACGTATGGATTATATAAGTTATTTACGAAATATGGTTGGACATGAAAAAGTAATTATGGTGGTCGCAGGTTGTTTTGTATTGAACGAAAAAAATGAAGTGCTTCTGCAATTACGATCTGATAACGGCAAGTGGGGACAACCTGGCGGATTTATGGAATTTGGCGAGACAGTTGAAGATACAGCAAGAAGAGAAGTGTTTGAAGAAACAGGCTTACAATTAGGTAAACTTGAATTCTTTAATGTGTATTCTGGAAAAAAATACGAGAGAACACTATCTAACGGTGATCAAGTTGCCTTAGTGAAATTGACTTATATTTGCAAGGATTTTCATGGAACATTACATACTGATAATGAAGAAAGCTTACAGCTAAAATTTTTCCCCTTAGATAACTTACCTGAACTATGGAAAAATCAACAGGAAGTTTTTGATGATTTGTTGGAGTTTATGAGAATAAAGAACTAATTTTTTCCTATCAAGTAAACAAAAGAGGTATATGGTTACACACTCACCTGCGTTCGATATTCTACCGGACTCAGATGAGTGCGTTTTTCTTATAATTGTGGCTCGCAGTTATCATCACCTATTATAAAAGCATTCTAATTCCATTTATAATTATACTTACTGTCCCTATCATCAGTAAAAGTAAAAAAGACTTCTTCTCTGGTTTTCTGTAATATAAGACTCCTCCTATTAAAAGTATTATCAATCCACCTACTAGATTAAGTACAAGTAAATCCATAACCGTTCCCCCTAAGTAGATATTCGACATATAAGTCTTTGAAATACACCATGACCGCAACTTGCTTTCTTCCTCTGTTTTAAACCTCGCATGTGGCAGAAAAAGGCCCTGACCGCTTCTATACGCGGCCAGATGCTCTCGGCGCCCTTATATCCCTTTCTAAATCGCATCTTTTTTCTCAATGTCTCGAATTGCTAAGTAGGCAATCATCAGTCCAACAGCTGCAAGGACAAACTGAATGGGAATAATCACGACCACTGAAAATCCTGGATTATTAGAACAAGCGAATGAAACGACAAGCAATGATGATACAATTGTGATCGGAACAGAATATTTACGCATTCCGAAATATAGCGGAATTAAACTTGTACCTGCAGCAGCGACTGCAAATGGAATCATGTTGATCGCTTGCTGCATCCAGTCAGTAAATGTGATCGAATATGATATAAACGAAAAATATTCATGTAAAACAAAGACTGCACCTGTAACGATTATGTTAGATAACCAAATTGTTATAAATGTCAGTATCGCTATAATAGCTAATTTACTAGCAAAGAGTTGCTTCCGCTTAACTGGATAAGAGAACATAAGCATGATTGTCTTATTTTTATATTCTTCAATAACTAATTGCGAAAGTAATACTGCAGCAAACACAATAAACGTCGCCCTTACCATTGTCCCTATCAATAAAAAAGCATCCTCAGCATTCGTCATAATGAAATCTTTTTCTACTTCCTGTATATAGTTCATGGAAATGAACAAAGTCGTAATAATGACGTTAGCAAGCAACGCTCCTTTTACATACCAACCAAATTTAAACTTTTTCATTTCTAACTTCATGAGGTGTAGCATAATGGGCTCTCCTCCTAGTTCACCTAATTTATTTAAACAGATCCACTTGCTCTATTTTTCTTACAGTCATATAGGCAATCAATAGTCCAATGCAAGCTAATGTAATAGGGACCAAAATAATATCATATAAGGAATAATGACCAGATAAGCTCGATGTTAGTAGGGACATAATAATAACCGCCGATACAATTGTTGTCCGCACTGAATACTTTTTCATACCAAAATATAAGGGAATTAAACTAATTCCAGTTGCCGCAATGGCATTCATTAATAATTTAGAGGCATTTGGCAAAAGAATTGTCATCGTTAACGGCTCTGTTATGACTGAATAATATACATTTAATCCATAAAAGAAACTAAAAATTACAATGTCACAAATAACAATCGAAAGAAATGTAAAGATCATAATAATGAACAATTTTGCAATCATCATTTTTTTACGATTAATCGGATACATAAACATAACTGTCATTGTCTTTTCTTTAAATTCTTGAATAATAAATTTAGCAATTAAACTTGCGCCAAATATCATAAAGGTTGCTTTCACAAAAATATCAATAAACCGAAAAGCATCATCGTAACTTTTAAATTCCCCATCAAGCATAATTAATGTAACAAAACCCAGCATAATAAGAAGTGCAATGAAAGCTCCTTTAATGACTGGCCATAATTTAAATTTAACAAGTTCTAATCTTATTAAATTAAGCATGGATTCCCTCTCCATTCATAAGATTTAAGAAGTACTCTTCCAATGAACTATTCTTTTTATTGATACTCTCAATTTCTATATCATTCATAATCAATGTTTTTGAAATGGCTTGCTGCGTTACTGACGTGTCATAAATGCGAATTATATTTCCACCCATAATTTTATAATTTGTCAGGTGCAGTCTATTTTCTAACAGATAAGCTGCTTGTTTCACATCTTGAACAGTAACTTCAATATACTCCGTTTGTTGCCCATTAATACTTTTCATGGAAACTTCTTTTATTAGCTTTCCGTTTTGAATGACACCAATTGTATCTGCCATTTGTTCCATTTCACCTAAAATGTGGCTAGACACTAACAGCGTAATTCCATATTCTTTACAAAGTATTTTAAATAATTCTCGTAACTCTTTAATGCCGATTGGATCTAAACCGTTGATTGGTTCATCTAAAATTAACAACTCTGGTTTTGTTGTAATCGCTCTTGCTATCCCTAGTCGCTGCTTCATCCCAAGTGAAAAATCTTTTACTTGCTTATCATCAACATTGTGTAAATTTACAAGGTCTAACGCCCTATCAATTGCTTTCTTGTCATAGAACCCCATATATTCGCAGTGTAAATTTAGATTCTCTTTAGCTGTTAGTTTTTCATAAAAAATTGGATATTCAATAATTGTCCCCATTCGCTTTAGTACTTCATATGATGTATTTGTTAATTTCTCACCGAAAATCTCAATCTCGCCGCTCGTCGGTTTAATTAAATTCGTAATCATTTTCATAATCGTTGTTTTACCAGCACCGTTTGGTCCAAGAAATCCATATATTTCCCCTTGTTTCACATGCATATTTACGTTAGAAATAACTTCTTTACCGTGAAACACTTTCGTTAATTGATTCGTTTTCAATACGTACGTCATCGTTCATTCCCCTTTCGCTCCCGCTCTATATTTATATAATAAGAAATGAAATTCTCTTTTTTCTTACCTATTCCTTACAAATTTCTTAAGTTAAAAAGGCTTGTAGAATTGCTCTTTCTACAAGCTAAAAATTGATTCTTCTTAACATAATCGTAAATACTGTTTTCTCATAGGGCGTACTAGATAGATGAATTTCTCCCCCTAATGCTTCTACAAGACGCTTCGTAATCGTCAGCCCAAGTCCACTTCCTTGATACAAACGATTGCGTGAATCTTCTAATGTGTACATCCGTTCAAACACTTTATCAATATGAGATTCAGAGATTCCTTTCCCTTTATCCCATATGTCCACGTACACAAATTGATCATCACTTCGAAGTGTAACCCCTAATGTTTTTCCGTCTCCCCCGTAGGCAATTGCATTTGAAATTAAGTTATTCATAATTCTTCCAATCACTTCTGTATTCCCGTGTGCATATATCGGCGTTTCCGGTATATCGATATGAACGTCAAATCCTTGCGTTGTTAATAAATCATAAAATGACAGCATATGTTCCTGACAAATTTCATTCATATAAACTCGCTTCATTTCAATGTCTTTATCGCCAGATTCTAATTTGGCAAGATCGAAAAATTTATGTATAAGATCGAGCACTTCTAACGTTTTCGTATGAACTTTTTCTAGTAATACTTTCCGATCTTCTTCACTTATCGTTTTATCTACATTTAAAATTTCCACATAACCAAGAACCACAGTAAGCGGGGTCTTTAAATCATGCGAAATGTTAGAAAGCATCTTTCTCATGGAGATTTCCAGTTTTGAATGCTTCGCAATTGTTTTTTTCTTTTCATCTAATAAATAATTGATTGCCACTAATAATGACTTCAACTCTTTATCATCTGTCAAAACTAATAAATTTTCACTCGTTTTCTTTTCTAGAATCATATGAAGCTTTTCATATGTATAACGTAAATTTGCACTTCGATTTTTTCCTGTGCGATATTGAAAATAAATGATACCAATTAATAAAAAAATAATTGCCGTTAAAAATACAACCATTCTATATCACTTCCAGTTTATAACCGATGCCCCATAACGTCTTAATGTACTGCGGCTGAGAGGGATCGTCCTCAATTTTTTCCCGCAACCTTCTCATATGGACATTAATGACATTCTCATCACCGTAATATTCTTCATTCCAAATTAAGCTATAAATTTGCGCCTTCGTAAACACGCGATTTTGATTGCTCGCAAATAACTTTAAAAGCTCAAACTCTTTCGATGTAAGTTTAATAGCTTCATTATTTTTCTGAACAGTAAAATTAGCTGTATCAATTTTCAAATTCCCAATTACAATCATGTCATCTTGCTTTTGCTGCGGAGCGGAATACGTAGTTGACCGGCGAATTCCAGCCTTCACCCGTGCGGATAACTCAATCATAGAAAACGGCTTACAAATATAATCATCTGCGCCGAGTCCAAGTCCTAACGCCTTATCAAGATCCGTATCCTTTGCGGACATAATTAAAATCGGAACAGAGCTCTTTTTCCGAATCATATTCATCACTTCTAAGCCATCTATTTTAGGCATCATAATATCAAGAATAATTAAATCAAACTGATCTTCTAAAAACCTCGTCATTCCTTCCTCTCCATCAGAAGCTACCGCTACAATAAATCCCTCTTTCGTTAAATACCCCCTCACCATTTCTTGAATAGAAATATCGTCTTCTACTAATAAAATTTTATGCTGCACACCATCACCCGTTTTCTTGAAAATTTATATTTACATTGTAATATGGTGGTTGAATTTGGTAAATACAATATACGGAGTGAATCACATATACATATAACCGTGTTCATTCTTTGATACCGTTAATTTCTTATATATATGAATACAATTTCTTTTAAACGACTTTTATTTCCCATAAAAAAACAAAATATTCAATAACATTATGAATCGGACAAGCATACAAGCAAAAAGGACGCAATGGCATATAATTAAATTACATTCTAAAAGAAAGGAGTTTTATTATTCTTGTCAGCAAAACACTTTAATTCTTATGGGTATCCTGCTCCAGCTCCAAACTATCCAAGGGAATCCGCTGTATTTACGACAGGATCTATATGGAGAAACCCCAATACCGAAATCGTGATTGTCACGCTTTTAAATGAAGATTACAACATGCCCCAAACTGTCACAGTATCCGTGTTAGATTGGCAAAATACGTATAATCCAACCGAAGTTGCCAAGTTTGCATTTTTATGTGGACAAGTCGTCAATCCATCTTTAAACACCGCACAAACGATTCAAACTCAGCAAAGCAGCATCGCTCCGCCCGACAACGTTCAACCGATTCTCACACCGTTTACGTTTACAATCCCTCCGCGCAATCTTCTCGTAATTCACGCATCCCTTCCAAATTCCTTCCAGATGCCAAGTCCTTGCTACGAAGTACTTGTGACCTCTCAACACGGCCCTGCCAAAAGTGTCATCACGAACACATTCGGAGTCAATGCTGCGGGTGTTCCGCAAGAAGGAAATACAGTCTTGCATGATCAATTTTCACCTACTCCTGTCACCTCATATGGTCTTCCACATTACCCTTACGCTCCTCTTAGCCCTGTCACGCCATAAGAGAACAGATTATTACAGATCCACAATTTAGAGATATAAGTGGAAAGCCCCTTCAGTTCATACACTGGAGGGACTTTCCACTTGTATTTCTATATGGACTATGATTCATTTTAACGTACTTCCAAAAGAGGTCCTTTCCGGCAACTTTTCCGCTCTCATATCCCTAATTTTTTTCTTCATAATCAAGCTTCATTTCTCCCCCTCAACGATGATATGCTGGGGTTCACTCTGAATGGTATATAAAAGGAGATTTCATATGTCAGAAAATAAAAAAGTAAAGCCTACCCGATGTAATGCGTGAGCAACTTACGAAGATTCGAGAAGGCTTACTTTACTTCATTTTAATTAAATTCTACCGTAAACGCTTGATCATAATACACAGTATTCGGATTCACGATAAATAACTTTTTATCTCCAAATGTTGTTCTAAAGACCTCTACCGATTCCTTTCCTTTTACTGTGCTGATACGCTTTTCCTGCTTTCCAAATTCTTTTTTTCCATCTTCGTCTACTAAGAAGAACGGCCATAAATTACTGATTGGTTTCGTCGTTTTATAGTATACATATGTTTCTCCGTCTTTTTCCTCAATTCTCGTTATAGTCATTTCCTCATTACCACCAAGAGGAACTTTCGTTTCTCCCGCCTTATTAACAGGAATTTTATTTTTCGTGTCATACCCCGAGTGTTTCTTACCATATACATAAGGAATGACTGTTATTGATTTCGTATCCCGACTAATTGTTTCGAAAGCTGCTGTTGAGACCGCATTATCATCAGTAATAACTGCCTGATTCTCCATTTGCTTTAAGACTTCTCCTTTATCGTCTAACACAAGGTAATCAAATGGTCCGCCTTCTTCTGCCGCAGTTCCTTGCAAATAAATTCTAAGAGGAGTTACAACGACTTTCTCTAATTTCGCCTTAGGGCGTAACGCACTTAAATCTTTATTAACGATAATTTCCTTCTCACTTTGTTTCGCTGGTGCACTTTGAACAGGCAAATCAAAATCCCATTTTCCATGCGTTTTCCCTTCTCTTCCGCCTAATCTATCTATATTAAGAGAAAGATTAAAATTATTTGCTATATCGGATACTTTAATTCGATTTCCATCTTCCTTCGCTTGCAAGTCTGGATTAAAGCTACTGTTATTGAAATCAAATGTCATAGCTCCGGAATATACTTTATGATCTTTATCTTTAAATTCGCCATACTCTTGTTTCTGTTCCACGAAATTTTTCTCATTTGATATAACAATATAGCTCTTATCCGTCTCTATTTTCGGTACTTCATCAAACGGTTTACTACCTTCTACGGTGTAAGAAACGATTAATGTAACGCCGTCATACACCGTACTATTAATCGTCACTTTTACCCCGTTATTCTCCTTAACGGTAGCAGATTCTTTCGTAATTTTTTCGGCGCCTTCTTTTATATGAAAATAATCTAATACAGGCTTGAAGATTGAGGTTAACGTAGACTTATTTGCATAGCTCGGCATAGCCGTACTAAATATGAAGAGAGTTCCGATACATGCCGCGGCAGTAGCACCTATTAACACGCGTTTCTTTATTAAACTTTTGTATGTCACCTTCGTTTGACGATATTCTTCAAACGAATCACTCACTCTATTTTTCAATTTATTGGATGGTTGCATATGCTCGGCTTCTCTTTGAAATTCTTCACGCAATTGTTTTTCAAAATCCATTTACCTTTTCCCCCTCTCCAATCGGTAACTTTTCCATCTCTTTTCGCAATTGCCTATGCGCCGTGTGTAACCGGGATTTCACTGTACCGACCGGAATTCCGACAAGTAAGGCAATCTCATCCAAGCTGTATTCATGAAAATACCGCATAATTATCACTTCACGATGCTTATACGATAGTGTTTTCACTAATTCTAGCAATTCACTGCGTGTTTCCATATGCAGCACCTCTTCATCTATTCTAGGAAACTGGTCCTGCCAAAATTCTTTGCTCTTCTCGAGAATCCGGAATCTGCGCCACAATTTCCTTCTCCAATCTTGTACCTCATGCACAATTAAACTATGTAGCCAAAATGAAAACGGACGACTAGGATCATATTTCGCAAATGATTTCCACATACGAATATAAACTCCATTCACAATGTCATCTACATCGTGCTGATCTACAACGAGAAACGATACCGTTCGATATACATCTTTACTCGTCGCTTCATATATATGTTGAAAGGCCTTTTGGTCTCCAGCAACCAGCCTTTCTAACCATTCTTGCCATTCTGTTTTGTCCACGTTTAGAACCCCCTCTGCCTCTCGTAAAATAGTCTATATTTCTAGATTCACTTAATTGTTGAACCTCTTTCTAAGGGGTGTATAACTTCCTACTGTATATAGTGCCATTTTACAATGTTATGTTCGCTTTCTACCCATCCCTTTCATAATACCAGTCTTTATCACTCACCAGCCTTTCCACAACCGTTACTATATTCACAGTCGTGTTCGAAATATCTTTGATTTCCATTGTCACTTAATACTAAATTTTTTTGAGCCTTTTCCCCTAAAGTATTTTTCACTCTTATATTCGCTCTATTACGAAAAAAGGTTCAAAAATTTTTGTGAACATAAAAAAATAATTAAAAAATTATAGTTCTTCATAAACTATTTACAATCAATCACGCTCCCTTCATGTTTATTACATCACCAAAGATAGACAACATATCCGTTCACTCTTTCTGTTTTTACTTCACATGTGGCAGGAAAAGCCTCTGACCGCTTCCATGCACCGCCAGACGCTCTCGCCCACCCTAAAAAAAGGGGTTAATGTCGTTTTTAATTGATGAACTTCTTATTTCTCTATAGACCCGCTTCATTTCTCCCCTCAACAATGATATGATGGAGTTCACTATGATTGTTTACAATTCACTGTATATAAAAGGAGATTTCATATGTCAGAAAATAAAAAAGTAAGCTTAGCCGATGTAATGCGTGAGCAACTTGCGAAGAAAAAGCAAGGAAATGGAAATGGAGCTAATGCGAAAAATCAAAATCAAGCAACGAAGAAGCTGCAAAATCAACAAACGAAGAAGCCAAACAATCAACGCAGACGCACAGGTGTATAAATGAACGGGCAGAAACGCGCAAATATATCGCCTGGTCTCGAAGTTGATATTGTACTAAAGCAAGATCAGCGTACTGGAAAGTTAACGCGAGGAATAGTGAAAGACATTTTGACAAACTCACCTTCTCATCCACATGGCATAAAAGTGCGTTTACAAGACGGACAGGTTGGCAGAGTACAGCACATTGTACAATAAAAAAGGAGCTCATTTTATCTAACGGGTTCCCTTTTGATTTGCAAACATTGCAAATCACATCAATAAACGCAAAGAAGGGATAGCCATTAAGCTATCCCTTCTTTGCGTTTATTGAGTGTCTTCATCGCTTTTGTACTCCAAAATATCACCTGGCTGACAATCCAAAGTCTTACATATCGCTTCTAATGTTGAAAAACGAACTGCTTTTGCTTTCCCATTTTTCAGAATAGAAAGATTCGCCATAGTAATTCCAACCCTCTCCGAAAGCTCCGTTACGCTCATTTTTCGTTTTGCTAACATCACATCAATGTTAATAATAATTGCCATATCCTCCACCTCAGACCGTCAAATCATTTTCTGATTTTATGTTAATCGCTTCTTGTAGAAGCCGTTGGAGGATAGCAGCAAAAACGGCGATAACCGACGAAGCAAACATGATGATGAGTCCCATTAATCCAATAGGAGGGTCAACTTTCTTCGCTATAAAATGAAAGAGTGGCAAACCTAATACATACAAACCACTGATTGTAATCGCACAACACTTTATGTTCTTTAACGCCTTTACAGATAATTCCGAGAACGCTGTGTTCTCGTCAATGTACCGTAAAAGATTGAAAGCCTGATAGAGAGCAAAGTAAAAAGGCACAGCCGCTCCATACATCACGATGAAAACGAGATATTTCATTGGGGCAATATTTGGATACAGTTTTGCTGCGAAATTCGCCATATGGGGAACTAAAAATATACATAAAGCAAGAACTGCAATTCCAGCTAGAAAAATAATTACCTTTAAGAAAGTGGTTGAACCTCGTTTACCATTCATTTAAAACACCTCACTTATTTAATAGCAACATGATTTTAGCACACAATTTATCGTTTTACAATAAATTCATACTGTTTTTCATTATATTATTATTGTTATTGAAATATCATTTTAATTTTGGCGAAAATAAAAAGCATTTCTCATTACAGAGAAACGCTCTTACTTTAAAAGGTTAAATAAACCCATTTTGATTTTTCAACCTATAAGTTACTAATATGCAAGACCAGCCATGACATGCATTCGCTTTTTCCCTTTATTTTGTGGCAGGAATAGGCACTGACCGCTTCTATGCATGGCCGGATGCCCTCGCCCATCTAAAAAAGGTTTTTACTTTATTTTTTTAATAAACACTACTTTTAAATAATCACCTTCTGGAAACTGTGAAATCGTTCGGAAGTCCTCTGATAATGAATGTTCTTCTAATACTTTATACTTGCCGTTCATTTCTTTAAATGCTGTATCAATGAAGCCTTTGAACTTTTTCATACCGAAAGTACTACAATTTGTAGAAGCGACAATAATACCATTATTTTCTGTAATCGCAATTGCTTCTTTTAATAAGTTTTTATAATCTTTAGCAGCGCTAAATGTATATTTTTTTGAACGCGCAAAGCTTGGTGGATCTAGAATGACCATATCAAACTTCAGTGCTTTCTTTACTGCATATTTGAAATAGTGAAATACGTCTTCTACGATAATATCTTGCGCTTCGTAATCAACGCCGTTCACGCTAAATTGCTCAATTGTTTTACTTAAACTGCGGTTCGCAAGGTCTACGCTTGTTGTTTTTACCGCTCCGCCAAGTGCTGCAAAGACAGAAAACGCACCTGTATAGGAGAACATATTCAAGACTGTCTTGCCATTTGCATATTTGTCGCGAATTTGCTTTCTTATATTACGTTGATCTAAAAAGACACCGACCATTGCTCCGTCGTTTAAATATACCGCAAAGTTAACACCATTCTCTTTGACGATAATCGGAAACTCTCCGCGTTCTCCTGTTACGAAATCGTCTTCTTCAATATATTGTCCCTTTGTATCAAAGCGCTTTTTCTGATAGATCGCTTTAAATGTAGTCACATTCTGTAAGGAAGCGATAATCTCTTTACTAAATTGATAAATGCCTTCGCTATACCAACTAATTACGTAATATCCATCATAGTAATCAATGATTAAGCCACCGATTCCATCGCCTTCACCGTTGAACACGCGAAATGCTGTTGTATCTGTATCTTCATAGAAACTTTTACGTTTACTTAAAGCAGATTTAATTTTCTTTTCAAAGAAGGCTTGGTCGATTTGTTCCTGTTCTTTTCTTGTTAAAATCCAGCCATATCCTTTGTTTTGTTTGCCGTAATATCCTGTACCGATAAACTTATTTTTATCATCTACAAGTTTTACGATTGTACCTTCTGTATTTACATCCTGTAAATTTATAATCGCTTCTTTCGAAATAAGTGGATAACCACTTTTTAATTCGTTTGCGTATTTCGTCTTAACCTTTAAAATAACTTCTGTTTTCATTCCATATCCTACCTTTCCATTCCAATGCTTTCTAGCTATTAAGAAAGGCTCTATACGAAGTCAGAAGTTTTACCACATCTTTTCTTATGTATGAAACCACTCTATGTTAGAAGCACAAAAATAAAACAGGGCCGTTTATATAAGTATCGCCATTAAACGGTCCCTTCTAACTATAACATGTTATTCTTTTATCCATACAACAAGCTCTTACCCTTTTTTATGAAAAAAATTAGGTGTAAGTACTTGATTTGGATAAGGCTTATGATAAATGTGCGTCGCTGCAGGAGATATAGGCGGAATTAACCACACCCAATTCCCTGTGACTAAACGGCCACATGCTGCTTCTTGCTTCTCAAATTGACTAAACTGCTGCGCCGCTGTATGGTGATCGACAATCGTTACGCCTTGTTTTTTGAAAGAGTGTAATACTGCCACATTTAATTCTACTAATGCTTTGTCTTTCCAAAGTGTACTGTTTCTTGATGTATCTAATCCCATCATCTCCGCAATAGCTGGAAGCAGATTATAACGATCCTGATCAGCTAAGTTGCGCGCACCGATTTCTGTTCCCATATACCAGCCGTTAAACGGAGCAGCTGTATAAGAAATCCCGCCAATTTCTAAACGCATATCAGAAATCATCGGAACACCGTACCATTTTGCTTCCAAAGAGGAAAATGGATATTCTGGATGTTCTAACGGCACTTCTTTTACATATTCTTCAGGGATTGGTCTATACACTGGGTCATTTCCATCTATTGAAAATACGAGCGGCAGCACATCAAAATGTGTTCCTTTCCCACTCCAGCCAAGTTCTTGGCAAAATGATGAAAAGGATAGGGAATGAGAATCACCGATCACGCCATGCTTGGTTTCATATCCTGCGTAGCGAATTAATTGGTGATTATAAATTTGAATTTGATTTTTCTCATTTTGATATTGTTTAAAAATAGTAATCGTAGGTAGGATTTTTCCGTCGTTTGTTGCATATTGAATATGATGAAGCAGTGCCTCGTATACACCTTCTACGTCATTTACATCACGTGCATCTAATACATGAAGCTTATTCCAAAACAGACGACCGATGCAGCGATTACTATTTCTCCATGCCATTCGCGCTCCGTGAACAAGCTCCTCAAAAGTATGTTCATACGTTCCTGTCATTTGTATTTCAGATTCAATTTGTAATAATCTATCTTGTATTTCATGAGATTTTTCTAGTTCGTTGTAGCAATCTGTAATAAACTTAGTTGCTTCCTCTAACAGTTTTTTTGTTGTATTCATAGTGTCTCCTTCTATTCCTGTAAACATCTCTATTATACAAAACATCTTCTACCCGTGCCTAGAAAACAGACAATGAAAAAGAACACCAAAAACGGTGTCCTCTCCCTTATTTCGCAAAAAATATCAAATATATAACCCCAATAATAAAAAACGTTCCGCAACAAGCTAACAATACTTTTGCAAGTTTGTCCATAAACATAGCCGTTTCCCCTTTGCTTCGTTTCCTATTTCAGTTCTACAACTGTAACACCAAGGCCGCCTTCGCCCATATCACCATAACGGAAGCTCTTCACGCCGCGATGTTTTTTCAAGTAATCTTGTACACCTTGACGCAGTGCTCCGGTTCCTTTTCCGTGAATAATGGAAACGCGCGGATAGCTCGCAAGCTGTGCATCATCTAAATATTTTTCTACACGTGCTAATGCATCTTCAAAACGTTCCCCACGAAGATCAAGTTCTAATGAAACGTGATAGTCTCTTCCTTTTACCGCTGTCACTGCTTTTTTCTCAACAGGATTTGGTGTGTTAATATATTCCATATCGGACTCTTTCACTTTCATCTTCAAAATCCCGATTTGGACGTTCCATTCGTTGTCGCTTACTTTTTTCAAAAGCTGACCTTTTTGACCGAACGTTAATACTTTTACTTCATCACCTGGTCTTAACACTTGTTTTGGTGCTGTATTTTTCACTTTTGTTTGTTGTTTTTTCACAAGCTCCGGCGCTGCCCCTTCTAAACGGCTTTTCGCCTCAATTAGCTCATGATCTTTAACGTCAGCAAGCTTTGCTTTTCGCAATTGACGAAGTTCACGAATAATTCCTTCCGCTTCTTTCTTCGCCGCTTCGACTTTTTCTTCGCCTTCTTTTTGTGCTTTTAGTAATCTTTCATCACGTTCTTCGTTAAATTCGATAATTTGACGCTGCATTTCTTTATGAAGTTTTTCAGATTGCTTACGAAGCTCTTCTGCTTCATTCCACTCACGCTCAGCATTCTTTTGGCTTTCTTCTAGCTTCGCTATCATATTTTCTACTTTATTTGATTCTGTACTAATGTGACCACGAGCACGGTCAATTACACGGTCAGATAACCCAAGACGTTTTGAAATTTCAAAAGCGTTGCTTCGCCCTGGTACACCAATTAACAATTTATACGTTGGGCTTAATGTGTTTACATCAAACTCAACACTTGCATTAATGACTTGTTCGCGATTATAGCCGTATGCTTTTAATTCAGGATAATGCGTCGTTGCGACAACGCGTGCACCGCGGTTATAAACTTCATCTAAAATGGAAATCGCAAGTGCAGCCCCTTCTTGCGGATCTGTCCCTGCCCCTAATTCATCAAACAATACTAAGCTTTCAAAGTCAGCTTGTTCTAAAATCTCAACAATGTTTACCATGTGAGAGGAAAATGTACTTAAGCTTTGCTCAATCGATTGCTCATCACCGATATCGGCAAACACATTTTTAAACACGCAAATTTCGGACTCATCTAAAACAGGAATGTGCAAACCAGATTGCGCCATTAAAATACAAATCCCTACCGTTTTTAATGTAACGGTTTTACCTCCTGTATTCGGTCCGGTAATAACAATTGTTGTAAATTCTTTTCCAAGTACAATATCATTTGGCACAACAACTTTCGGATCAATAAGCGGATGACGTGCTTGGCGCAAGTTCATATAACGCTCATTGTTCAAAATTGGTTTTGTTGCTTTTAATCGTTTTGCATAGAAAGCTTTTGCAAAAATGAAATCAAGCTCTGCCACAACGTCGACGTTTTCTAAAATAATATCAGCTTCAGTTGCTACTTCTTCTGTTAACATCATTAAAATGCGTTCTACTTCTTGCTTTTCTTTCACGCGCGCTTCTTGCAAGGCGTTATTCAGTTCTACAATGACTTGCGGCTCGATAAATAACGTTTGACCAGAAGCAGACTGGTCATGAACGATACCACCATAGACACCGCGGTATTCTTGTTTAACTGGAATTACATAGCGATCGTTACGAATCGTTACAATTGCATCTGACAACATCTTCTGTGCGTTAGAAGACCGCGTCATGTTTTCCAATTTTTCACGAATGCGACTTTCCGCTGTGCGAATTTGCTGGCGAATACCACGTAATTTTTCACTCGCATTATCCACTACTTCTCCGCCATCACTAATACAATTTGTAATTTTCTTTTCTAAATCATATAAAGACACAATGCGCGCTACATACGTATCTAAAATCGGCAGTTCCACACCATTTTCAATCATATCTTCAATAAATCTTTTTATCTGGCGGCTACCATACATCGTACTTGCAATATCTAAAAGTTCATGCGGGCTTAGCATACTACCAATTTTCGCACGCTTCACATTTGGGCGAATATCAAAGATCCCGCCAAGCGGTACATGTCCTTTTAAACGGATGACTTTTGCTGCCTCATCTGTTGTTTCCTGCATTTCTACTACTTCTTCGTAATCTGTGCTTGGTACAAGCCCTTTTACTTTATCTCGTCCAAGTGAAGAAGCAACGTGTTCGAGTAATTGTTCTTTTACTTTTTCATATTCTAATACACGCAACGTTCGTTCTAACATAGTTGCACGTCCCCCTTGTGTTACTTATTACGCTTAATATAATCTAATAAACGTTCAATATCCCATGTGTTAATAACTGTATCTTTTTGAATCCAACCTTTGCGCGCAGCTGCCACGCCAATTTCCATATCCTCTAACATTTCAAGCGTATGAGCATCTGTATTAATGGCGATTTTCACACCCGCATCTTGCGCTTGCTTTAGCAGCTTCGCACTTAAGTCTAAACGGTTTGGATTTGCGTTTAATTCAAGTACAGTATTTGTTTCTTTCGCAAGCTCAATTAATAAGTCTGTATCGACATCATAGCCTTCGCGGCGACCAATTAATCGGCCTGTCGGATGCGCAATCATTGTTACATGATGATTTTCAATTGCAGCGCGCAGACGCTTCATAATTGTTTCACGGTCTTGTGAGAAACTAGAATGAATGGCACCGATGACATAATCAAGCTCTGCTAATACATCGTCATCAAAATCTAGTGTTGCATCTGGTAAAATGTCCATTTCAATACCACGTAAAATAGTGATATCCGGATACTTTTCATTCAGACGTTCAATTTCTTTTCGTTGTTCAAAAAGGCGCTCTTTCGTTAATCCATTCGCTACTTTCAAGTACTGAGAATGATCCGTAATCGCCATATACTTATATCCACGAGCGCGGCATGCTTGTACCATTTCTTCAATAGAAAAAGCACCATCGCTCCACGTTGTATGCATATGTAAATCACCTTGAATATGAGGAAATTGAACAAAATTCGGATATTGCAGAGTGAGATCAATCTCTTTTCCATCTTCACGTACTTCTGGCGGGATGAATGGAAGTCCAAAGTGTGCAAAAAACGCTTCTTCTGTTTCGAATGTTTGTACTTCTCCCGTTTCTAAGTTTTCAACGCCATATTCACTAATTTTCTCGCCCTTATCTTTTGCAATTTGGCGCATTCTTACATTATGGTCTTTTGAACCAGTGAAATGGTGAAGTGTGGTAATAAACTCTTCCGGCTTCACAAGACGGAAATCAATCGAAATATCATATTCGTATTGAAGGCGTACGGAAACTTTTGTATCACCACTTGCAATCACTTCTATCATATTATCAAACTGCAGTAAATGCTCACGCACCTTTTCTGGTTCCCATGACGCAATAATAAAGTCCAAATCTTTCACTGTTTCACGAACGCGGCGCAAACTTCCCGCACGAGAATAGCGAATAATTTCTGGTATATTCGACAATTTCCTCTCTATTTCCCCGGCAATAGGAAGCACCATTGCTATCGGAAGACGTTCGGGCCTAGTACCAACTTGTGCGATAGCCTCTAGTATTTTCTCTTCCGTTTTCTTACCGAACCCAGCAAGTGCTTGCACTTGCTTTTCCTCACAAGCTTTCTTTAAAGTTTCCATATCTACAACGCCAAGTTCTTTATATAACTTAGCGACCTTTTTCCCACCAAGACCTGGTAATTTCAAAAGCGGTAATAAGCTGCTCGGTACTTCTTTTTCAAGCTCTGTAAGCACTTCTGATGCTCCAACTTCAATATATTCTGCAATAACGGCTGCTGTTCCTTTTCCGATTCCTGGTATTTTTGTGAAATCTTCAATTTCTGAAAGGCTACGATCATCGCTTTCTAATGCTGCTGCCGCTTTACGAAATGCTGATATTTTAAAAGGATTTTCCCCTTTTAGTTCCATGAAAAGTGCAATTGTCTCAAGTAGTTTAATCACTTGTTTTTTATTTACTTTCATTCTTCTCCCGCCTTCCCATCATAGAAAAAAACTTCTCTTTCTAAAAAAGAGAAGTTATACTTTGCTGCCTGTCTGCCATAATTCCTTAACTTTTTCAGAAAGAATTGGTGTATCATCTACAATTACTTTGCTTATTGATGATTGATTCAACGAAGTTTGTACTTGTTCAATTGGAAGTATCGTACCAACTACAATTAATACGAACAATATAATATACACTTCTAAAAAGCCTAAAATCGCTCCGCCTAGTGCATTGACCTGTCTCAAAACAGGAATTTCTGTAAACATATTTAAAAGTTGTCCAAGTAACGTGAACGCGATTTTTGTAACAATAAATAATGCGATAAACGCAATGGCTTGGTAAAACACTGTTTCTATGCTATTTGCATCGATCCAATTCGGCACATTTACTTCTTGCTTAAATGGATACGGAATAATCTTTTGCAATGCAGGTGCTAAATCTTTGCAATACCAATATGCCACAAGATAAGCGACAATAAAACTTACTAATTTTACAAGTTGCAGGACTAATCCTCTTCTTAGACCAAGAAGAAATCCCATCACAAGCAATAAAATGATAATTATATCAACCATGTTATTCCATTCCTTTTTGACTCATTCTTTCTTTCAACTTTTCATTTTCTTCTTTTAATTTTATATAATCATGCACGACATTGACTGCTGTCAACACCGCCAATCGGTTTGTGTCAAGCGAAGGATTCTTAGCATTCAGTTCGCGCATTTTATCATCCACAATCGCCGCGACAATGCGTATATGACTTGTACTTTCATCGCCAACAACTGAATATTGTTGGCCGTAAATTTCTACATTAATTCGACTTCGATTTTCCTTTTGTTGTGACAACTTACTGTCCTCCAATCCCATACAGAATCCTAAAGATTATCATACCATGAAAAAACATCATATGGAAACAGAAACAACAATTCGATATGATAAAAATATAAATAATGAAAAAGGAGCAACCATTTTGTCAAATTCTATTGTTATTCAAGTAAGCCTTGCGGTTATAGAAGACATGAAAACAAAGTACGCGCAAGCCGTGCAACCAAAAGTTCCTCAAGGCGGTATCTTCATGGCGAAGATTCCATCTTGCACAATTACAGCCTATAAATCTGGAAAAGTCATGTTTCAAGGTGGCCGTGCAGTGGAAGAAGCGGGTCAGTGGCAGACAAATGCTGCACCGCCAAAAAATTCTGTCAAGAGAAGTGTAGATCACCATGCCTACGCACCACCAGCGTCTATCAGTGCCATGTCTATTCTCGGTTCAGACGAAGTCGGAACCGGAGACTATTTTGGACCGATGACAGTTGTTGCGGTATACGTCGATGCAACGCAAATTCCATTATTAAAAGAACTAGGCGTCAAAGACTCAAAAGGCTTAAACGATACACAAATTTGTGAAATTGCAAAACAACTACTAGCAGTTGTCCCTTACAGCTCTCTCGTTTTGCATAACGAAAAATATAACGACATGTTTGAAAAAGGCTACAATCAAGGACACCTAAAAGCATTGCTTCATAATAAAGCTATTACAAACTTATTGGCGAAAATCGCACCAACGAAACCAGAAGGCATCTTAATTGATCAGTTCACACAGCCGGCTACATATTATAAATATTTAGCCAAACAAAAAAATGTTCAGCGTGAAAATGTCTATTTCGCTACAAAAGGCGAAAGCGTACATATCGCCGTTGCAGCAGCTTCCATTTTAGCTCGCTATTCATTCGTGAAACAATTTGATGAGCTAAGCAAAAAAGCAGGTATGCCACTTCCGAAAGGCGCTGGGAAACAAGTCGATATCGCAGCCGCGAAATTAATTCAAAAGCTTGGGAAAGAAAGATTACCTGAGTTTGTGAAATTACATTTTGCAAATACAGAAAAAGCGTTTCGATTGTTGAAGAAATAGTTATTTCTCAGTATGGACAGGATGTATATAGACTAAACAAGGGGCTCACTCAATATATCAGCGCTTTTTCCGATATATCGGCGCAAATGCATCATTTATCGGCGCTTCGACACAGTTTAAAGTGAAACTTCTATCAGTGACGCTTTTCTCACTGATGGAAAGCTCTCACCAATCGGGCTTTTACAGGCAGTTTTCTTCCCTGCTCTTCTCTAGGTTTTCCTGCCCGTTAATGCGGGATAAAGACCATTCGACAATACTCAACATGAAAGTAGCTGAGCTACTGAACTGGATCATACTAAAATGTGCACGAGCTGACTAAAAAGTAAACTTTAGTCAGCTCATCTGTTTTTACTACTCTATTTTAAACGTCTCTGCAACTTTTTTTGAGGCTTCTTTCAAATCATAAAACTCAACACGTTCTTTCTCTGGCGTATCCTTGTGCCCAATTACAACTTCTCCGTCATCTTCTATCCAAACAAAGTATTTTCCAATTGATCCATCACTATAATCAATAGACATATTGTAATGAATAGCCGATTTAGCTTCTTTATCTAATGAGAGTGTTTTCGGTTCATCGCCGTTTTCCTCAAGTCCAACTTGCTCCATCGCTGATACAAGCTGCTTTATATCATCTGCTTTTTTCAATACTTTCGTGCCTTTTGTTTTCGTAGATGTTAGCTGAATTTCCTTTACTTCTTTCCCTTGAAACGTAACAACCGCTGCCTCTTGTGATGTTGGAACTACTTTTTCTTGTTTCTCTTTTTCCTTTCCACACGCACTTAAACTGATTAGCATGATCGCTAAGAAACACATCATTCTTTTTTTCACAAATTCAGCTCCTTTCTCTTCTACGTAATGTTTCTCTTTATTACGCATCTCTCCCTGCTCAAAAAAAGAAAAAGGTATATCAATCAGCTTAATCGCTGTTGATATACCTTTTTTCAATCTTAAAACTCCGCAGAACCTGGTGTTCTTGGGAATGGAATTACGTCACGAATATTCGCCATACCAGTGATGTACATTAAGAAACGTTCGAAACCTAAACCAAATCCAGCATGTTTTGTACCGCCGTATTTTCTAAGCTCTAAGTACCACCAGTAGTCTTCTTCATTCATGCCTAGCTCTTTAATTCTGTCTACTAAAAGATCCATTCTTTCTTCACGTTGACTTCCGCCGATTAATTCGCCGATGCCAGGAACAAGTAAGTCTGTTGCAGCTACTGTTTTGCCATCTTCGTTTAAGCGCATGTAGAACGCTTTAATATCTTTTGGATAGTCTGTTACGAATACAGGACGTTTGAATACTTCTTCTGATAAGTATCTTTCGTGCTCCGTTTGTAAATCAATTCCCCATTCTACTGGGTATTTGAATTCTGCACCAGATTTTTGAAGCACTTCAATTGCTTCTGTGTACGTGATGCGTCCGAAATCAGAGTTGATTACGTTATTCATGCGCTCTAGAACTGTTTTATCAACAAAGCTGTTGAAGAATTCCATTTCTTCTGGTGCATGCTCTAATACGTATTTCATTGCATATTTCAGCATATCTTCTGTCAAATTCATTACATCTTCTAATTCAGCAAATGCAATCTCAGGCTCAAGCATCCAGAACTCAGCAGCGTGGCGAGTTGTGTTAGAGTTTTCAGCACGGAATGTCGGGCCGAATGTGTATACATCACGGAATGCTAATGCATATGCTTCCGCATTCAACTGTCCACTTACTGTTAAGTTTGTTTCTTTGCCGAAGAAGTCTTTTGAGTCGTCTACTTGTCCATCTTCACCTTTTGGTACATTGTTCATATCATGCGTTGTTACGCGGAACATTTCACCTGCACCTTCAGTATCACTTCCTGTAATAATTGGTGTATGAACGTGTACAAAGCCGCGCTCTTGGAAGAATTGATGAAGCGCAAATGCTGCGATAGAACGTACGCGGAACGTTGCTGAGAATGCATTCGTTCTTGGACGTAAATGAGCGATTGTACGTAAATATTCAAACGTGTGACGTTTCTTTTGTAATGGGTAATCAGAATCTGATAATCCCTCGATTTCGATTTTGTTCGCTTTAATTTCAAACGGCTGCTTTGCAGTTGGCGTCGCGATTAACGTTCCCTCTACTTTAACAGATGAGCTTAATGGAAGCTTCGTAATTTCAGCAAAGTTATCTAATTCCGTATCGAAAACGATTTGAACGCTTTTAAAGAAGCTACCGTCGTTTAATTCGATAAAACCAAATACTTTTGAATCACGTAAGTTACGGATCCAACCTGATACTTGTACTTTTTGGTCTACATACTTATCAGTTTCTCTATACAGACTTTTTACTAATGTGTTTTCCATGTTGAAATTCTCCTTTACATATATTTAAATACAAAAAAACCTTCCATCCATAAAGGGACGAAAGGTTAAACTTCGCGGTACCACCCAATTTGTCATAAAGACCAACTCTAACTCGTATGTATTACACATACTTCCCGGTTTGTAACAGGCCGGATTCCCGTCTAAGTCTACTCTTGAATACACAATTCAATTTCGGTTAGCAACTCCAAGGTGTTCTTCACATATACCGCCTCATCAGGCTCGCACCGTCCCTGACTCGCTTTGGATTATAGTATATACTACTTTTCCTTATCATCGTCATTTTATTTGTTAAACTAAAATTAATGTACTACATTCCTTTGAAAGATGCAAGTTGTCCCTTGTATTGTACTTTATTTTTTAACTAACTCTACTTCTCCAAACTTCTTCATTTGGAGCTTCAATGTATTCGCTTTGTCATAAGAAGTAATCGGGAAATTAACATGGACAGTCGTTTTGTCATTTTTAACATCCATGCTATACCCTTTTGATTTATATTCTTTTCCTGTTTCATCTATAATTTTCATATTCATAAAAGTATTTTCATCTTCTACTACTTCATTAACTGAAAACGTTAGATTAAGCGAAGTTGGATTTGTCTTCGCAGATATAATTTGTATGTTAGACGTTGTTTCTGCTGACTTATATTCAACCGTTGATGTTGTTCCTTCTTTCATTTTAGCGCTGATCGGTAAATTCCATATTCCATCAATTTTTTTCAGTTCATCATTCTCATAAAAAACGTTGACGCTCTCAACTTCTAACACCGCATCTGTCAGTTTAGGAATCGCTCCTTGATTCGATTCAAATACTACATCATATTGCACCTTTCCGTTCTTTCCGTCTATAGATGGATTTTTATCTTCTGCTTTAGACATATATATGTTTTTACCTTTCAAAGGCTTTGTATCTGGAATAGACTCCATAATATATTCACCAGCACCATTTTTTAATCGATAATCAAAAGACACTTCTTTTACTTTTTTCTTGAATATACTTGTATCGTCAAATACCAATTGAAAACTAAATCCTAATTTATTCGTGTCCGCAAAATAACGGTCAAGTGCTACTGTAATCCCTTTATCAATAGCCGTACTATTGCTTTTTTGTGTAAACCCTTCATCAACCGCCCGCTCAATTCCTTTATCATTAAAATGAAATAATTTATTTATATTAGCTCGCACATGCTCATTTGTAAAAACACCACCAGCTATCACAACACAACAAGCCGCGACTGCAAATTTTCTCCATATTACATTTCTTTTCTTTTTCTTCGATTGCATGCGTATCACATCATAGGAACGATCTAAAGACTTTCTAACAATACCAGGCATTTCTTTTTCTTCATGTAGCAAATGCTGAAATTCCTTTTCGAAATTATTTTTCATTTACGCTCGCTCCTTCACCACTGTAATAATGATTACGTAATATCGATTTGGCTCTAGAAAGTCTTGATTTAATCGTTCCTTCCGGTTCTTTTAAAAACACACTCATTTCTTTTATACTAAGCCCAACAATGTAATATAAAACAATTGCTACTTTATAATCCTTCTTTAAACTATTTAACGCGTCTTCTAGTTCTATTTTCAAAAATTCATTTTTGTCTTGTTTCTGTTCAATGTGCCCTTCTACTAACGTAATTTTTTGTCTTTTGTTTAATATGCCGTTACATGTATTAATTAATATTTTACAAATCCATGTATTAAAGTACTCTTCATTTTTAAGTGTATGTATTTTCTCATAAGCCACCGTGATTGCTTCTTGCATCGCATCTGCGACATCCTCATCTTTCTGTAACAATCTACTTGCGACTTTGTACAGCACATCTTCATAGCGCTGCACAAGAGAAACAAAAGCTTCTCCATCACCCTTTTTCGCCTTTTTCACCAAGGCCTCTAGCTTCCCCATGTCAGAACCCCCTGTTAACTAATTTCAATATACGCTTGTTTTCATGTTCTTTACACCCTATTAGATACTAAAAACCAGTATTTGGTTGCATCCATTTTTTCTTTTCATAAAAAAAGAGGATCATCACTCTTATTACGAGTGACAATCCTCTCTTTCACATATAAAAAATTATTTACGTAACTCCGCACCAAATTTCTCTTCTACCGCTGCTAATACACGGCTATGCGCTTCTGTTACTTCTTCATCTGTTAATGTACGTTCTGGGTCGACGTAGTTCATAGAGAATGCAAGTGATTTCTTGCCTTCTTCCATTTTTTCACCTTCGTATAAGTCGAATAATGTTACTTCTTTTAGAAGCTCTCCGCCCGCTTCGCTAATGACTTGCTTCATTTCGCCAGCTTTTACTTCTTTCGTTACAACAACGGCCATATCGCGTGTCATAGATGGGAAACGCGGGATTGTTGTGTAGTAAGTATCTTCTGCACGAGCAGCAAATACTTTTACTAGAGATAATTCGAATACAAATGTATCTTTTACATCTAATTGTTTTTGCGCTTCTGGGTGTAATTGACCGATGAAGCCAATTACTTCTCCGTCTAGTAAGATATCGGCTGTACGTCCTGGGTGCATGCCTTCACGTTTTGCAGGAGCATATGTGATGCTGCTTGCAACGCCAAGTACATCGAATAATCCTTCTAATACACCTTTTACAACGAAGAAGTCTACAACTTTCTTCTCACCTTGCCATGCATGATGAAGAGCAAGACCTGTCATAACGCCAGCAAGATGTTGTTCTTCTTTTGGAAGCTTATCTTCTGCTGTTGGTAAGAAGATAGAACCTACTTCATATAATGCAACACTGTCGTTTTTACGAGCATTGTTATATGAAACTGCTTCTAGCAATTGTGGTATTAAGCTTAAACGAAGCTGGCTGCGTTCCTCACTCATTGGAAGTGCAAGGTTTACAGGAGCTTTTTCGTTCGGCTCAACCATATATTGTTTCGCTTTATCAGCGCTTGTCAATGAATACGTAATCGCTTCATATAAACCAGCACCTTCTAGGTAGCGACGTACTTTACGACGTTTTGCTTGCGCTACTGTTAATTTACCACGCGTCATTGTTCCTGCTGGTAATGTAACTGGAATATGATCATAACCATACAGACGACCTACTTCTTCTACTAAATCTTCTGCAATTGTAATGTCAGGACGACGTGCTGGTACGTTTACATGGAATGTTCCTTCTACTTCTGTGAATGGGAACTTCAAGTTTGTAAAGATTGTACCCATTTCACTTGCAGAGATCTCTGTACCTAATACTCGATTTACTTTTTCAGCTGTAACTGATACTGTACGTTCTTGTACTTGTAAGTTATCAACTTCTACTACACCTTCAAGCGCTTCGCCACCAGCGTATTTTGCCATTAAAGCAGCTGCATGTTGAATTGCTTCGAATGTACGTGTTGGGTCGATTCCTTTTTCGAAACGTGCACTTGATTCACTGCGAAGACCTAAGTCTTTTGATGCGCGGCGCACCGTTTGACCTTCGAAGTATGCAGATTCGATTAGAACGTTTACTGTATCGTTATCAACTTCAGATTCAGCTCCGCCCATTACACCAGCAACAGCTAATGCTTTTGTGCCGTTTGTAATCGCAAGATGATGCGCTTGTAATGTACGTTCTTGATCGTCTAATGTTTGAATCTTTTCGCCTTCTTTTGCAAGACGAACAACGATTTCTTTTGAACCTAATTTATCGTAGTCAAATGCATGTAATGGTTGACCGTATTCAATTAAAATGTAGTTTGTAATGTCAACTACGTTGCTAATCGGGCGAATGCCAGCTGCCATAAGACGCGTTTGCATCCACATTGGTGATGGACCAACCTTTACGTTTTTCACCATTTTTGCCATGTATAATGGGTTTTGTTCTGTTGCTTCTACACTTACAGAAATATAATCAGATGTTTTTTCTGCCGCTTCTTGTAAGTTTGCTGCTGGAAGTTTCACTTCAAGGCCATAAATTGCTGCTACTTCATACGCAACGCCTAACATGTTTAAGCAATCCGCACGGTTCGGCGTTAATCCTAATTCAAGTACTTCATCATGTAAATTTAAGATTTCAAGTGCATCTGCACCAACTTCCACATCACTTGGGAAAATGAAAATACCTTCTGCATAGTCTTTTGCAACTAATTTTCCATCAACGCCAAGCTCTTGTAAGGAACAAACCATACCGTGAGAAGCTTCACCGCGTAGCTTTGCTTTTTTAATTTTGAAGTTACCAGGAAGAACAGCACCAACTTTTGCAACTGGTACTTTTAAACCTTTTGCAATATTAGGAGCACCGCAAATGATTTGTACTGGCTCTTCTTCGCCGATGTCGATTAAACATTTGCTTAACTTATCAGCTTCCGGGTGTTTTTCGCACTCTAATACGTGACCAACGACAACACCTTTTACGCCTTTATTTAATACTTCCACGCCTTCTACTTCAATACCACTTTTCGTGATTTTATCTGCTAATTCTTGTGCCGTTACATCTTTAATATCTACATACTCTTGTAACCAACGATATGATACGAACATATTTATCCTCTCCTTCCCTTACGCTCGTTTGAATTGTTGTAAGAAACGTACATCATTTGTATAGAAATGACGAATGTCATCAACGCCGTATTTTAACATTGCAATACGCTCTGCACCCATACCGAATGCGAAACCTTGATATTCTTTTGAATCGTAGCCTGCCATTTCAAGTACGTTCGGATGAACCATACCAGCACCTAAAATTTCAATCCAGCCAGTCCCTTTACAAGTACCGCAACCTTTCCCGTGACACATCATACAAGAAATATCCATCTCAACAGATGGTTCTGTGAATGGGAAGAAACTTGGACGAAGACGGATTTCACGATCTTCACCGAACATTTTTTTCACGAATACTTCTAATGTACCTTTTAAGTCACTCATGCGAATGTTTTTGTCGATTACAAGGCCTTCAATTTGCATGAACTGATGTGAATGCGTTGCATCGTCATCATCACGGCGATACACTTTACCAGGGCAAATAATTTTAATTGGGCCTTTTTCTTTATTATTTTCCATTGTTCTTGCTTGCACAGAAGATGTATGTGTACGTAGTAATGTTTCTTCTGTAATGTAGAAAGTGTCTTGCATATCACGCGCTGGGTGATCTTTCGGTAAGTTTAATGCTTCGAAGTTATAGTAGTCTTTCTCTACCTCTGTTCCTTCTGCAACTTCATATCCCATACCGATAAACACATCTTCAATCTGTTCAACAACCGCTGTTAACGGATGGTGACAACCTGTTTCTACAAGGCGACCTGGTAATGTAACATCAATAGTTTCAGATGCTAATTTTGCTTCAATTACTGTTTTTTCTAAATGATTAACTTTTTCTTCTAAACGCGTTTGAATTGCCTCGCGCACTTCATTTACTAAAGCTCCCATAAGCGGGCGCTCTTCTGGAGATAATTTCCCCATGCCGCGCAGTACTTCTGTAATCGGACCTTTTTTTCCTAAATACGCAACGCGTACATCGTTTAAGCCCTTTAGCTCTTTCGCTTCTTCAATCAGCTCTAACGCTTTTTGCTTTAGCTCTTTTAAACGTGCTTCCATTTGGAACCCTCCTAATGATAAAAATAAAAAAACCTCGCTCCCTAAAAAGGGACGAGGTAAATTCGCGGTACCACCCTAAATTGACAGAACGAGTCTGCCCACTTAATTCGTTATAACGGCTTTTTCAACCGGAACGCCTTTACATTTACATGGTCCTGGCGTCAACTCCAGAGGTGAATTCACTTCCGTCTACCATAAGAATGCTTTCAGTCTATGGCACTCTCTCCCTATATGGCGATTTTGCAAGTTACTCTTCTCTATCATCGTTTTTTAAACTATTTCACTTCCACCTATTATAAGAAGTTTTTTATCGATTCGCAACCGGAGTTTGCAAATAATACGTTAAAATACCTGCTGCAACCGCAACATTTAATGATTCTGCTCCTCCGTAAATCGGAATATATAAGTTTTGCTTACATTTCGCAAGAAGCTCTTGGCGAACGCCGTTTCCTTCGTTACCTACAATTAATGCAAAACTTCCTGTCGGTGCTACTTCACCGTATGGAACACCATTTTCAAGTGCTGTTCCGTATACAGGAACGTTATTTTCAGTTAACTTGTCTACCCATTCTTCTAAGTTTCCTTTTACAATCGGTAAATGGAATACAGAACCTTGCGTAGAACGTAGTACTTTACTGTTATATACATCGACACATCCTTCTCCAAGGATAACAGCATCAAGTCCAGCTGCATCTGCGGTACGAATGATTGTCCCTAAATTCCCTGGGTCTTGCAGGCCGTCTAATAGTAGAAACTTCCCATTTGTAAGAGCAATTTCTTTTTCATGTTTCTCACAAACCGCAAATACTCCTTGTGTCGTTTCTGTTTCACATAACAATTTTACAACCGCTTCAGACAAAATATACATTTCTACATCATCAACCGTCCAATCTTTCGGAAGATCCGTCTGATCTGAGACGATTAACTCTGTTACAACGCCTGCTTTTAAAGCTTCCTCAACTAAATGGAATCCTTCTACAAAAAATAATCCTTTTTTATCGCGCTCTTTTTTCGTCTGCAGCTTCTTCCACTGCTTTACGCGCGGATTTTGTACTGAATCAATGTTTTTCATTCTATGCATTCCCTCTCTTCTTGTCTTCTCATTATAGCCTATTTTTCATACATATTTACATAAAAAAGAACAAAAACTAACGTCAGTTTCCATTCCTAAAAAGAGGTGAAAGCGATGAACTTTAATTTACGCGGTGCTGTATTAGCAAACATAGCTGGAAATACACAAGACCAATTACAAGAAACAATTGTCGATGCGATTCAAAGCGGAGAAGAAAAAATGCTTCCAGGACTTGGTGTGTTATTCGAAGTGATTTGGAAAAATGCTGATGATAGTGAAAAGCATGAGATGTTAGCGACGCTAGAGCAAGGTGTAAAAAAATAAGCAGGGGTAAAACAGATATAAAAAACCCTTTTTTAGGGGAGGACGAGAGCTTCTGGCCGTGCATAGTAGCGGCCAGGGCCTTTTTCTGCCACGGGCGAGGTTTAAAACAAAAAGAGCAAACAAGTACGGGGCATGTTGTATTTTACATAGCAGCGACTTATTTGTTAAAAAATTCAAACGCTCAGAAGTCTGAGCGTTTTTTGGCGAAATATTTTACTATTCTTTTTGAACTATAGTTTAAAGGTATTTGCATGCTACGGAGCAAATTCAATTTGACCCGTCACCAATAAGAAAATCGCGATTATCCAAAATATAAAGAAAGAAGAGGAGAGGATTAAAGATATTATAGGAACTACATTTTTCTCTGTTTTCTTCGCTATCCCGATTATAGAAAGTGTGATACCTATTCCCGTAAGAAAAAATGTTATATAATCTCCAACTAAACTTCCGATATTCGCTATTCTTGTCGGTGTTACAAAAACGATAAAAAAACAAATAATTCCAATAACCAAAGAAAGATAACTAATTATACCGTTCTTCTTTGGAATAACTATTTCATTTTCCAAACAAACACAACATTTCCAAATAAATGTAATTTAATTTTAACATAATTATTTAATTGATTAGTCAAAACAGAACGTTTTTTTCGAACTAATCAGTTAATTAAAACCAAACTTCTTTTTCGAGAGACGAAAGCTTCTGGCTATGCGTAGAAGCGGTCAGGGCCTTTTTCTGCCACGGGCGAGGTTTAAAACAGAGGGAGCATGCATGTGTGAACTGTACCTCGAATCATGGAAATTTTTTTCGTCCACAATTCGGGGGTTTTGTGCATTTTTATAAGCAATCCGATTTTTTTATATCTAGTTACGTTAAATTCGTGGAGTATTCCCAAAACGACTAGCCAGAACTCACACCTAAAAAAGTGCAACGCATTATGAAGGAATTTGAAAGTGTAGATCAATTAAGAAAGAACTAATGAAATATATAGATTACTACAATCACAAACGAATTAAGGCAAAATTAAAAGGCCTGAACTAAGTAACAATACCGAGTTCAGACCTTAACCGCCGCATAATCAAATAACCCGTCTAACTTTATGGGTTCACTTCAAAAAGCCTTAAGGAGAAAACCGAAGGCTTTTTGATATATCTATACACTTATTCGTTTATTTATTTTTGAAAGTTTTTAATATCCGGATTAAAAATACGAACAGTCTGAAGAAGGTTATCTACAATGTCTTGTTGTTGAGCTGTTAGTGTACCACCATCAGTGAATACTGTAACACAGATTGGACAAGCTTCAATATGAATTCCTAATAGGTCAATAGCAAGCCCACCAGGTACATTCAGAGTGAGAATAGGTGTTGAACCCGCAGGAGGAGTGCAGGTTTCACAGTTAGTTAAAAGAGCCATAAAGTCAAATCCTTTCTTTATAGGGGTACCATATATATATGACCAAATATGGCTATGTGAAATAGACATTTATACAATTCTTGATCATTCTGTTAAAATATCTCCAAAGTTGGGCATGATTTCTGTACCAGTAGGATTTTTGATACCTCGCTCTATATTATGAGTTTTTTATCTCTTCTATCAACCCTAACGACATGGTCTTCTCTAGCAAATACTAGATTCTCTTTTCCTATCCGAAATAAAATTAATAGTGTGAAATACAACTCACAATACAATTCCTCTTCCAAGTAAACCTGGAACATACGTATATTATATCGGCGTTTTTTGGGAGCAAGGCGATGCTGGTTATATTCAAGTAAAAGTAGAATAAAAATTTCCCTATTACATCACTAATTACTTTACTAACACAATATGATGAAGTAAAATGTTCAAAATATACTTATGGCTATCTATTCGTTTTCATCATATACATCAATGAACAAAAGGAGTGAATGCTTTATGCGCCGTATCACGCTTGAACAAATTTTCCAACACCATATTACACAAAAGTATGTAAACCGTTCTGGAATGGTCCATGCGATTGCCGTCGCTTATCATGCGTTTCACTTAGCAAAAAAGCATCACGCCTCAGTCGACGCGGCAACAAAGGCTGGCTTTCTTCATGATATCGGACATCATACATGGTATCGTGATGGGGAATGGGACTATGAATTATATAAAAAGAATGATATACACGCCATTAAAGGAGCAGAAAGAGCTCATAAATTGCTAATCCGATTAGGAGAACATCCAAAACAAGCAAAGGAAATTTCTGTTGCCATTCTCCTGCACACTGATTCTTTTCTACTAGAACAATCACTTGAGAGAACACCTCTCCAAAATATTATTAAATGGGCAGACGAAGCCGATGAAGAACCGGGCGGGGCACATCACTACCGAGCAATCTCTTATGAAAAAGCACTGCAAGCAATCAAGCGATTAGATAAGATGGTAGATCGTGAATTACAAGTCCAACAATCAACATCCTCTGCTCATATTTCTACCAATGAAAAAGCGGAGCAAATATGTTAATCAATAACAGAACAAAAATCACAAAATTTCAAACTATTATGTAACATTAACTTATGGTACATTTTATCTAAATATGTATAATTTTATATATAAATAATAGAGAGGATTCGATATATGCAACATTCTATACAACTTACATATGATCAAAAACATTCCTTATCATGGGGAAAATTCATCGGTTCTGTTTTATTTGCCTTTTTTGGGGCAAAGATCATAAGTGACTTATTTATAAGTCTTCCATTTATGATTTATAGCGAAGGCATTTCTGATAAAAAAACAAGCGCCCTATATAGCTCACTTGGAGCAACCGGAGGTGCTTTATTACAACTGCTCATTTTATTATTGTTTATTTTTAAATACGAACCTATGAAAGAACTGTTATTACCTGCTTTAAATTTCCAAGCACTCCAGAAAGTTCGCACATATGTATACTTATTTCTTTTCTTTGTGTTTAGTATTACGATTAATATATTTATAATTTCTAAGATATTTCCTCATGCAACGCAGGAACAAGATGTAGCTTTAAACTTAAATACTTTAAAACAATATAAAACTCTACTAATTTTAGAAGGTGCGATTTTCGTCCCTATTATTGAAGAACTTATTTTCCGTGGAGTCATTCTTCAATTTTTCCAGCAACGTTTTCCATTTTTGATAGCAGCAATTGGATCCAGTTTCATCTTCGGAATCGCCCATACATATTCTTTAGGTGTTATGGCCAGCGCTTTTATGACGGGGATATTTATGGCTGTATTATATAAAAAAACAAATTCTATTATTCCTGCTATATTATTTCATATGATGAATAATATGCTCGCGTTTTTAACATAAACAAGGGATACACAAAGTCAAATTACTACTACTACTAGAAAGGAGCAAGACTTTGCAAACACATATACAAATAGAACAGCAAACGAAAACATCTTGGCTTGAATTTTTTGGAATCCTGTTAATGATCATTCTCGTTATTCCAATGATTAATGGAGTTTTCACTATACTCCCTATCGAGTTATATAAATATGTTCGCCCAAATACACATACTCCTCTACTTGAGTCACTTGAAAGTATTAGTTATGAATTCATAGCCCTATTCTTTTTAATGCTATATATCGCAAAGTATAAACCACTTAAAACTCTAGTATTACCAGCGATTGATTTTCAATGTTTAAAATCTTTTCGTACGTATATATACATACTCCTTTATTACGCTATCGGTATTTTTATCGACCTTGTTATACTAGATAAAATTTTCCCTAATTCGGTACAAGAGCAAGTAGATGCATTAAATTTTGCTACGTTAGAACAGTACAAATTCTTACTAATTCTTACAGTTGGATTACTTGCACCTATTAAAGAAGAACTAATATGCAGAGGCATACTTTTACGTTTCTTTGGAGAGAAATTCACATTTTGGCCAGCTGCTATCATTTCGAGTTTATTATTCGGTATCGCTCATACGTATTCAGTTGGAATTATGGTGGGCGCCTTTATTACTGGTCTCTTTGCTTCTTTATTATATAAACAAACGAACTCTATCGTTCCCGCTATTCTGCTTCACATCACAATTAATACATGTTCTTTCTTGTACTGAATGAACCGCCATTATGATTGCATAATGGCGGTTTATTTCTATCAATTATCCATATTTTTTTATAATATCCAAAAGAAAAAAGCAGAGAAATTAATTCCCTGCTTTTCGATTTGGCTTATTACCTGATGGTAAGAATAGTGATAATACCCAAGCAATACCCGCTAATATTGTTGCAATTAAGAATGCGTCATTAATACCGTTAATCGCAGACAGCTTCGAAATTTGTCCGAATAATAGTTGCGTGCTCATCACATCTCCAGCTTGTGCTGATCCAGCAACCGCTGCTAAGTTTTGTCCCATTCCATGTACCTTATCAACTAAAATTGGATTTGTTTTCGTTAGCATATTTCCGTAATCTGCGACGTGATTTGTTGTTTGCTGCGTCATAATTGTAATTAAGATCGCTGTACCGATTGAACCTGCTACTTGTCTTGATGTATTTTGCGTTGCAGTACCGTGAGAAATTAACTTCATTGGCAGTGCGTTCATACCCGCTGTCATAATTGGCATCATAATGAATGCCATACCAAATGAACGTATAATATAATCCGTCATAATGACGCTATATGGTGTATCCATTGTTAACTTAGTAAATTCATATGTTGCAAATGTCGTAAGAGCCAATCCAAATATCGCTAATGGACGAATACCATATTTATCAAATAACTTTCCTGCAATTGGTCCCATGATCCCCATAATTAATGATCCTGGAAGAAGCAATAAACCTGACTCAATTGGCGTAAAGCCGCGAATATTTTGCAGATATACAGGAAGTAATAACATACCTCCAAAGAGTGCCATCGTTACAATTGCGTTAATTAATAATGTGAAAGTAAACGTTGGATATTTAAATACTTGTAAATCAAGCATCTTATTATCCGTCGTCATCTCTCTCCAAATAAAGAACGCTATCCCAATTACACCAATGATAAGTGAAATCACAACTTCCGCACTGCTCCAACCCTTATTTCCGGCTTCACTAAATCCATACAGTAAGCTACCAAGCCCAATACTTGAACTAATAACGCCAAATATGTCTAACTTTGTTTTAGAAACTGGCTGAGCTAGTGTAAAGAATTTTACAGATAGGAATGTGACAAATAAACCAATGACAAACATCCCGTAGAAAATTAAGTTCCAATTGTAATTTTGAATAACCCAACCTGTTATAGTTGGTCCAATAGCTGGTGCTAAAATCATCGCTACCCCAAGTAACCCCATCGCTGCTCCGCGCTTATGAGGCGGGAATAAAGTCATGAAAATATTCATACCAACTGGCATTAAAATCCCTGCTCCAACTGCTTGCGTCACGCGTCCTGTCATCATCATCGTGAAGCTTCCAGATACAGCACAAATAATAGAACCTACTGTAAAGAACAACATCGCTGCTACAAATAGTTTACGATACGTAAACCGTGAAACTAAAAACGCACTAATTGGCACTAAAATACCATTTACAAGCATAAATCCTGTTGTTAACCATTGTGCCGTTGAAGTGGATACGTTAAATTCATTCATTAATGCTGGCAAAGCAACATTAATGACTGTTTGGTTTAAAATTGACACGAACATACCGAGAATTAATACTGCTACAACTGCTTTTACATTTACATTTTCTACTGGCAATTGCTTTTTTGGTTCTTTTTTGGGTTCTTCTTTTGTAATTTTCGGTATTTCTTGTTCTACTACTTCTTTTTTTGGTGTTTCTAATTCCACAACATTTGAAACTTCTTGTTCTGGTTGCTTTGCTTCTATCTTACTTACGGCTGGGACTTTTTCTTCTCCCGCGTTCGTTTTTTTCTTTCTTAAAAGACGATTTACAAGGAAGAAGACGACAATACAAAATAATGCATATCCTACAATTAAAGTTGAGGACATTTTATCTTCCCCCCTTACTTATGAATACGAACTGTCACATTCATTCCAGGAACAATATTTACTGATTTGCTATGATCTAAAGAAACTTTAACTGGTACAACTTGTGTTACTTTTGTATAGTTTGCTGTTGCATTGCTTGATGGTAGCATAGAGAACGTATTCGCTGTTGTTAAACCAACTTGTTCTACTTTTCCTGTTAACGTTGTATCAGGATATGCATCTACATACACGTCTACTTCTTGACCTTTGTGTACACTATCAATATCTGTTTCTTCAATATTTGCTGTTACCCATAAATCATTCATATCATATGCATACGCAATTGGACTACCTGCTCCAACAAAAGCATTTGTTGTTGCATTTGATTGAACAACAGTTGCATTTTTCGGAATTGTTACATCCACTGTTTGCTCACCGTTTGGTCCCACTATAGAAACAGTACCTAATTTATCGTTTTCATTGTAATTCTTACCTGCTTCAGCTTTCCATTCTGTTAACTTCCCTGCTACTGGTGATGCGATTGGAATTATTTTTCCATCAATTTTTGCATTTTCTGTTTTTAAATAATTTTGAGATTGATTGTAATAGTAATAACCGCCAACACCACCACCAACTAATACAATTAACGTGATAATATTGATAATTATTATTCTTCCAAACTGATTCATTGCTTTCCTCTCCTTATATCGCATATAATTTTTTTCTAAACTATTTCATATCCCTTTTGTTTATATTCATTAATTGTTAATTATATTAACCATTAATGAAAAAAATCACACCTTTTTGCATGACAAAACCGTTTTTGTCCACATGCAAGTGGTGCTGTTTTCTAAAGGAATATCGTTTATAATTATAAATAATTATTTTGAATCTACAACCAACAATTTGGATATGTATGTTGTTTAACCGACACTTTACTAAACATCTGTTGGTTAAATGAATAAAATTCAGCAAGGAGAGTGAAAATGTCTATTAAAAACTCAAACGATCCACGCGTAAAACGAACGAGACAAGCAATTCGTGATGCTCTTATATCTTTAATACACGAAAAAGGTTTCGATAGCATTACAGTTCAAGATATTGCTGAAAAGGCAACTGTCAACCGTGCAACTTTTTATAGCCATTATTATGACAAATATGACCTTCTAGACAAAAGCACCGAAGAAATGCTAACCACATTTGCAGACATTCTCAAACCGAAAGAATTAAATAAGAGTGAGTTTCAACTTACCCTCGATACTCCTCATCCTGTCTTTCTTTCTTTGTTTAATCATATTGCTGAGAATGCTTTCTTTTATCAAGTGATGCTTGGCGAGAACGGGATTCCGAAGTTTTCCTCTCGAATGATGAAAGCCATTCAAACGAATTTGCTTCTTAGTCTTTCTATTTCACAACCAAACGAAGATCAGTTAGTTGTACCGCGTGACATCCTTATTAGTTATGTAACAGGTGCACATTTAGGAATGATCATTTCATGGCTAAGACAAAATATGCCATATACACCTCATTATATGGCCTTGCAGCTAGCTCGTTTAATTATTTTAGGTCCATTTACAGCAGCTGGATTAAAGGGGTCATTTTAATAAAAAAGAGCGACAGGCTATCCTCTCGCTCTTTTTTGTATTAATCAAATGTAATGTTATGTACAGCCTCAGTATCAAGACGTTTCACAACTTCTACAATTAACTTCACTGTGTTTTCATAATCATCGCGATGTAACATTGCCGCATGGGAATGAATATAGCGAGTTGCAATAGTAATTGCCATTGCTGGAATACCGTCTACAGCAATATGAATTGCTCCTGCATCTGTTCCGCCGCCAGGAAGTGCATCGTATTGATATGGAATATTTAATTCATCTGCTACGCCAACAACGAAGTCACGAAGACCTTTATGTCCAACGATAGATGCATCATATAAAATAATTTGTGGGCCATCACCCATTTTTCCTTGCGCTTCTTTGTCGCTTACTCCTGGTGTATCACCAGCGATTCCAACATCTACTGCAAATGCGATATCAGGTTGAATATAATGTGCGGATGTTTTCGCTCCGCGAAGACCTACCTCTTCTTGTACAGTTCCAACACCGTATACAATATTTGGATGTTTTTCATCTTTCAATTGTTGTAACACATCGATTGCAATTGCACAGCCAATGCGGTTGTCCCATGCTTTCGCAAGTAACATTTTTTCATTTTTCATTACTTGGAATTCGAAATATGGTACAACTTGATCTCCTGGGCGTACGCCCCACTCCAGCGCTTCTTCTTTACTAGAAGCACCAATATCAATAAACATATCTTTAATATCAACTGGCTTTTTACGAACTTCAGCTGGTAAAATATGCGGTGGTTTTGAACCAATGACACCTGTTACATCACCTTTGCTCGTAACAATTGTTACACGCTGTGCTAACATAACTTGTGACCACCAGCCACCAACTGTTTGAAAGCGCAAGAACCCTTTATCATCAATTTGCGTAATCATAAAACCGACTTCATCTAAATGACCGGCTACCATAATTTTTGGACCATTGCCGTCACCAATTTTTTTCGCAACTAAGCTTCCTAAGTTATCTGTTGATACTTCATCAGCAAACGGTGCGATATATTTCTTCATTACTTCACGAGGCTCGCGTTCGTTTCCTGCAATCCCCCGTGCATCTGTTAGTTCTTTTAACATCGTCAAGGTCGCATCTAGTTTAGTCATTGGACAATGTCCTCCTTTTTTTCATCTCTTCAATTATACAAGAGCGATGAAGAATATTCAAAAAATTTCATTAATAACCTTCTGTTTGACGTTGATGATTTACTTCATTTTTATCTAAATATGCTTTCTCAATCTCTTCTTGTCCAAAATCAAGCGCTTGTCCTAAACGAAGGTAGCTCGTAAACAATTCAATGTAATTTGTAATAGATGGTTGCTCATTAAAACGAATTGCTTTCGCATATACATCTAAGAAAATTTCTACTTGCGTTTTATTTGTTAGTGCACATTTATAAAACAAGAAATTTTTATCGATTCCTAAATCGATTCCGATAGATAAAATAAAATGCAACCCATCTACGTATTCTTCTAGTACAACTTCACGCTCAGATGATGGCTTGTTACTCCAATATTTAAAGCAGCGTGTTTCATTTGCAAGTTCGCCAATTTCCACAAGCAGTGCTAGCATTTTTTCTTTTAATAATTTTTTCGGTTCTAAATTATGTTCTTTCGCAATACGATCATCTAATTCTTTTTGTAATTTAAATAGTTGTAGTAGATCCAAAACATACTCCTCCTTCAATATCGAATACACTCACTCGATATCGCTCCATTCTAATGGTAAATATAAACAAATAACCACGTTATATTCTTACATTATAACAGTGTCAGTTTCGTGTGAAAAGACAAGATTATCTAAAGTCAAGCACCCTTTTCGCAGCATATTTCATATCTATTTTTATTTTCCGACGTATAAAGTGAAACTTCCGTCAGTGGGGGTTTTCTTCATCCCCCACTGACGGTTAGTTGAACCAATCGGGCTTTTACGGGCAGTTATCCCCCCACCTATCTTCTTTGCTTCTCTCTGAATATTGAGGTGGGGGTCTTACCGCCCGTTAATGCTGGATAAATCGTTGCTATACAAAGTACAACATGACCCGTACTTACTGTCTTCCTTTGTTTGAAACCTCGCACGCGGCCAGATGCTCTCGCCTCTCCAAAACAGATGTCGTATTTTAAATTTCCTTGTATATAAATAAACATAAAAAGCCAGAGAACCTCTCCGACTTTTTATGTTTATTCTTTTATATTATTGAAATTTTTATGCTCAAACACGGCCATTAATCTTTCCTTCTTCCATTTCAGCAATTGTATCGTTCATTTTATGAAGGTGACGCGATTCAATAAAAAAATCCTTAGGAGCAATGTCCTAAGGATTTATCAACAATTAGTTGTTTAATGCAGTTTTAGCAGCTGTTGCTAATTCAGCGAAAGCTTTTGCATCGTGAACAGCTAGGTCAGCAAGCATTTTGCGGTTTACTTCGATACCAGCAAGCTTAAGACCGTTCATTAAACGGCTGTAAGAAAGACCGTTCATACGAGCAGCTGCGTTAATACGAGTGATCCATAATTTACGGAAGTCACGTTTCTTTTGACGACGGTCACGGAAAGCATACATTAAAGATTTCATTACTTGTTGGTTAGCAACTTTGTATAATGTATGTTTAGAACCGTAGTAACCTTTTGCTAATTTAATAATTTTTTTACGACGTTTACGAGTAACCGTACCACCTTTTACTCTTGGCATATTATTTCCCTCCTAGATATCTATCTGAACAAAATATGAATTACATGTTGTCAAGCATTTGACGAATACGTTTGAAGTCACCAGCGCTTACTACACCAGCTTTACGTAATTTACGTTTAGCTTTTGTAGATTTGTTAGCGAATAAGTGGCTTGTGTAAGCGTGAGAACGCTTTAGTTTACCAGATCCTGTTTTTTTGAAACGCTTTGCAGCGCCGCGGTGAGTTTTCTGTTTAGGCATAGTGATTTCCTCCTCTATTAATTACTTATCATTTTTCGGTGCTAAAACTAAGAACATACTGCGTCCTTCCATTTTTGGCTTAGATTCAATTGTACTAACTTCAGCACAAGCTTCAGAGAAGCGATCTAAAACACGTTGACCGATTTCTTTATGAGTAATGGCACGACCTTTAAAGCGAATAGACGCTTTAACTTTGTCGCCTTTCTCCAAGAATTTAATAGCATTACGAAGTTTTGTGTTAAAGTCATGTTCATCAATTGTTGGACTTAAACGAACTTCTTTCATACTAATGATTTTTTGATTTTTACGCTGCTCTTTTTCTTTCTTTTGTTGCTCAAAGCGGAATTTTCCGTAGTCCATAATACGGCATACTGGTGGTTTCGCATTTGGAGCAACTAATACTAAATCAAGATTTACGTTTGCAGCCATATCTAATGCTTCTTGACGAGACTTAATTCCAAGTTGATCACCATTTGCACCAACTAAACGTACTTCACGTGCACGAATTTGCTCGTTAATCATCATGTCCTTGCTAATAGTAAGCCACCTCCAAGGTTTTATGGGAATACGTCTTGGGAAGGAAGAACCCAAATAAAAAAGTGCGGGCATACAACACCCACACTTATAATATCTCTAATAAGAAATACTTACCTGCCAACTGCTTTCGCGTCAATCAGGTGAGAAGCGGGTGCTTCTACTTGTTCCACAAATCCGTATTCTATTATCCTTGATGATTTTACCATAGGACATAATGCCTGTCAAGAAGCTCTACTTCTTAAGTAACAACAAAAAATATTGTAACAAACAAAATGAATACATGCAATAGTTTTTTATACAAAGCAGCCTTTGGTTCTTATTGCCAAATGGAAACGCACAAAAAAAGCCGCGGACAAGCCGCGACTTTTTCTTATCGTTTTCCTTCAACTTTAATTAAGTCAACGAAAGCATCTAATGAAATTGTTTCTGATTTTTGTTCACCATATTTACGAACGTTTACACCAGTTTCAGCAACTTCATTGTCACCTACTACAAGCATATATGGAATTTTTTGCATTTGCGCCTCACGGATTTTGTAACCAATTTTCTCGTCACGAGTATCCACTTCAACACGAATGCCAGCACGTTGTAATTCTTCTTGTACTTTCTTCGCATAGTCTAAATGTACTTGCGGAGAAACTGGAATTACTTGTACTTGAACTGGTGCTAACCAAGTTGGGAATGCACCTTTGTACTCTTCTATTAAGAAGGCAACAAAGCGTTCCATAGTTGATACTACACCGCGGTGAATAACAACCGGACGATGTTGCTTACCATCTTCACCGATGTAAGTTAACTCAAAGCGTTCTGGAAGTAAGAAGTCTAATTGTATAGTTGAAAGTGTTTCGTCTTTACCAAGCGCAGTACGAACTTGCACGTCAAGTTTTGGACCGTAGAATGCCGCTTCACCTTCTGCTTCATAGTAATCAAGACCCATTTCATCCATAGCTTCTTTTAACATTGATTGTGCTTTTTCCCACATTTCATCGTCATCAAAATACTTTTCAGTATCTTCTGGATCACGATAAGATAAACGGAATGAATAATCTTCTAAATCGAAGTCTTTGTATACTTCTAAAGTTAAGTTTACAACGCGTTTGAATTCTTCCTTAATTTGGTCTGGACGAACGAAAATGTGCGCATCATTTAAAGTCATTCCGCGTACACGTTGTAATCCAGATAGCGCACCAGACATTTCATAACGGTGCATTGTTCCAAGCTCCGCAATACGGATTGGTAATTCACGATAGCTGTGGATATCGTTTCTGTACACCATCATATGGTGAGGACAGTTCATCGGACGAAGTACTAATTCCTCATTATCCATTTCCATTGATGGGAACATGCCATCGCGGTAGTGATTCCAGTGACCAGAAGTTTCATAAAGCTCTCGGCTTCCTAATACTGGAGTATATACGTGGTCGTATCCTAAGCTTACTTCTTTATCAACAATGTAACGCTCAATAATACGGCGGATTGTTGCACCTTTTGGTAACCAAAGTGGTAAGCCTTGCCCTACTTTTTGACTATTTGTGAATAGTTTTAACTCTTTACCTAATTTACGGTGGTCACGCTCTTTCGCTTCTTCAAGCATACGTAAATGCTCATCTAATTCTGCTTTTTTCACGAATGCAGTACCGTAAATACGTTGCAACATTTTATTGTCGCTATCGCCGCGCCAGTAAGCACCAGCAACGCTTAACAGTTTAAATACTTTAATTTTACCTGTAGATGGAAGGTGAATACCGCGACAAAGGTCAAAGAATTCGCCTTGTTCATAAATTGAAATAACCGCATCTTCTGGAAGATCGTTAATAAGTTCTAATTTTAGTTCATCGCCAATTTCTTCGTAACGACGAAGTGCTTCCGCACGTGGTACTTCATGACGAACGATTTCTAAGTTCTCGTTCACAATCTTTTGCATTTCTTTTTCGATTTTCGGAAAATCTTCAACTGTAATTGCTTCTTCCATATCGATATCATAGTAGAAGCCGTTTTCAATTACAGGACCAATTCCAAGCTTCACATCTTTATATAGGCGCTTTAGTGCTTGCGCTAATAAGTGAGCTGTTGAGTGGCGTAAAATGTATAGCCCATCTTCAGAATCTAATGTAAGGATAGAGATTGCACCATCTTGCTCAATCGGTGTAAGTAAGTCTATCATTTCCTCATTTAATTTCCCTGCAATCGCTTTTTTCTTTAAGCCAGGGCTAATAGAAGCAGCAATGTCTTCTGTTGTTGTTCCTTTTGGAAACTCCTTCACAGCTCCGTCTGGAAATGTAATTTTTACTACATCTGCCATCTTTAGTCACTCCTTTTTTATAATCAAAATAAAAAACACCCATCCCTATAAAAAGGGACGAGTGTTGAATTCGTGGTTCCACCCTTGTTCCAGCTAACATATCGTTAACTGCTCAAGTTCATGATAACGGCACTTGCCGTCAGCAATTACTAGACATTCGTTCACTGCTGAAGTTCAGAGGTGGTAAGTAATAATCTCGTATTAAGAAGCTCACAGCCCAAGGCTTCTCTCTCTGGGAATCGTAGATAACTACTCATGTCCTCATCGTAACATTTCGATGTATTTTCGTTTATGTACGTAATTATATGCTCAAAAATTTAGAAAATCAAGGGCGTTCCCTTTATTTTTAAATTTTTTCACATTCTTTTCAAATTCATGAAGCGTATATAACTGCACTCTCTCTTGAAAGACGTTTTGAATCGTTACAATCATATTATGATCTTGTTCTTTCGCATACAGATGAATTTTTTTAGGCGCGATCGACAGAAGCGGTGCCATAACATTCGGATCAATGTATACATCTTTTTGAGAGAGCAATTCTTCTTCTATATACTGAACAAGTTTTTCTTGTTTTAAACGTTGCCACTTTTCATCATAAAAGATACAACTATCATTAAACACGAGATGCAAACAAGATAAACGTGATTTTCGGCTGCTTACTTGTTGGCGAAGTGTTTCTACGAACATTTGATACTCTTGTTCTAACTTATATTCATCGATCGCCAACTCTGCCGTTCGATATAAAAATTCATTGTATTTTCTCAAGCGAAAACGAATATATGCGCCAAACGAAAAAGACATCGTATCATGCATCCAGCCTTGCAAAGAAGATTGCACCAATGCTCTCCCACTTTCCTTTGAAGGTGCATCTATTAATCCTTTTCGTTTTCCTTTTAATATAGAATGCGCCATATGTAAAATTTGGGTTCGTTCTTCTCGCTCTTTAAAATAAAATTTATCTTTTAAAATTGCGCTAATCCATTCATCTTGTTTTGTGTTGATAATATGTTGCATAAATACAGGAATAACTACTTTATCAATATATCGCGACTCTTGTATCGGTATATGAATAATTACCATTTGTTCGTACAAGTAGATGCTTATTTCTTCATATATATGATCTGTCCTTTTTTTTAGTTCTTTATATATAACAATAGCATCATTTTTTTCTTCGAAGCAGATTTCAATCAATTGTACCCCCCCTTTTATAATTCTTGCTATTTCCATATATATTAGGGAGATGTACAAAAAATGATACAAGCTAATATGAATTTTTTATATTCATAAGCTATTTTTACTGTATAATTTTACTAAAAAGGTTGTAAAAGGAGCGATACCATATGTACGAATACAAATTTGTAAAAATCGAACTAAAATCAGGTCTAATGGCATCCAAACCAAAAGAAGGTTGGCGTTTCGTACAAATTTTCGCTCCTAGTACAGCAGGGACTGGATCCGCTGCATATTTCGAACTTATTTTTGAACGAAAACAAACTATATAAAAAAAAGAGCAAGCTCACTGCTTGCTCTTTACGTATGACGGCGGTTTTTCCCGCCAATTGGAATCGGCTTTGCTAAATATTTAATACGCTCCATAATACGGGCTGCTTTCATTTCTTCTTCTTCTCCGCGCTGTGTATACGTTAAATGATGCTCGAGTTGTTTAAAATCAAAGTTAGATGTGAAGAACGTCGGTAAGTTCTCCAGCATGCGGAACTGTAAAATCGCTCCAAGTACATCATCGCGCACAAAGCTCGACATCGCTTCCGCTCCAATATCATCTAACATGAGCACCGGAACATGTTTGACCGCATCAATTTTTTCGCTAATCGTATTATTTTGCAATGAGCTTTTAATTTCTCGTAAAAATTCCGGCAAATATACGATCATGGAGCTGACCTTACGCTCTGCTAGTTCATTTGCAATCGCCCCTAAAACAAATGTTTTCCCAACACCAAACGGTCCATAAAAATATAATGCTTGCACTTTTTTTCCTTGTTCGTATTCACTTAAAAATTCATTTGCAGCTCGAATTGCTTCAAACCTCTCTCTATCTGACAAATCAAGAGAAGCCATAGAAGCCTGCAAAATATCTTTTGGCATATAAATGCTTTGAATAAGTTTTTCCTGCTTTTTCCGCTCATCGTAAGCCACTTTTCTCACGCAGCGATCGTATTGAATATCAATCATCTTTCCTTGAATAATAAGCTTCGGTTCGTATCCTTGAATCATATTTTTACATGATTCTAAGTTTGGGCAATCTTTACATCCAACACTTTGCCCAATGTACTCATATAGCTTCACAAGACTGCGTTCAAGCATCGATGTTGTTACTTCACCTTGATGTTCTTCTATAAATGCTTTCACACGCGGATGCGCCATTACTTCTTCTTTTAATACTTCATATCTATTCTTAAAATTTTCATTTTGCATTAACTTCGCAAATGTATTTTGAATTGGTTCCATTTCTTCACCTCAAAAGGAGCTCGTCTTTGTTAGTTTCTCTTATATTTTTTCAGCTCTTCCTCTAACTTTTTACGCTCTTCTTCTAGTTTTCCCTGCTCTTCACTACGATGTGATGGCTCGCTATCTTCTGTTTGTTCCTTTAACCAGTCTGGTACAAGTTCTTTACGAACCGTTTTCTTCGTTGTCTTTCCTTTTTTCTTTGTTTCTGCCCATTCTTGATATTGACGATTTTCCTCTTTCGCAAGCCCCATCGCTTCCGTTACGGTTGTAATTTTTTTACGGGCCCAGTGTCCGGCAATTTTCTCTACATACGATTTCGCTAACTTCATATCCGAACGAAGCATGACATAATAAATAAGGACATTGACAACACCTGGTGTTAACTTCTGATTCAACATCACATCTTCAATAATTTGCAAATCAGCCTTCGTCGGCTCAGCCCCGCCTGAAATTTCTTTTAATAACTCTCTTGGTGAAATTTCCTCTAACTGTTTAATCAGCATCTCTTCTTGTGTTGTCGGTTCTTTCTCCTTCATCGTCCGCGCATGCAATGGCTGCGTCCGCTCACTAAACTTAGGAAGTGCCTGTCCATTCTCAAATTGGTACCAATCACGTGCACCTTTTCGCAATCGTTCCATATCAATTGTATTATGCTCCGTAACAGCACCAAGAACAATATTTTGCATGGATAACGGATCAATGCCGTATACGTAAGCTAATATAATCACACATTCACGCATCTGATCCGTGATTGCTTTACGCGGCACAAGCGCTGATAATCCTTCTACAAATAAAGAAAAATCAAAGAAATCATTCCAAATTTGAGGCGCATTCCCCTCCGCCCTGCTCGGCATCACAGTTGCATTTGGTATAATAAGTTCTTCCTTGGCATGCTCAACTTGTCCTGGATTAAAAGAACCAAACACATCATTAAAAGATCGTGTTGCATTTTCATATGAAGAAAAGTCAAATTCTTCTTCTAAGAAATATTGCTTCACTTGATTATATTTCGACTTACTTAAGCGGTTATATAAGAAAATACTTAATACAATATCATCAAAAAATTGCTTTGGCATAAGTGGTGGCTGTAACTCATAAATAAACATGCGAATATCTTTTTCTCTTTTCACATACACATTTAAAAGTCCAATCGCCTCTAGCTTTAGACGTTCTTCATAAATCTCTGGGAGCTGCATTTGCATTGTTACCATAATAGAATGGTGTGTATTTTCTCTTCCAAATAAACGGTCCTGCTCTAACTCGCCCCATAATGTCATATATAGACTAAAAGCTTTACTGCCAATAAGTGGCTGATATAACATTGTCAGCACTTTACGATCATAGTTGCTGAGCAGCCCTCTTGCACTTACTTTATAACGGTCAATTGGCAACAGTTCCATCCATGACTGTCTTTCCATCCTTGCAAATCCTTTCTGTCATCCATTCTTATTATGAGTGAAAAAAGAGCTAATAGCTTACGCTTCTAGCTCTTTTATTTTCGTTCTTTTTGAAGAATATCTTTCAACTCTTCAATAAATACGTTCAAATCTTTAAATTGTCGGTAAACAGATGCAAAACGTACATATGCAACATCATCAATATCACGAAGCGCTTCCATGACCATTTCACCAATCATATCGCTTTGTACTTCTGACATTCCTAAGTTACGTAATTCCCGTTCTACATGTTGTGTGATTTCTTCTAATTGTTTTAACGTTACAGGTCGCTTTTCACACGCTTTAATTAAACCACGCAAAATTTTCTCTTTGTTAAATTCTTCTCGCGTCCCTTCTTTCTTTACAACAATGAGCGGTGGCTCTTCGACACGTTCAAATGTGGTAAAGCGACTGAAACAACTTTCGCACTCTCTTCTTCTGCGAATTGATCGTCCTTCGTCAACTGGACGTGAATCCAATACTTTCGTACCATTGTGAAAACAGGATGGACAACGCAATCCATTCACTCCTTTACAATTTAATTTTATCTTAACAAAACTAAAACATTTTAAACAATAATTTTCTCTTCAATATTATAAACACTCAATTACATGCACTTATGTATAAACAAATTTCTTCTTATTATAATATATAAATCCAACTTGATTTTTCAACACAGAGATTACTGCTATGCAGAATACAACATGCCCGCTACTGGCCTGCTCCTTTTGTTTAAAACCTGGCATGTGGCAGAAGAAGGCAAAGGCCGCTTCTATGCATAGCCAGATGCTCTCGTCCATCTAAAAAGAAAGGGTTTTTTACGTCGTTGTTTCAAGTTGTATTTATATAGATAGGTGATAACACAATATAAACTAAAAAGAGGTGCATTATACACCTCTTTACATTTTAAATCAATTATCTTCTTTTTTAAAGAGCTTTTGTTTCTCTTTGCTTAATTTCGAAGCTACCTGTACCGCGAGGAAGTTCAATACTTTCTCTCGTTTTTGCTCCTAAACCTTCAGCGATGTACTCCGCAGCAACATTTGGATCAATGCGATCCCCACAAGTATAAACATCAATACTTGCATAACCATGCTCCGGAAAGCTGTGAATTGTTAAGTGAGACTCAGAAATAATTACAACTCCACTTACACCTTGTGGTGCAAATTTGTGGAAAGCAACCTCACGTACTTCAGCGCCTGCTCGAAGTGCTGCATCCACAAATAACCTTTCAATATAAGGCATATCATTAAGCTTGTCGAAATCGCAATCCCAAAGTTCCGCAATTACGTGACGACCCATAGTATCCATAGTATCCATTCTACAGTTCCCCCTCATTGATTTAATTTAACTGTTCGAATTGAAAACTAATTTGCAATTTGGTTTGCTCCACTACCACGGGGGAAAGTTAGTCCAGAGAGGTCCTAACCCTTTAAGTAGTGACTACGTACCTCAGCTCTTAAGTTTACGAATGTTAGTATACTTTGTTTATTTTCATTTTGCAACATCAGTTTTTTATTTTTTCAGATGATACTTTTTCTTTTATTTTCCTCCAAAAAGAGAAAAGACTCAAAACCACAGTAATCATAGCTGTTCTAGGTGATTTACACAGAAAAAATATGTAATATTTTTCTATTACAAAAAAGGACAGGCTAACGCCTGCCCTTTTCTCATCTATTAAATATGTTGTACGTTTTCTTGTTTCGCGAATTGATCTACAACAAGCTTTACAAGGTCTACAACACGACGAGAATAACCCCATTCGTTATCGTACCAAGCAAGTACTTTTACTTTTCGCTCGCCCATTACCATTGTAGATAAACCATCAATGATTGCAGAATGCGTATTTGTGTTAAAGTCTATAGAAACAAGCGGTTCATCGCTAAATGCGACAATTCCTTTTAATGCACCGCTAGCAACATTCATAAATGCTTCATTAATCTCTTCCACTGTTACGTCGCGTTTTACATCTACAACTAAGTCAACAAGAGATACATTTGGTGTCGGAACGCGAAGTGCCATGCCATGAAGTTTCCCATTTAAATGTGGAAGAACTTTCGCTAACGCTTTCGCAGCACCTGTCGTCGTTGGAATGATAGACTGGCCGCATGCGCGCGCTCTGCGTAAATCTTTATGTGGATTATCAATATTTTTTTGGTCATTTGTGTATGCATGAACTGTTGTCATTAAACCGTTTTCAATTCCAAACTGCTCATCTAACACCTTTACAACAGGCGCTAAACAGTTTGTTGTGCAAGATGCATTTGAAATAACGATATGTTTTGTAATATCAAGTTGTTCGTCGTTCACACCAACAACAATTGTTACATCTTCATCTTTTCCTGGTGCAGTTAAAATAACGTTTTTCGCACCAGCTTCTACGTGAAGACTTGCTTTTTCTTTAGAATTAAATTTACCCGTCGCTTCAATTACAACGTCTACTTCTAATTCTTTCCAAGGCAATTCTTTTGGATCGCGGTTGTTTAAAAGGCGAATCATTTTACCATCTACTAATAAATGATCTTCAAACGCTTCTACTGTACCATCGAATTTACCGTGAACTGTGTCATATTTAATTAAATGTGCTAACGTTTCAGATGGATAGCTCGCATTAATCGCTACAATTTCGAATGCGCTTTCTTTTACTGCCTGACGAAACACCATTCTCCCAATACGTCCAAATCCATTAATTGCCACACGAATCATAATATGTTATCCCCCTTGATTGCGTTATACTATTTCTCTCAAATCCCAATAATAGTATAACACAAAAAGCGGATATGTCACTAAACAATTTCATCATTTTTCAATTTTTTTATTTAATAATGTTCCATTCCTTTAAAATGTTGCTTAATTGTGCTTTCGTTTCTTCGATTGTGCCATTATTATTAATCACTTTATCTGCTAATGCTATTTTCTCTTGCAATGGCATTTGCGAAGCAATTCGTGCTTTCGCCTCTTCTTCTGTAAAAAGATTACGTTCCATCAACCTTGTAATCTGCGTTTCATTGTCCACATAAACAAGTAAAATTTGATCGACAAGACTTGTTAATTTACTCTCAAATAAAAGCGGAATATCGAGCACAACCGCTTGCGTATTTTCTCTTATGTATCTATCCTTTTGCGCATTCATTTCCTTTCGTACAGCTGGGTGCACAATATTATTTAACAGCAAGCGTTTTTCTTCATTATGGAATACAATGCTGCCAAGTTTCGGGCGATTTAACTCCCCGTTTTCCTCAAGCACTTCTTTTCCGAACGCTTTTACAATTTCGTTATACGCTTCCTTACCAGGCTCCACAACTTCTCTTGCAATAATATCTGCATCAATGACTTGGATGTGAAAACCTTGAAACATTTTTGATACTGTACTTTTCCCACTGGCAATGCCGCCTGTTAATCCAATTACAACTGTCATCATAATCCCCCTTATAATAAGAGACGTGAAACAATTGTTTCACGTCTCTTACATTTTCCAAATTCCAATAATAATAAGTAATACACCTGGTAAAAACGTGAATTTTTGTAACCATCGCATATTTGATAATATTGTCCCTACTTTCATTCCGCAGAATAAAAATAGCGAGCTCATTACTGCAACCAATCCCGCCATCATGAACGGAGAATATCCAAGTAAAGATGCCCCAATCCCAGCTCCAAATGAATCTAACGAAAGTGCCATACCAAGGAGAAGCGCTTCTACTCCAGAAATGACCCCAGACTTATCAAAATCAGCAACAGTCGGTTTTCGTAAAATTTGAATGACAAGACCAAGAGACGCAATTTCTAAGTTCCATACTTTTTCTTCTTGCAACGCATCCTCTTTTTTATCACTTTGAAAAAATTGATACAACACCCACGCACCGATTACGACAAGAACGAATCCGCCAATTCTTTTCGCTAGCACCGGTGAAAAAATTTGAGCAATCATATGTCCGATTCCCATTGAGAGTATCATCACAACAGCTGAACAAATCCCAATTACGATAATTGACTTCAGTGGAATCCGAACATTCCGAAGCCCGTACGTGAGCCCTACACTACAGCTATCTAAACTTAACGTAAAAGCTAATAAAATAAGAGAGAAATAATGATACATCGATAAGCTCCTTCCCTATACATAGCTTTGCTTATATATATGACAGAAGCCTATCCGATGTTATTGTGAAAAATATAATGATGCTGCCGTAAGTAAATATTTTTTACAACTGCTTCAGTTGTTTAACTTTTCGGCTGGCAAGCCGGACAATAATGTGTACCACGTCCGCCAACAACTGTTTTTTCCAGTAAAGTGCCGCATGTTACACACGGCTCACCTTTTCTCCCATATACGTAAAGACGCTCTTGAAATGAACCGATCTTTCCTTGTGAATTCACATACGTACGAATCGTACTTCCACCGCGCTCTACTGCTTCAGTTAACGTAGCCACAATTTCTTCATACAACGTTTCAAATTCTTTATCTGTTAAAGAAGACGCTTCTCGCTCTGGATGAATACGCGAACGAAATAACACTTCGTCTACATATATATTACCGAGGCCGACTAAAATACGTTGATCGAGCAAAGCAACTTTTACTTTCCGAGCCGTTTTTTGCAATTTTTCTTGTAAATACGCTGGTGTTAACTCAGTTGAAAAAGGCTCAGGCCCTAAATCAGCAAGCGGCATAGCTGTAAACTCCGTACCCTTTTTGAATAGGTGCATCGTACCGAATTTCCGTACATCTTTGTAACGAAGTTCCGTTTCATCTGTAAAACGAAAGCGGACATGTGTATGCTTATCAACTGGATCATCACTATCGCTAAGCATATACTTCCCTTCCATTCGCAAATGAGACACAATGACATAACGGGTTACATATATAAGAAGAAACTTGCCGCGGCGTCTGACCTCTTCAATCGTTTCGCCGCGCAGCATCTCTTTGAAAAGTTCGGCGTCATCTGGTTCTTTCACCAATTTCGGATATGTTACAATCACTTCTTCAATCGTCTTTCCGTTAACGAGCTGTTCTAGCGTTCGCCTGACATTTTCAACCTCTGGTAATTCTGGCATACTATCACTTCCTTACTTTGCGTCATACCATGTTGGACCGTATGAATAATCAACCTTCAATGGAACGGTAAGCTCAATCGCATGCTCCATAACTTCAGGTACAAGTTTCTCTAACTTCTCTACCTCTTCTTGCGGCACTTCAAAAATAAGTTCATCGTGCACTTGCAGAAGAAGACGTGCTTGTAATCCTTCTTCTTCTAATCGATCCGCCATAATAATCATCGCTTTTTTAATAATATCAGCGGCACTTCCTTGAATAGGTGTATTCATTGCAGTCCGCTCTGCAAAGCCACGCACATTAAAATTACGACTCGTAATTTCCGGGATATAACGACGGCGATTTAGCAATGTCGATACATAGCCTTTTTGTTTCGCATCTTGCACAATATCACTCATGTACTCTTTAACTCCCGGAAAACTTTCTAAATACTTTTGAATGAACTCAGCTGCTGCTTTTCGTGTAATACCTAGGTTTTGCGATAAACCATAGTCACTAATTCCGTATACAATCCCGAAGTTTACCGCTTTCGCTTGACGTCTCATATTAGAGGTTACATCTTCCTTTTCAACGCCAAACACATCCATCGCTGTTTTTGTGTGAATATCCATATCGTGTTGGAACGCTTCAATTAAACCGTGATCTTTAGAAATATGAGCTAATACACGTAATTCGATTTGAGAATAATCCGCCGCAAACATCACCCAATCTGTTTCTGACGGAATAAACGCTTGACGTATTTTTCTTCCTTCCTCTAAACGAATCGGAATGTTTTGTAAGTTAGGTTCCGTTGAGCTTAAACGCCCAGTTTGTGTTAACACTTGGTTAAAGCGCGTATGGATTTTAGACGAATCTGTATACACCACTTTTAACAAACCTTCGATGTACGTGGAATTTAATTTTCCTAACTGACGATAATGTAAAATTTTCGGGATAATTTCATGATGCTCCATTAATTTTTCTAACACATCAGCCGATGTAGAATAGCCTGTTTTTGTCTTCTTGATAACCGGTAAGTTTAACGTTTCAAATAAGATAACACCAAGCTGCTTCGGTGAATTAATATTGAATTCTGTTCCTGCCAGCTCATAAATTTCTTCTTCCATTTTCTTAAGCTGCGTAGCCAGTTCATCCCCCATAGCGCGGAGACGATTCGTATCAACTGCAACGCCCTTACATTCCATATCAGCTAATACGCGGCAAAGCGGCATTTCCAGTTCAGTAAATAATTCGTACTGCTCATTATTTTTTAGCTCTTCAGCAAACGATTGCTGTACGTCATATAACACATGTACTTTTCGCGCTACGTGTTCTGCGACAACTTCCTGCTCTGGTACAGCGCGTTTTGCACCTTTTCCGTACACTTCTTCATCTGACTGCACAGCATGCATATCCTTCATTTTCGCAACAGCGCGGAAATCTTTATCTGTTTCTGCTGGATCAAGTAAATATGCTGCAATTAATAAATCAAAGTCGATCCCCTTAATTTCATAGCCTTTCCATTTTAACGAAACAATTGCACGCTTTGCGTCAAATGTATACTTCTTCATTTCTGGATTCGCTAACCAGTCTGTAAAAGCTTGTGATGATAAAGCAATATCAGCCGGCACAAAGTAACATCCATTTTCGTTCTGAATACCAAACCCTTGAATATCCGCTTCGTGATAATTATCTTCTTGCACTTCTACAATGATTGCGCTATCCTGCTGCAACATTTCCTCCGTTACTTCTTCTACAATTTCAAATGAAATATCATCCAAATCAGCTGCAGGTGTTTCGGCAACCGGTGCGCCTAACTTCGTTAAGAGAGAATGGAACCCTAAGTTCTCAAACATCGGGATTACATCACTATTTTCATATCCGTTATAAGCAATATCTTCCACATGAATTGTAACTGGTGCATCGGTAATAATTGTTGCTAATTCTTTACTCATCAGCGCTTGCTCTTTATTCTCTTCCAGCTTCTCTTTTAATTTCTTACCGCTCACTTTGTCTAAGTTTTCATATACAGCCTCTACTGTTTCAAATTGTGTTAACAATTTAATAGCTGTCTTCTCACCAACACCAGGGACACCCGGGATATTATCTGATTGATCTCCCATTAGTCCTTTCATATCAATAATTTGTTTTGGTGATAAGCTGTATTTTTCAAATAACGTTTCTTTCGTATACTCATCTACTTCCGTAATTCCTTTACGTGGAATACAAACGCGCGTATTGTCTGAAACAAGTTGAAGCAAATCTTTATCTCCTGAAATCACTTTTACTTCAATACCTTGTTCACTCGCTTCTGTTGCCAATGTTCCCATAATGTCATCCGCTTCGTAGTTCTCTAATTCATAGCGCGGCACATGAAATGCATCTAACAATTCACGAATGAAGGGAAACTGCTCTGATAACTCGGGCGGCGTTTTTTGGCGACCGCCTTTATATTCGCTAAATGTTTTATGACGAAACGTTGTTTTCCCCGCATCAAACGCAACAAGCATATGTGTTGGTTTTTCCTCTTCTAAAATTCTCATAAGCATCATCGTAAAACCATAAATGGCATTTGTATGTATCCCTTTATCGTTATTTAAAAGCGGCAACGCAAAGAAAGCGCGATACGCAATATTATTTCCATCAACTAAAACAACTTTCTTTTCCAAATGGAACAACCTCCCCGTAAAAAATGTAAACGATTTCTCCATACAATAGAAAAAAACCGTTCCTCTTCTTCTCTCTATATTACCACGACTGGAAGAGAGAAGAAAAACAACAGCTTTCTTTATAACTATATTCAACATAATAAGTGGGAATAATTTTACGTTACAAAAGGGAAGTGACGAGAATAAGCTTCCTTATTCTCGTCCCAAATTACTCCTTGGATGAAGGGGTTTTCATCTATTATAGTAACAGAGCTTTATTAATACAAAATGAAGCTATTGTTAATATAATGTAAATATCTATTTCATATACTTTTGAAGAGTAACAGTAAATGTCGTTCCAACCCCAATCTTACTTTCTACAGTAATCATCCCATGATGCGCTTCAACTAAATGTTTCACAATCGATAATCCAAGTCCTGTACCACCCGTATTACGACTGCGCGCTTTATCAACACGGTAAAAACGTTCAAAAATACGAGGAATCTCCTCTTTTTCGATTCCAATTCCTGTATCGGACACTTTTATATATACGTTTTGGCTATCTTGAGAAGCCGTAACAGAAACTGTTCCCCCAGCTGGTGTATATAAAATTGCGTTATTCATTAAATTAATAAAAACTTGTTTTAACCGCACCGCATCTCCTATGACAGAAACATATTCATTTACATCAACATGCAAACAAATGTCTTTATCGGCAGTTTTCTTATTTAATATCATCCCGACTTCTTCTAGTAGCTCTTTTAAGTCGACAACACCTATATTTAATTGAAACCCTTGTTGCTCAATTTTCGATAAATCAAGTAAGTCTTCAATTAATGCTTGCATTCGGTCGCTTTCTTTCAAAATAATATGTAAGAAGTGCTCACGAAACTGCTGGTTTTCCATCGCTCCATCAAGTAATGTTTCTGAAAATCCTTTAATAGAAGTAATTGGCGTTTTCAATTCATGCGAAACATTTGCTAAGAAATCTTTACGCATTTGCTCAAGCTTCTTCAGTTCCGTAATATCATGGAAAACAAGGATAATTCCTTTCCACTCATGGTTCGTTCCAATAATAGGGGCACCGTACACTTCAAAATGTTTTCTTTCAATTTCAAGAGGCAATAACATTTGTTTGCGTACTTTAACCTCTGTCATAAAAATCTCTTCTACGAGTTCAACAATTTCTTTATGTATAAATGCCTGATAATATAAACATTGCAAATACTCTTCATCTGTTACATGGAAAATCTCTTTATAAGAGCGGTTTACAAGGCTAATATAACCACGGCTATCAATTAAAATCATACCGCTTCCCATATTTTCAATAAGTGTATGCAACCGATCTTGCTGCATTTCTTGTTCTAATGTCATCTCTTGTAAATTGCGTGCTAAAACGTTCATTGCTTTACTGAGCATTCCCGTCTCGTCTGAATGATTTTCATAAGCACGCGCTTTATAATTCCCTTTCGCTAATTCAATCGCAACTTTTGTAACAGACTCAATCGGCCGAATATAATGTGCTGTAATTTTCATACCAAGAAATATAACAACGAGACAAGAACTAATAAAGCCAACAATTAACAAGCCCCACATTTTCGGATGTACATTTTTCAAAGATTCCATAGAAGCGTTAATAATAAGATACCCTTTCTTCCCCTGTGTATCTTGAATAAACGTCGCATAATGGTAAGGGTATTTATCATTTGTCTCCTTCAGCACAACTGTATGAGGTTGTTTTCTTGCTTCAAGAAGAAGTTCTTCTATCCCTTCTTTCTGCAGAACCGTCTGCTCTTTTACAGTATTATATTGAGCTTGTTTTTGTTCATCTAGAAACGTTACGTATAAATCGAAATGCTCTTCTATTTTCGAAAATACATTTGGATTCTTTAAAACATGATCAATTCCTTCCGCCTCAACGACAGAAGCAATGTACTTTGTTTCTTTCTCCATTCTCTCATGGACATGATCAACATAAAATCCTTCAAATACTTTTTCAATCAATATCCCTGTCCCAACAACAATAAGGACAACGAGAGAAATAAACGTAAGGAGAAGCCTCGAGCGAAACTTATTCATTTCCCTTTGGCTCCTCCAATTTATAACCTAATCCGCGGATTGTTTTAATATAAGTTGGTTTCTTTGTGTTTTTTTCGATTTTATCTCGCAAGTGACTAATGTGAACATCAACAATACGTGTATCACCGGCAAAGTCATAATTCCACACGGCACTTAAAAGCTGATCACGCGTTAACACGCGGCCTTTATGTTTCGCTAAATATACGAGTAATTCAAATTCTTTTGGCGTTAGTTCTAACTTGTCCCCTTTAAAATATGCTTCATAAAAATCTGGTAAGATTCTTAATTCAGCAATGATCATACTATTTTCATCTTCTACTTCCGGAACTTGTTCATCTTGAATTTTCGTACGGCGCAAAATCGCTTTTACACGCGCAACTACTTCTCTTGGACTAAACGGCTTTGTCATGTAATCATCCGCTCCAAGCTCAAGGCCTAATACTTTATCAAATTCGTCATCTTTTGCAGTTAACATTAAAATAGGGGTCATTATACGCCCTAGACGCAGTTCTTTACAAACTTCCATGCCATCCATCTTCGGAAGCATTAAATCTAATATAATGAGATCAGGACGCTCTGTCTGCGCTTTATGTAGCGCTGTTTCTCCATCCATCGCTGTTATGACCTCAAAACCCGACTGTTGCAGGTTAAACTCTATTAAAGTTAAAATAAACTCCTCATCGTCTACGACCAAAATTCGATTACTCATTCTATTCCTCCAAGTTATAGGATCTAACCCTTCCTCACCCTAGTATCCTTCCCCGATATTTCCATCATACTAGAAAACAAAACCCCTCTCAACACAATTGTGCTGTGAAAAATGCGACTTTATTCCTTACTCCATAAACAGTTCCCTACTGACTACTGCTTTACTATATGTTACCCTTATACAAGAAAATATGAATATGCATGTTATATATAAATTTAAAAACCAATGTTATTCTCAAAAGTAGAGAGCATCTAGCGGAGTAATCGCGATTCTTTTTCTTACAAAAAGGAAAGGCGATTCCGTATTGACTTGCACGCGGCAGGAAAGGGCACTGACCGCTCCTATACATAGCCAGCCCCTCTCGCCTATTTAAAAAAATGCTTTTCTGGTGGTTTTTCATAGAGTGACTGAGTAGTTTCTTTAGATTTATATAGAATAGAAAGGAGTTTATATGTTTAAAGCATTTATTATCTTTTTCCTTGCAGGGCTTGCTGAAATTAGCGGCGGTTACCTCATTTGGAAATGGCTACGAGAAGGCAGTTCTATTGGAATTGGAATCATCGGAGGAGTTATTTTATTTTTATATGGTATTATCGCTACGTTCCAAGTATTCTCTAGCTTCGGAAGAGTGTATGCAGCTTATGGCGGCGTATTTATTGTCATGAGTTTGTTGTGGGGCTGGTGGGTTGATAAAAAAACTCCCGACTTATTTGACTGGGCTGGAGCTTCAGTTTGTATCGTTGGCGTATTTATTATGTTATGGCCGCGCGGGTAAAAAACGAAAGCTGTCCTAAAAGCACTACTTTTAGGACAGCTTCTTTCATTAAAAATTATCAAGCGCTCTTTCAAATATCGTCGTTAATTGATGCGGTGGTGCTACCGTTAGTAACCCTTTTATTACTTCGTCTTCCTGCTCATTGTATGCAATCATTTGCATTTCAATTAAATGATTTTCTGGAAAAACGGAAACAACTTCAAAATGAATTTGCAGCGTTGCATAGTGATATACAGGCCTTACAAATTCGATTTCTTGCTTTACAACGTGACTTCCAGGACCAGGTAAGTATTTTGTAACTGCAGTTGTAATAATCCCTGTTAACATAATAGTCGGTACAATTGGTTTTTCATATGGAGTTTGGGATGCGTAATCATGCTGAATATATAATGGATTCGAATCATTCGTTAATCCTAAATATAATAACAAATCTTTGTCTTCTATTTTCTCTGTAACGGATAACTTTTCTCCTACTGTAATTTCATCCATTTTACGACCTAATTTGCTTCTTTTCTTTAACATGATACAATCCCTCCGATCGATATTTTCATTATCCTACTCGAAGTGATATACTATACAAATCTTTATAATGACGAGAGAACATTCGCTACAAGTCTATGTGTTATAGTGTAGGATCCTTTTTTGTTAACGCTTTCAAATTATTTTACAAAAACATCCTTCTAATAGTGGAAAAAGATTCGGGAGACCCGAATCTTTTTCTTTCTATTTATGCAAGAACTTTCATTACACTGCGTACAGATTCTGCTGAACGATCTAATCCTTCTTTTTCTTCCGGAAGAAGATCTAATTCAATAATCTGTTCAATTCCATTACCACCAAGGATAATTGGAACACCTAAGTAAAGATCGCTATAGCCATATTCTCCTTCGAGATATGCAATAGCTGGTAATACACGGCGCTGATCTTTTAAGATTGCCTCAGCCATCTCTACTAAAGAAGCAGCTGGTGCATAGTATGCACTACCGTTTCCTAATAGATTTACAATTTCTCCGCCACCTTTACGAGTGCGTTCCACAATCGCATCTAAGCGTTTTTTAGGAATTAATGTTTCAAGCGGAATACCACCTGCATAAGAATAACGAACAAGCGGCACCATCTCATCACCATGTCCACCAAGAACAAATCCTGTAATATCTTTTACAGACATATTTAATTCTTGTGCAATAAATGTACGGAAACGAGCTGTATCTAATACACCAGATTGACCGATAACACGCTCTTTCGGGAATCCAGCTTCCTTAAATACAGAATATGTCATTGCATCAACTGGATTTGTTAATACAATAATAATTGTATTCGGAGAATATTTTGCAATTTCCCGCGTTACACTTTTCATAATTTTAGAGTTTGTCGCTACTAAGTCATCACGGCTCATACCTGGTTTACGAGCAATACCTGCTGTAATAATTACAACATCAGAATCAACTGTATCTGCGTAATCAGATGTACCAATAATGTTAGCATCGAAACCTTGTACAGGGCTTGCTTCTAACATATCTAACGCTTTCCCTTTTGTTGGATTTTCAAGTTGTGGAATGTCCACTAATACAACGTCTGCTAATTCTTTTTGTGCTAATAAGAATGCTGCTGTTGCTCCTGTAAATCCTGCACCGATGACTGAAACTTTTTTGCGTTTGATTGTCATAATTTTTCCCCCACTTTAAATTATGCGTTTTTAATAACCGCTGCATCCATATTGTTAATTAGGGCGTCAGCAAATTCGGAACATTTCACTTCAGTTGCACCTTCCATAAGGCGTGCGAAGTCATATGTTACTACTTTTGAAGCAATCGTTTTTTCTACAGAATTAGTAATTAAATTCGCTGCTTCATTCCATCCTAAATGTTCTAACATCAATACTCCTGAAAGAAGAACTGAAGATGGATTTACTTTATCTAAACCTGCATATTTTGGAGCTGTACCATGTGTTGCTTCAAAAATAGCATGTCCAGTAACGTAGTTAATGTTAGCACCCGGTGCAATACCGATACCGCCAACTTGTGCTGCAAGTGCATCAGAAATATAATCACCATTTAAGTTCATTGTTGCTACAACGTCGAACTCGCGTGGACGCGTTAAGATTTGTTGTAAGAAAATATCTGCAATTGAATCTTTTACAATGATTTTTCTAGCCGCTTCTGCGTCTGCCATCGCTTTATTCGCAGCATCTTTTCCGTCTTTTTCAACAATGCGATCATATTCAGCCCAAGTAAATACTTTGTCGCCAAATTCTTGTTCTGCTACTTCATAACCCCAGTTTTTGAAAGCACCTTCTGTAAATTTCATAATGTTACCTTTATGAACTAATGTAACAGAAGAACGTTTTTCATTAATTGCGTATTGAATTGCAGCGCGAACAAGACGCTTTGTACCTTCTTCAGAAATTGGTTTAATACCAAGTCCAGAAGTTTCTGGGAAACGGATTTTCTTTACACCCATTTCACTTTGTAAAAATGCAAGAAGCTTTTGAACCTCTTCAGAACCTTGCGCATATTCAATACCAGCGTAGATATCTTCCGTATTTTCACGGAAAATAACCATATCAGTATCTTCTGGACGCTTAATAGGAGAAGGAACTCCATCAAAATAGCGAACAGGACGTAAACATACGTATAAGTCTAATTCTTGACGAAGCGCTACGTTTAAAGAACGAATTCCGCCACCAACAGGAGTTGTTAACGGTCCTTTAATTGCGATTAAATATTCGCGAATCAATTCTAACGTTTCTTCTGGTAACCACTCACCTGTTTGATTAAATGCTTTTTCCCCTGCAAGCACTTCTTTCCAAACAATTTTCTTTTCACCGTTATATGCTTTTTCAACAGCCGCCTCTAACACACGAGATGCCGCCGCCCAAATATCCGGTCCAATTCCATCTCCTTCAATAAAAGGAATAATTGGATTGTTAGGTACATTCATAACACCATTCGTTACGGTAATTTTTTCTCCTGTAGTCACTGCGATTACCCCCATGTTTGAAATTTCATATGTAAGAAACTGAGGGATAAATCCCTCAGTTCAAACCACAAGTTAATTTTAAATATTCCAATCATTATATCTTTACGAAAAAGTCAGACTTATGAAGACACATTATTATCTTTGTCCGATTGGTACATAGCGTTGGTTAATCGGACCAGTATAATCTGCGCGTGGACGAATGAGGCGGTTATTTTCATATTGTTCTAGAATATGAGCTAACCAACCAGACATACGGCTGACTGCAAAAATTGGTGTAAATAAATCATGATCAATTCCTAAGCAATGGTACACAGATGCAGAATAAAAATCTACATTTGGTGGAAGCTGTTTTGTTGAAGTTACAAGCTCCTCAATTTTGATAGACATATTATACCACTTCTCTTGTCCTGTTAGCACGCATAATCGCTTAGACATTTCACGTAAATGTTTTGCACGTGGATCACCATTGCGGTATACGCGATGACCAAAGCCCATAATTTTCACTTTATTCTCAAGTGCATTATGAATATATGATTCTACATTTTCTTCTTCACCAATTTCCATTAGCATCTTCATTACGTTTTCATTTGCTCCGCCATGAAGTGGTCCTTTTAAAGCACCGATTGCTGCTGTAATACCGGAATATACATCAGAAAGTGTAGCTACACAAACACGTGCTGTGAAAGTAGATGCATTTAACTCATGATCCGCATGAAGTACAAGCGCCTTATCAAACGCCTCAATCTCAACTTCATTTGGCTCACGATCATTTAACATATATAAGAAGTTTGCAGCTAATGATAAATCTTTACGAGGCTCGACAACTGGTAACCCCTTGCGAATTCTCGCAAATGCTGCAACAAGAGTTGCAACTTGCGCCTGCAATTTAACCGCTTTCAAATAATTAGACGCTTCATCCATTAATTCAGCATCCGCATCATACAATGATAACATGGAAATTGCTGTACGTAAAACAGACATTGGATGCGCAATTGTTAAATTTGTGCCTTTTAAATATTCCAAAATATCTTTTGGAACTGCTGCATGCTCAGCTAACTGTGTTTTTAATTCCTCTAATTCCACTTCATTTGGAAGTTTGCGTTGCCATAATAAATAGATAACCTCTTCAAATGTAGCATTTTCAGCCAAATCATCAATATTATATCCCACATAAGTTAATGTATCATCAATAATAGAACTTACAGATGATGTTGTTGCTACTACCCCTTCTAATCCTCGAATAACAGTCATTATAATCTCCCCTTTTCTTCGAAATTTCTCCCTAGCCCTATATTTTGTCTCAATAAAATGTGTGTTTCACCGTTCAAGAAAGTGAATGAGCACCCGTTCACCTCTTGAACATGTGAAATACACTATGGCACAATCATTACCATTTTTACATCTATCTATCGCTCCATGCCTTGTAGCACGGACGTGAGTTTCTCCCCGAACCCCCACGCCACAAACGATACATAGTGAGGAAATATAATTTCGGAGAGCTTATCTATAAAAATAACATAAAATAATATTAACAAAATTATTTCATCTTATTTTTATTTTATCTGGTGTAGGTCTATGCTGTTATGTAACTCGAAGAAGTGCCTTAAATCCATTATAAACAATTATCTGACTTTTGTGAATGGATAGAATTCGAAAAATTTATATTACAATAAATTTTTTTATTTAAACAACTGTATAATGTTCATCACAGCGTATGCAATTCCCGCTCCAATTAACGGTCCTACCGCAACTCCATTAAATAACGCTACCGCCAAAATTGTTCCAAAAACAAGCGCAGTCGTAATGTGCGGATCATGTGCTAAAAGCTGCACACCACCTTTTGCAATAAGCGCCACAGCAATACCTGAAGCGAGAGCAATCCATGCATAATAAGATTTTGTCGCCTCAACAAGCTGCCTAAATCCAATTTCTCCTGTTGCAATCGGGACAAGAACCGCAATTGTGATAACGGTAACCCCAAGATTAATTCCTTTCGTTTGCAAATAAGGGAAAACTTTATCTCCTAAAAACGTCCACTTTAGCAAAAATAAAACACCAACCGCTACTGTTAAAGATTGATTTTTCGCGATAAGTCCAACAATAAGAAGTATGAATAAAAATAAAGTTGACTGACTAATCATGATGTCACATCCTTTCTGAAAATAATGAAGAGATCTCAAATGTACCCCTTTTCTAAAATAAAAAGAGGAATTCACTCTTCAAATAGAGAATCGTTTCCACTTACACCAAAAGTGATCGCTTTCCTTTTCTTTCTTATAAGAAAAAGGTAAAATAAGAAAGAAAAAACCTATATTACATCATACCATTTACAAAAGTGGCATGAAAGCATCTCATTATTTGATATATATTTTCAAGTGAATGATTACACAAGCTTCGCTCATACGTAACATTTTCATGGAGGAGGGGAAACACCTTTGAATCGAAATTCACTCTACATAGCACTTCGACTTCTCTTTGTTATTGCAGCAACTATATTTGGAGTTTGCGCGCTGTTGTATACAGCAGGTCTTGTCTACCCATTTATTATCGCTTTTGCAATTGCGTATTTGATCAATCCAGTTGTAAACTTTCTTGATCAAAAACTACGATTTCCTCGTGCTTTGTCCGTATTTATTAGCCTCATCCTTGTGTTTGGCGCCATCGTTGGGCTCGTTACGTATCTTGTAACAGAAGCGATTTCCGCAACAACATATTTGTTACAAATCGTACCAGAGAAATTCCCATCTCTAGTTCAATATTTACAGGAATTTGCTCTTACCAATATTATGCCACTCTACAACGATTTGATCGCTAAATTTAACCATCTCGGCGCAACACAACAAAGTACGATTACAACAAACATTCAAAATCTCGGCACAGAAGCAACGCAGCAAATGAAATCTATTTTGACAGCCATTATAAGCGGATTAACAAACTTCATTAGCGCTCTCCCAACCACCTTAACCGTTCTCGTATTCGTTTTGTTGGCTACATTCTTTATTAGTTATGACTGGCACCGCCTTGCCCGTAAAATAGAAAAGTTATTACCGAATCGATTACACGGTTATGGAAAAACAATTTTTGTGGATTTACGAAAAGCTTTGTTTGGCTTTGTAAAAGCACAATTTACACTTATATCTATGACGACCATTATCGTTCTAATCGGGCTATTAATTTTGCGTGTACCATATGCAATTACGATTGCCCTTGTTACAGGATTTGTTGATTTACTTCCATATTTAGGAACAGGAGCTGTTTTCGTTCCATGGATTATTTATGTATTCATTACAGGAGATACCGCCTTTGCACTTGGTTTACTTATTTTATATATCGTTGTCATTGTACAGCGGCAATTAATGGAGCCAAAGGTATTATCATCTAACATTGGGCTTGATCCACTACCAACATTATTTTCTTTATTTATCGGATTTAAACTATTTGGTTTTTTAGGATTAATTATTGGTCCTGTAACGCTCGTTTTATTAAATACATTGCATAAAGCAAATGTATTTAAAGACCTTTGGAAATTTATAAAAGGATAAAGTGAAACTTTAATCAGTGGGGTTTTCTTCATCCCCCCACTGATTATCAGCCATCACCAATCGGGCTTTGATGGGCAGTTTATCTCCCACCTAACTTCTTAAGAAAAGCGGAAGCGGCTCGCTCAGAATCTTCGGTCGTTTCGCCGAATTTTGAGGGGGGGAGTATTACTGCCGGTTAACACGGGATAAAGAAAAACATCGCTTCACTAATAAAAACCACTTAAAACAAGGAGAATCCCCTCCTTGTTTTTTTATTTATAAAAATGAATAAAAATACTATACTTTTCTCCATCTTTCTACAAATGAATAAATATACATCTGTTTTTCCGACAAAAAATAACGCTTGAAGAGTTTTTCTCCTTCAAGCGTTATTTTTGTACGATAATTGTATTGTTTCGATTTATTTTTCGTTCCATCCATTTGATTATCATATATTTCACCGGTTTTCTCGCTGCCGGAATCAATAAAACGATTCCAACACAATCTGTTATATAGCCAGGAACCATTAAAAGTATACCACCAACAAATATACAAATCGCATCCAATACCGCATCGCCTGGAAGTTCCCCTCTACTGAGTCGATATTGAATATCTCTCCATACCGCTAACCCTTGACGCTTTGCTATATACGCTCCAACGATACCCGTTAGCACAATCACACAAAACGTCGGCAATAACCCAATCCACCGGCCCGATCCGATCAGCATCGTAATTTCTAACGCCGGAATTAAAATAAACAAAAAAAGAAACACTTTCATTCCTATCACCTCTTTTTCTATATAAATCGCTGCTATGCAAAACACAACATGACCCGCTCTCGCTTCTTCCCTTTGTTTTAAACTTCTCATGTTGCAGAAATAGGCCCTGACCACTTCTACGCATGGCCAGTTACTCTTGCCCACCTAAAAAGAAAAAGCTTTTCATGTCATTTTCATTTTTACAAATCTTCAAATTTTGTAAAAAAAAGAGAAGGATTCATATCCTTCTCCACATATTATTACTTATAGCACTTCCGCATGTCCATTATATACAATTCCACGCGCCGCATCAACTGTTACTTCTTGGCCACTTTTTAGCGTAGCAGTTGCAGTTGTTACACCAACGATAACTGGAATACCAATTGATACGCCAACAACCGCTGCATGGCTTGTTAAACCGCCTTCTTCTACAACAAGTGCTGCTGCTTTTTCAATCGCAGGAATCATATCTTTATCAGTGCTTACTGTAACAAGAACAGAACCTTCTGTTACGTTCGCTAATGCTTCCTCAGCTGTTTTCGCTACAACAACTTTACCTTTTGCTGATTTACGACCAATCCCTTGTCCTTTAGCGATTTGTTCGCCAACAACATGAATTTTCATTAAGTTTGTTGTACCAGTTTCAGCAAGCGGTACACCAGCAGTGATTACAACTGTTTCACCAAGACCGATCATGTCTGCATCCATAGCTGTTTGAATCGCTGTTTCTAACATTTCATCCGTAGATTTTGCTTTTTCTTCTGCCATAAACGCTTGTACACCCCAAGATAGCGCAAGACGACGACGTACTTGTTCATTAGATGTTACAGCTACAATTGGAGATTTCGGACGATATTTAGAAATCATTTTTGCAGTATAACCACTTTCTGTAGGAGCTACAATTGCCGCTACATCAAGCGCAAGAGCTGTATGTGCAACAGATTGGCTAATTGCATCTGTAATTGTGTAAGATTGCTCTTTAAGACGTTTTTGGAACATATCTTCATATTGCAATGATTTTTCAACACGAAGTGCAATATTTGCCATCATTTTTACTGCTTCAACTGGGTATAAGCCTGCTGCTGTTTCACCAGAAAGCATAATTGCATCTGTACCATCGAAAATAGCGTTCGCTACGTCACTTGCTTCTGCGCGCGTCGGACGAGGGTTACGTTGCATAGAATCTAACATTTGTGTTGCAGTAATAACTGGCTTTCCTAGTACGTTACATTTTTTAATTAGACGCTTTTGTACTAACGGTACTTCTTCTGGTGGAATTTCTACACCCATATCACCGCGCGCTACCATTAAACCGTCAGAAACTTCTAGGATAGAGTCGATATTATCGATACCTTCTTGGTTCTCGATTTTTGGAATAATTTGAATGTATCCTGCACCGTGTGCTTCTAATAGCTCACGAATTTCTAATACGTCAGATGCTTTACGTACGAAAGAAGCTGCAATGAAGTCAACACCTTGCTCGATACCGAAGACGATGTCTTGAATATCTTTTTCTGTAATACCAGGAAGCTTAATGCTTACGTTCGGTACGTTTACACCTTTTTTATTTTTTACCATACCGCTGTTTAATACTTTTGTGCGGATATCACCGTTTGCTTTTTCAATTACCTCTAACTCGATAAGACCGTCATCAATTAGAATACGAGAACCTGGGTCTACATCGTCATAAAGTCCTGCGTAAGTTACAGAAAACTTTTCAGCAGTTCCTAACACTTGCTCTGTAGAAATAACAACTTCTTCACCTGTTTTTAGTTCAGCTTGTCCGTCTACAAAGTCATGCGTACGAATTTCTGGACCTTTTGTATCAAGTAAGATTGCTACAGTTTTACCTGTTTTCTTTGCAGCCTCACGAATCGTTTTAATGCGTAATCCATGCTCCTCATGACTACCGTGAGAGAAGTTTAAACGACAAACGTTCATACCTGCTCCGATTAATTCTTCTAACTTCTCAATACTTTCACTAGCGGGACCAATTGTACATACAATTTTAGTTTTGCGCATACCGCACCTCCAAAGATTTATGAAAACGTTACCATTCACTTAATATTACACCAATTAAATAGATAATTCTTTTGATAACTGATACATCTCTGCATCAATTTCATGTTTTTTCGATAATGCTTCGATAATATCATGGTCAACAAGTTGGTTATTTTGAATACCTACGCAGCGACCACCTTTTTCTTCTAATAAAAGCTCAACTGCTCTTGCACCAAGACGGCTCGCTAGTACACGGTCCATCGCACTTGGAGATCCTCCGCGTTGTACGTGACCTAATACTGTTACGCGTGTATCAAAACTAGTCGCTTCTTCGATTTGTTTACCGATTTCAATCGCGCTGCCAACACCTTCAGCTACAACGATAATACTATGTTTCTTTCCGCGCTCACTACCGCGTTTTAGACGAGCGATTACATCATCCATATCATAATCTTCTTCTGGAATTAAAATTGTTTCTGCACCGTCTGCTAAACCAGCCCATAATGCGATGTCGCCTGCATGACGACCCATTACCTCAATTACATATGTACGTTCATGGGATGTAGCTGTATCACGAATTTTATCAATTGCATCGATAACAGTATTTAAAGCTGTATCAAATCCAATTGTGAAATCCGTACCAGGAATATCATTATCGATTGTGCCAGGCACACCAACACATGGGAAACCGTGCTCTGTTAACTTTTTCGCACCTTGGTAAGAACCATCTCCGCCGATAACAACAAGTCCTTCAATACCAAATTTCTTTAATTGCTCAATTCCTTTTAATTGTCCTTCTAATTCTTTAAACTCAGGACATCTTGCTGTATATAATTTTGTCCCGCCGCGATGAATAATATCGCCTACAGAACCTAATTCTAGTTTCTCAATATGACCAGAAATTAATCCTGCGTATCCGTGATAGATACCATACACTTCTAGATCATGATATATCGCTTTACGAACAACCGCACGAATAGCAGCGTTCATTCCAGGTGAATCTCCACCACTTGTCAAAACACCAATACGTTTCATTAGTACTCACCTCATAAAGATTATTTGCCTTATAATAAAATAACATGAAAAAACATAGAATTACAATGGAGAAGATGTGTCTTTTCATAAGAAAAACGTGCATTCGCGATATGGAACGCACGCTTTTTCTATTTTACCCCAATGGAAGCGTTTGAAAACGAAACTTGCCCAATTTTCATAAATTTTTTATAGCGATTTTCAACTAGTTGGTCTTTCGAAACGCCTTCTAATTGTTGGAATGTTTTCTGCAATGTTCGATTCATATATTCCGCTTGCTTCACTACGTCACGATGTGCACCGCCGCGAGCTTCTGGGATAATTTCATCAATGACACCTAATTCTTTCAAATTAGCCGCTGTAATTTTCATCGTTTCTGCAGCTTCTTTTGATTTCGTGGCATCTTTCCAAAGAATTGTCGCTGCTCCTTCAGGCGAAATAACCGAATATGTGGAGTTTTCTAGCATGTGTACATAATTACCTACACCAAGACCTAATGCACCGCCACTTCCACCTTCACCGATTACAATACAAATAACAGGTACAGTCAGTCCAGCCATTTCAAATAAATTGCGTGCAATTGCTTCACTTTGTCCACGCTCTTCAGCTGCCTTTCCTGGATATGCACCTTTTGTATCAACGAAACAGATGATTGGGCGATTAAATTTTTCAGCTTGTTTCATAAGGCGCAACGCTTTACGATACCCCTCTGGATGAGGCATCCCGAAATTACGGCGAATATTTTCTTTCGTATCTTTCCCGCGTTGATGACCAATTACTGTAACAGGCATCCCATTATATTTTGCAATCCCGCCAACAATCGCTGCATCATCACCAAATAAGCGATCACCATGACATTCAAAAAAGTCAGTAAATAGGTGCTGGATGTAATCCAGTGTTGTCGGTCTTTCAGCATGACGAGCAATTTGAACACGGTCCCATACTTTCATGTTTCCGTATATTTCTTCTTCTAAATGCTCTAATTTGCCTTCTAAGATATGAATTTCTTCACTGAAATCCACCTGGCTGTTTTGCGTATATTCTTTTAACTCGCTAATTTTATTTCTTAACTCAACAACTGGTTTTTCAAATTCTAATTCTGCCATGACGCCACTTCCTCCCCTTGATGAACTTCTAAAATCTTGCGGAGCGTGTCTCTCATATCATTGCGATGCACAACTGCATCTAATTGTCCGTGATCTAATAAAAACTCTGCCGTTTGGAAATCCTCTGGCAATTCCTCACGAACCGTCTGTTCAATTACACGACGACCAGCAAACCCAATTAATGCACCAGGTTCTGCTAAATTGTAATCACCAAGTGAAGCAAAGCTTGCAGAAACCCCGCCCGTCGTTGGATGCGTCATAATCGAAATGAATAAACCACCTGCATTGCTATGTTTTTTCAAAGCTATACTTGTTTTCGCCATTTGCATTAAGCTTAAAATACCCTCTTGCATACGAGCTCCGCCTGATGCAGTAAAAATAAGAAACGGCGCTTTCATTTCATATGCTTTTTCAACAGCACGCGCAATTTTTTCACCTACAACAGAGCCCATGCTTCCCATTCGAAACCTTGAATCCATAACCGCAACAACAACCAGCATATCTTCGATTGTTCCTTCTCCTGTCACAACCGCTTCATTTAATCCGGTTTTTTTACGATCACTCTCGAGTTTCTCCTCATAGCCAGGGAATTGAAGCGGGTTCGCCGAAATCATTTCTTTGTCATATTCACGAAATGAATTTTCATCTAGCAAACTTTCAAGGCGCTCCCATGCATTCATCGGGTGATGATAGCCACAGTTCACACAGACTTTTAAATTTTTCAGAAGTTCTTTCGTATACATGATTTTTTTACATTTCGGACATTTTGTCATGACACCGTCCGGTACATCTTTTCGTACCTGCTCTGAAGGAATTGCAGCATACTTTTTCTTCTTTAGGAATAAATCTCGTAGCAAAGTTTGACCCTCCTTTAGGTGATAAAAGAGCTAAGGTTAACGAGTAAGAAAATGGGGCTAACACCTAAATCAATTGGTGTTAGCCTTATTTTCTCAATTTGCCTTATAACCCGTCTCTTTACGTTTAACTTTAAACGTTATCTTGTAGAATTTGTGTCAGAACGTGTCATGGTTATTTCGACAAATTTTGTATAAAGTAAACTCTTGCTTATTCATACATGTATAAGCAAGGTAGATCTACAAATGAAACTGTATATTTTCCATTATTGCATCATAAAACTCTAATGCTGTTTGTTCTTGTTTATTCTGTAATGCTATATATAGCTTTTCATGTAACTCTCGCGCGTTTAAATGAACATCATAAGAAAGCGTCGAAGCGTAGTCATGTACAATCATCCAAACACGATACATTAAATAATTATCAACTTGTTCTACAAGCGTTTTTAAAAAGATTTGATGAAATACCGAGATAGATGATTGTTCATCAGAAAAAATGTTTTGAAGCGCCTCTAAGTTGTTTTCCGCCTCTTTCTGGCATAAAACACGAATCGCATCTTTTTCAAGCAATTCTTTCACTTGTAACAAATCCTGCCGTGTCTTTTCATCTTGTAATACGAACGGTGCAATTAATTGCACCAAGCCGTTTTCATAAAAGTTTCGAATGAACGTTCCTTCACCGCGCCGCGTTTCAATTAGGCCTACTAGTTCTAACGATCTGAGCGCTTCACGAACAGAGGAGCGCCCGACATTTAAACGTGCACTTAGCTCACGTTCAGATGGAAGGCGGTCGCCCGCCTTTAGTCCATCCTCTTGTATGATCAAACGGATTTTTTTCACTATTTCTAGATATACTTTTGTTTGTGATGATGTCAATGAGCATTCCTCGCTTATTCTTTGCCGATAATCGCTAGATTTCTCGTTCTTTCAGCCACTTCTTGTGGATCAACTTGACGGCGAGCAACACCTGTTTCCATAGCCGCCTTTGCAACATACGCTGCTACTTGCGGTGCTACGCGTACATCGAACGGAGCTGGAATAATATAATCAGCACTTAACTCTTCTTCCGATACAAGTTCAGCAATAGCTTTTACTGCTGCAACTTTCATTTCTTCGTTAATTTGCGTTGCATGTACATCAAGAGCACCGCGGAAAATACCCGGGAAAGCTAACACGTTGTTTACTTGGTTTGGGAAATCTGAACGCCCCGTACCTACAACTGCCGCTCCAGCTGCTTTTGCCATGTCTGGCATAATTTCTGGATTTGGATTCGCCATCGCAAAGATAATTGCATCTTCGTTCATAGTACGGACCATTTCTTGTGTTAATGCGCCTTCTGCAGATACACCGATGAACACATCTGCATCTTGAATCACTTCTGCTAATGAACCTTCTACACGATTTTTATTCGTATATTTTGCAACTTCATTTTTCACAGGATTCATACCGACAGATCGTCCTTCAAAAATCGCACCTTTCGTATCGCACATAATAATGTCGCGTACACCGTAGCGATATAAAAGTTTAATAATTGCAATACCCGCTGCCCCAGCACCGTTTGCAACAACTTTAATATCAGACATTTTCTTTCCAACTAGCTTTAATGCATTCACAAGACCTGCTACTGTTACAATTGCTGTTCCGTGCTGATCATCGTGGAATACAGGAATATTTGTTTCTTTTTTCAAACGCTCTTCAATAATAAAGCAGTTTGGTGCTGCAATATCTTCTAAGTTTACGCCACCAAAAGTTGGCTCCATTAATTTTACAGTTTCAACAATTTTATCTACATCATTTGTATTTAAAGCAATTGGAAATGCATCTACGCCAGCAAAGCTCTTAAATAATACAGCTTTACCTTCCATAACAGGAAGTGATGCTTCCGGTCCAATATTTCCAAGACCTAATACAGCCGTTCCATCTGTTACAACTGCTACCATATTGCCCTTCATTGTATATTCGTATACCTTGCTCTTATCGTCATAAATAACTTTACATGGTTCTGCAACCCCTGGAGAATACGCAAGACTTAAATCCTTTGCATTTTCTACCTTTACTTTTGATACTGTTTCTAGTTTTCCTTGATGCACTCTATGCATGTGAAGTGCTTCTTCACGAAGTGTTGACAAACGATCCACTCTCCTCATATTTTCTTGCTGCATAATGTTAATTCATTCTCCAAGGTGGTCTGACCACGAACGCTATTACTACTATAATCGAAATGGTAGGAAATTGTCCATTATATTTTTACAACGATATTTTCCTTACCGACTATCTCATAAAGCGCTTGTAAACATTCTTCACTTGGATGAATGGATAAGCTACGTGATAATTGTACCATCTTATGCTCTTTTTCATAATAAATTAGTACTTTCGCAAAACCTGAATAGTTAAACAATATTTTTGTGACATTGTTTAACAGTCTTTTCTCATACTGTGATGGGATTTTCACGTAAATAGAAGCGTCTTTCATTTCCTCGTAAGTATCCATCGTCTCTAATGGATACAAGCCATTTACAATCCATTGGAGCTTATTGTTTCGCTGTTCAATTTTCCCTTCTATTAAAACAATTGCTCCTTCATGTAATCGCTCTGCAAAATGGATATACGTTTCTGGAAATACAACCCCTTCCATTTCATGATTTTGATCACAAAACGTGATAAACGCCATCTTTTGTAATTTTTTCGTCCGAATCACTTTTATATTTGTCAAATATACAATTGCCCGTTGTACTTTTCTTTGCTGTTTCATCGTCTCTGCAAGTGTCGGGATTTCTAATTCCTTAACAAGCTTTGCGTACTGGGCAGTTGGGTAACTTGTTAAATAATAGCCTAGCGCTTCTTTTTCTTTATTTAACTGTTCTATAAACGTTAGTTCTGCCTCTTGTGCATACTCCGACTTCGGCACAAGCTCCTCACCAATTTCCCGTGCTAAACTCGCGTATTCTAACGCACCTTTAATACTATTACATAAAGCGGAACGCGAAACGTTAAAATCATCAAAACAACCAGCCCAAACCATCGTTTCTAAATTGCGCTCTGTCACAAATTTCGCTGGCATGCGCAAACAAAACGCAAATAAATCTTGAAATGGCTTTTTATTTCTTTCTTCAATTAAAGCATTTACAGTTGCCATCCCTACATTGCGAATCGCAAGTAAACTATACCGAATTGCATTTCCTTCCACTTGAAACTCATAACCGCTCTTATGAAGAGACGGCGGTAAAACACGAAATCCTTTCCGCTTCGTTTCCCTAACATATTGCACAATCTTCTCTTCATTTCCAATTGCGCTTGATAATAATGCCGTCATAAATTGAAGCGGATAATTTGCTTTTAAATACGCAAGCTGATAGCCAATCATACTATAAGCAACTGCATGACTTCGGTTGAATCCATAATTGGCAAATCGAACAATTAAATCATAAATTTTCTGGGCCGTTTCTTCATCATACCCATTTTGCAAGCATCCCTTCACGAAATGCATGCGCTCTTCGTCTAAAATATCACGATTTTTCTTACTTACAGCGCGGCGTAATAAATCAGCCTCACCAAGAGAAAATCCTGCTAAACGGGAAGCAATTTGCATGATTTGTTCTTGATAAACGATAACACCATACGTATTTTCTAAAATCGGTTTCAAATCAGGATGCAAATAATGAATAGCACGTTTCCCATGTTTGGAATCAATAAAAACTGGAATTTGCTCCATCGGTCCCGGGCGATATAATGCGTTAACCGCAACAATATCTTCAAATTCATTCGGTTTTAACGAACGCAGAACATTGCGCATTCCACTTGATTCAAGCTGAAAGATCCCTGTCGTATCCCCTCGTCCAAGGAGTGCAAATGTATTTGTATCTTGAAGAGGCAATTTCCGTAGATCTAAACTTGTCCCCGTTGTCTTCGCAATAAACATGCGAATATTTTCAAGCAATGTTAAATTACGCAGACCAAGAAAATCCATTTTTAACAGACCAAGTTCTTCTAATACTTCTGCTGGATATTGCGTGACGTATACATCATCGTGACCGCCTTGAATGGCAACACTATTTGTAAGCGGAGCTTCACTCATAATTACTCCAGCGGCATGAATCGATGTATGACGCGGCAAACCTTCTACACGCTTTGCAATATCAAATACTCTTTGAAAAACTAGGTTACTTTGTAGGTAACTTTGTAACGATGGCGATTCTGTGTAAGCTTCTTCTAATGTAATCCCGACTTTAGACGGAATATGTTTTGAAAAAATATCAATTTCATTTGGCGGCAGTCCCATTACCCTTGCAATATCACGAATTGCCGCTTTTGCTGCTAGTGTTCCAAACGTTACAATTTGAGCAACGCGCAGTTCTCCGTACTTATTTTTCACATAACGAATCATTTCATCGCGGCGAATATCTGGAAAATCAATATCGATATCAGGAAGTGTAACGCGCTCTGGATTTAAGAACCGTTCAAATAGTAAATTGTATTGAATCGGGTCGATATCCGTAATTTCGAGCACATAAGATACAAGTGACCCAGCTGCCGAACCACGGCCTGGCCCTGTTAAAATACCATGCTCATGAGCGTATTTCATAAAGTCCCATACAATAAGAAAATAATCACTAAATCCCATTCGAGAAATAGTATGCAGTTCATGATTTAAACGCGCTTTATGCACATCATTCACAATTTCATAACGCTTATGCAATCCTTCTTCACAAAGGCGGCGTAAAAATTGATCAGATGATTCATTTGTTGGTACTGGAAACTTCGGCAGTTGATTTGTCTGAAACGGAATTTCTACGTGACAACGCTTAGCAATACTTAATGTGTTTTGAACCGCTTCAGGAATTGAGGCAAATAACGCCTCCATTTCAGATGCTGATTTCATATAGTATTGATCAGTCTGCAAACGCGGTCTTTCTGAATCAGCCATTTTCGTCCCGCTATGAACTGATAATAAACACTCCTGCACAATCGCATCACTTTGTTTTACATAACGAATATCATTTGTCGCCACAATCAAAATATCAAGCTGCTTTGCAAATGGTAGAAGCTCTTCTTGCAGCAACAATTCCTCTTGAACAGCATGGTGCTGCACGCTTATATAAAAGCTGGCAAATATTTGTTTATACATATTTGCTACTTCCGCAGCAGCCTCATGTTTCCCTTGCAATAAAAGTTTTTCAATTTCCCCTTCTTTTCCTGGAGAAATCGCAATTAATCCCCCCGCATAATGCGCAAGCCATTTCTTTGGAATACCCTCTTTTGACTTTGTCATAATGCTGCTAGAAATTTTAAGTAAATTAAGGTAGCCTGTTTCGTTTTCAGCCAGTAAAACAAGCGGATAAGACTGCTCCTCTTCTTCATTCCATATGGAAGCTGTTAAACCGATAATCGGCTGAATCCCCGCTTTTTTACACGCTTTATAAAACGGTATAACACCATACATCACATTTTCATCTGTAATTGCTAATGCCGGAAATCCAAGTTCTTTCGCTTGATGAACAAGCTCATCTATTTTACAAGCACTTTTCAATAAACTATAAACGGTTTGACATTGTAAATGCACAAACTTCACTTTTATACCCTCTCTTTATCTATTTGACTACTTCCTATTATACGTGAAATCAAAACATACTTCCCCTTCTTTGTCCATATACTTGAAAAAGAAAGGAGAATGATGATGGAAGTGAACCAAAGCTTTTTCTCTCTTCTCATTACGAGTTATTTTATTGCTCTTGGTGTTATGATAGGTGGCTCATTAATTGGCGGAGTCGGTGCTTTTTTAGTAGGAAAACCACCGCTCACAATGATTACGCAATTTGCAGTGAATTTGCGAATTTGGGCTCTCGTCGCTGCCATTGGCGGAACTTTCGATACATTTTATAGCTTTGAACGCAGCTTTTTTGGAGGAGATACAAAAGATATTGTGAAACAAATTCTCCTTATTTTTTTTGCTACAGGCGGTATGCAAACAGGATTCACGATTATTAAATGGATTACACAAGAGCACATATGAAAGTCCCAAGCTCGCTCTCTAATCGCTGGAAATTATTTTTAGGCGGTGCGGCTGTTGGTGGTATTTTAAGCTGGATTATTTTTTTATACATATACGGCGTGTTTCAAGAAGAACAAACTAAAACACTCGAAACACAAGAAGCACAAATAAAAAAACTAACCGAAGATTTACGTGTACTCACGGAAGATCAAAAGAAAGAAAATGAAGAAAATAAAAATATGTTAACCATTCAAGAAATTGAAATTGAAATTGTCGATTACGAGAAATATAATTTAAATTCTCTTACCGTTGAAACTTTAACGACATCAATTCGCGATGATCTCCGTCACTTACTCACCCAAAATATTCGAAGCGTCGCCAATAATAAAGAGCTACTGAAAAAGGCCATTGAAAATAAAGTATATAAATATTATGACCGTGTCTATCGATTTGAAATCGAAACGGTTTCGTTTGACACAACACTTACAATTAGCGTCAAAATAAAACAAGAAAGGTAGAGCCCCTCTACCTTTCTTGTTATTTACACACTTCACGTAAATCTGCAAAAATGCGGTCCGCTTCTTCCCAAGAAAAAGCTTTTGCCCCGGACGCCATCGGATGCCCTCCGCCGTTATATCGCATTGCCAACGTATTAATGACCGGACCTTTTGAACGAAGGCGAACACGAATCACATCTTTTTCCTCTAAAAATAGAACCCACGCTTTTAATCCTTCAATATTTCCAAGAGCTCCAACAACTCCTGAAGCTTGAGACGGAAGCACATCAAACTGCTCTAATACTTCCTTTGTTAGTTTAACGTAAGCTGCACCTTCTTCTGTCATCGTAAAGTTTTGCAAAATGTAACCATTTAAACGTGCAATACGCTCATTTGTTTTATACATTTCATCATATAATGCTGGGAATTCAACGCCCACTCCCACAAGCTCAGATGCATAATGAAGTGTTTTAGCAGATGTGTTTGGGAATAAGAAACGCCCTGTATCACCAACGATACCAGCTAAAATAAGACGTGCTGCTTCTTTTGATAACGTTAATCCTTTATCCTTGCCGTATAAGTAAAATTCATAAATCAGTTCACTTGTAGAACTTGATGTTGTATCTACCCAAACAATATCACCGTACGGATCTTCATTCGGATGATGATCAATTTTAATTAATTGCTTTCCTTTTGTATAACGCTGATCGCAAACACGCTCTTGATTTGCTGTATCACAAACAATGACAAGCGCCTCTTCATACGTAGCATCATCAATTTCATCCATTACGTGTAAGTACGCTAAAGACGGTTCGTTGTATCCTACCATATAAATCTTTTTCTCCGGGAACGACTCTTGCAGCATCGTACCAAGACCGCACTGCGAACCTAATGCATCTGGATCTGGACGAACATGACGATGGATAATAATTGTATCAAATTGCTTAATTGCTCCTAAAATTTTCTCATGCATATATAAAATCTCCTTTTCGGCCAATTTATTCCTATTATAGCTCAAAACACTTCATACAGGGGGAGAATTGAATTACAATAAAGAAAGAACATACAAATAGATGGGGGATTGGGGTCATGCCAGTATTAGTCTTTTGTATTATCGTTACATTTATGTTATATCTCTTCTACAAAACGAAATATTTTCGCACTAACCGTTCGATGGAGAAAGGATGGCTTGCAGGAAAATCAGCAATTGCACTCGGTTTATTTGTTGCCTTATTTGGCGTAAATCAATTTTTCCTAGAAATTTCAACATCCCGTATTATCGTCGGCATTTTATTTGTAATCGTTGGGGGCGCTAGTATCTACAACGGCATTCGCCAATACAAGCATTTCTTACCGCTTGCGATTCAAGAAGCTGAGCAGTTACAAAAATAATGAGGTGAGATGAAATGAACACCTTTCTAAACGATTTTTTCAACCGGATTCAATATGAAAAGCAAGATGTAACTTTTGAAGATATTTGTACGTTACAATTTCAATTTGCGAAACATGTACCATTTGAAAATATGAGTATTATTCAAAATGAAAGCATTGATCTTACCTTTAAAGATTTAAAAAGAAAGATTATAGACAGCCGGCGCGGCGGTGTTTGCTATGAGCTGAATCCTTTATTTTACTACGCTTTAAAAGAACTAGGATTCGACGTTCATTTAATTGGAGGGACTGTTTTTAACAACGAAGAAAAGCGCCTCACCCAAACACACTTTGCAACGATGCTACATCATGACAGGCAGCCATATTTAATCGATGTCGGTTTCGGTTCCCATCATGCTCTGCAACCTCTTCCGTTTACAGGGGAAACAATAACGTCTTCAACAGGTGAATACCGCATTCAAAAGAAAAAAACAACTTTCGGAGAATATGCATTTGAAAAATATCAAAATGGCACTTTAGAAATTGGCTACGACTTCTTCACATCGCCAATTAATGAAACAGCTTTACAGAACGCACAACAAATCATTACCCACCATGAACAATCACCATTCAATAAATCTCCACTTCTTGCAAAGCGAACAGACGATGGTCACATTACGCTAACAGACAAAACGTATACCGTAACAAAAGGGAAGCAGAAATCGAAACAAACGATTGATCTACAGACTTTTCAAGCACTTGCTTTGCGTGAATTTGGCATTGCAGTTAAATAAAAAAGCGTTCATCCTTTCAGCAATATTCGTTGAAAGGATGAACGCTTTTCTTTTGTTATTAACGATGACGCAATTTATATATATAACTCGCAACAAGCGCAGACGGTAAATTAAACAAACTTCCTTGCAAATTGAAATGTGCTTGTTCTTCTTCAAATGACATCTTTTCATATAACTCATTTTGCGTGAGGCCTGTTCTTTTCATTCGTTCTTTCAAACCAGATATATAGGAGTATTGAATTGGAATCATAATGAGGAAGTAAAAAAGTGCAATACTTCCGAAAAAGATACTAGCAAATAACATAAATAAGACCTCCTTTTTCTTCCATTATAACACATAAAATGGAAGATTCAGATATCTATTTATACAAGAAAAGCTGCCCTTTCAGACCGCTCTCCCTTCTTACCGATCAATCAATTGAACCATAAGCAATGCTTTTCCAACAACACTATTTTCGTGATGTACTTCTACTTCAACCTTAGCAAACTTACGTCCAATTTCTAATACTTTCGGATGGACGGATACAATGTTGTCAATTTGAACCGGTTTTACAAAGTAAATGGTTAAGTTTTCAACAATTATGTCACCTTTTTTCAGCGCGCGCAGGACACGATTGGTCGCTTCTGTCACAATTGTTGTGAATACGCCGTACGACAAAGTTCCAATCGAATTTGTCATTTGCGGCGTAACAGAAAAATGATATGAGTGATCTTGTTTTGCTTCTTTCTGATTCACAAATTGATTTGTTACAATATCATCAATCGTTTCTCCAACTTGCGGCTGACGCTGAATCATTTGGAGTGCTTGGAGCACATCTTGACGACTAATAATGCCTTGCAATGTATTACTATCGTCAACAACAGGAAGAAGCTCAATCCCTTCCCACACCATCATACGTGCCGCTGCGGCAACAGACATTTTTCCGTTTACAGTAATCGGCTGTTTTGTCATTACTTTTTCAATTGGTGTGTCTTTTGCTACACCAATCATATCTTTTGATGTTACAATGCCGAGTACTTTATTTGCTTCATCTACAATCGGATAACGTCCATGCATCGTTTCTTCATTATACTTATGCCATTTTTCTACTGTATCATTTGGCTGTAAACATATCGTCTCTTCAATTGGTGTTAAAATATCTTCAACAAGAACAATTTCTTTTTTAATAAGCTGATCATAAATAGCACGGTTAATAAGCGTGGCTACTGTAAATGTATCATAGCTACTCGAAATAATTGGAAGCTTTAACTCATCTGCTAATTTCTTCACATGTTCTTCCGTATCAAATCCACCTGTAATGAGTACAGCTGCTCCTTCTTCAAGTGCTAATTGATGTGCTTGTGTACGGTTTCCGATAATAAGTAAGTTTCCGGCTTCTGTATAGCGCATCATCGCTTCTAGTTTCATTGCTCCAATTACAAATTTATTTAACGTTTTATGTAGACCTTCTCTTCCGCCAAGTACTTGACCATCAACAATATTAACAACTTCCGCAAATGTTAGCTTTTCAATATTTTCTTTCTTCTTTTGTTCAATACGAATTGTCCCGACCCGTTCAATTGTACTTACATATCCTTTATTTTCCGCATCTTTAATCGCACGATACGCCGTTCCTTCACTCACGCCGAGCTCTTTTGCAATTTGGCGCACAGAAATTTTATGCCCAATCGGCAAACTGTTAATATATTCCAAAATTTGATTGTGTTTCGTAGCCAAAAAAATTCACCATACTTTCTTTTCCCTAGATTCTTCATGTGTTGTATTTTTAGTATACTATATTTCCAAAACTGTTACACTGCATGTTCCTATATCTGTACTATTATTTTTTATAACAAATCTATACAAGTTTCTTACAATAATGTAATTTCCTTGTCACCTCATTCGATGGTTCGTTTCATTTCCTTATCGTACAATAAAAACAAGAAATAAGAGAAAAGGGGCGATATGATATGAAAAAAGTTTTAAACATTATCGGAGCGGTATTATTAGCATTTGTGGATGGAAAGAAAGTAGCAATAGCATTAAACGAAACAGAAGAAGTAGGCACATCACAATCTAACAATGATATAACAAATACAACATTTACATTATACCCTTCTCACATTTAAAAACCTTCACTTTGCCGCGCAAAATGAAGGTTTCTTTTTTTACAATTCAATTCCTTCCCCAGCTTCTAATACTTTTCCTACACCGCTCGTTAGTTTCTCTACAAATTGATGCGGATCTTGTTGAATGACTGGGGATGTATTATAGTGCATCGGCACAACGATTTTTGCCCCGATCCATTCTGCTGCGAGCGCGGCATCGTCTGGTCCCATTGTAAAGTTATCCCCAATTGGTAAAAATGCTAAATCAATGTTATTAAGAGAACCGATTAACTTCATATCAGAAAATAACGCAGTATCTCCTGCATGATACACTGTTTTTTCCTCGGCGGTAAATAAAATTCCAGCTGGCATTCCTGTGTATGTAATTGTCTGATTTTCTTCATCAATATAACTTGACCCATGAAATGCTTGTGTAAATTTCACTTTTCCAAAATCAAACACATATGAGCCACCGATATGCATCGGATGTGTATTCACGCCCTGCCATCCTAAAAATGTTGCTAGTTCAAACGGCGCCACGACAACCGCATTATGTTTCTTCGCAAGTTCTACTGTATCCCCAACGTGATCACCATGACCATGAGAAAGGATAATCGCATCTACTGTTACGTCTTCTACTTTTAAATCTGTTTTCGGATTTCCTGTAATAAACGGATCAATTAAAATAACCTTTCCATTCGTTTCAATCTTTACGACAGAATGACCGTGATAAGATACTTTCATTCATTTATTCCTCCCTTGTTTATATTCCACCTCTTATTCTACATGATTTCGAAATTCCCTGTCTTTTCAAACATCGATTTGCTTGTCAGAATACTTTCATTCGATGTAAAGTTATACATGTAATCAAAATTTCGGAGGTGCAAATCTATGAATACTAGATTAGAAAAATTAATGCAATGGCTACAAGAAAAAAATACAGAGGCTGCATTCTTAACTTCTACACCGAATGTCTTCTATATGACAAACTTCCACTGTGAACCGCATGAAAGACTACTAGGTCTATTTGTATTTCAAGAAAAAGAACCGATGTTAATTTGTCCAAAAATGGAAGAAGGGCATGCAAGAGGCGCTGGCTGGACTCATGAAATTATTGGATATACAGATACAGACAACCCATGGGATATGATTGCAAAAGCAATTGAAGCACGCGGCATCGATGCAAGTGCAGTCGCAATTGAAAAAGAGCATTTAAACGTAGAGCGCTACGAGCACTTATCACAACTATTCCCAAAAGCAGCTTTCAGATCAGCTGAAGAAAAAGTACGTGAACTTCGCTTAATTAAAGACGAAAAAGAACTGTCGATTTTACGCGAAGCTGCTGCGATGGCTGACTATGCAGTTGAAATTGGGATAAATGCCATTCAAGAGAATCGCAGTGAACTTGAAGTACTTGCAACAATTGAGCATGAATTAAAGAAAAAAGGCATACATAAAATGTCCTTTGACACAATGGTACTAACAGGGGCAAACTCTGCACTTCCGCACGGCGTTCCTGGTGCAAACAAAATAGGGCGCGGTGATTTCGTTCTATTTGACTTAGGTGTTATTATCGACGGTTATTGCTCTGATATTACACGTACAGTTGCATTTGGCGAAATTTCAGACGAACAAAAACATATCTATGAAACTGTATTAAAAGGTCAATTAAACGCTGTTGAATCATGTAAACCAGGCGCAACATTTAGTGAAATCGACCATGCTGCTCGTTCAGTAATCGCAGATGCTGGCTACGGTGACTTATTCCCGCACCGCCTTGGTCATGGACTTGGCATTAGCGTTCACGAATATCCAGACGTAAAAGAAGGTAACAACTCTCCATTACGCGAAGGAATGGTCTTCACAATCGAGCCAGGTATTTACGTACCAAACGTAGGCGGCGTTCGTATTGAAGATGATGTTTACGTTACAAAAGATGGCGTGGAAATTTTAACGAAGTTCCCGAAAGAATTGCAGTTTGTAAAATAAAGTGAAACTTTAATCAGTGGGGGTTTTCTTCATCCCCCACTGATTATCAGCCCTCACCAATCGGGCGCATGCCAGCAGTTTATCTCCCGCCTAACTTCTTAAGAAAAGCGGAAGCGGCTCGCTCAGAATCGCAGGACGCCCACGCCCCTGACAGAGAGGCGCTTTTTACCTCGTCCGAGGGGCGAAACGGCCGGAGATTCTAGCCGCTAGAGCTGGACAATGCTTCCGCTGAATTTTGAGGCGGGAGTATTACTGCCCGCAAATAGCGGGATAAATATACAAAGAGGATG
>NZ_JQKQ01000015.1:0-158434 GCF_000746135.1 Bacillus sp. UNC322MFChir4.1
CCCCACTACGCAACGGTCTATGAAACAGGAAGCCCCTTCTTCAATCAGACCGTAAGGTGGATAAGGAGGGGTTATTCACACCTCTTATCATCAGGAAACAATGAAAGTGCAGGTGAAAAAAATCTCTGGAACGATAAAAGAAAACCCCTGCTGATGGAAGCTTTATTTCATCACTTTTATAGAATAAAGTAATTGTGGACACTTTAAAAATATAATTGTACAGAATTGACAGTGAATTTAAATTTCTCTATAATTGGCTATAATTTAACATTTCGAATACGTCGAAGGAGCCCAGTAGCAGTTTGTCACTGTTATCGAGAAAGCTAGGGGTTGATGGAACCTAGCACAAACAAACTTGTGAATTACACTCTGGAGTATCTTAGGTAATGCTAAGCGAAGTAGCAATCGATATTATTGCTAAGAGTGGTACAAATAATCTTATTTGTGCAATTTGGGTGGTAACACGGTTAAAAATCGTCCCTATGTCTAGTGTAGACATAGGGTTTTTTTATGTTGTTACCAAAATGAGGTAAAAACTATATATTAAAGGAGCTGGAAGGATATGAACATCATTGACGAATTGGAATGGCGCGATGCCATCAATCAACAAACAGATGCAGAAGGATTACGTAAACTAGTAGAAGAGAAAAAGATTTCCTTGTACTGTGGTGTAGATCCAACTGGTGACAGTATGCATATTGGACATTTAATTCCATTTATGATGATGAAGCGTTTCCAATTAGCTGGGCACCATCCAGTTATCTTAATTGGAGGAGCAACGGGAACAATCGGCGATCCAAGTGGACGTCAAACAGAAAGACAACTTCAAACATTAGAACAAGTGCAGCAGAATGTTGAAGCGCTAACAGCACAAATGCAAAAGCTATTTGATTTTGGCGGAAATAGCGAAGTGAAAATGGTGAATAACTACGATTGGACGCATCAAGTAAGTATCCTTGAATTTTTACGCGATTACGGTAAGAATTTTAGTATAAATACGATGTTAGCAAAAGATATCGTAGCAAGCCGTTTAGATACAGGGATTTCATTTACAGAATTCACATACCAAATGCTACAAGCGATGGATTTCCATCACTTATACAAAGAAGAAGACGTACAACTGCAAATTGGTGGTAGTGACCAATGGGGAAATATTACGAGTGGTTTAGACTTAATTCGTAAAAAAGAAGGATCAGATGCAAAAGTCTTTGGTTTAACAATTCCATTACTATTAAAATCAGACGGTACGAAATTTGGTAAAACAGCTGGAGGAGCAGTTTGGTTAGATCCAGAAAAAACAACACCATTTGAATTCTACCAGTTCTGGGTGAACACAGATGATCGTGATGTCATGAAATACTTAAAGTTCTTCACATTCTTAACGAAAGATAGAATTGATGAATTAGCAGTTAAAGTTCAAACGGAGCCTCATAAGCGTGAAGCGCAAAAAGTATTAGCAGAAGAAATGACGAAGTTTGTTCATGGTGAGAATGCACTTTTACAAGCAGTAAAAATTACAGAAGCACTATTTAGCGGGGATATCAAATCCTTAACTGCGGATGAAATTGAACAAGGCTTTAAAGATATGCCGACTTTCCATGCTGCAAAGGAAACAAAAAATATCGTTGAGTGGTTAGTAGATTTAGGAATTGAACCTTCTAGACGTCAAGCAAGAGAAGATATTAATAATGGAGCTATTTTGATGAACGGAGACAAAGTAACAGATGTAAGTACAGATGTTACGGTAGAAAACTCATTCGATGGTAGATTTATCATTATTCGTAAAGGTAAAAAGAATTACAGCTTGGTGAAATTAGGTGAGTAAAGCTCTGTGAATAGAGGCGGAGTAATTATTTTACACGATGTCTGCTATCTATGTAGTGTAATATTTCAAAGCCAGGGGAAAATGAACATTTTTTTATCAATTTACAAAAAACATGAAATTATGGTGTACTTATTTTTAGAAGAAACTCAAAACGAATGAACAAGGTATGATGCATATACTTTATTTATTCGTTTTTCTTTTTCTGTAAAAGAAAATATACACGTGTATAAATTTTTGTTATGAAAAGGGTATAAATTTTTTGAAAAAGTGTGGATCTAATTGACTGATTATTGATATTATTTCGTTTTTGAAAATCGGCACAATATTTGCTAATAAAATATGAGGACACTTTTCAAATAACAAGCCTCTCATGAGAGAACTTAAATAACGGAGGGACAAGAAATGAATATTAGTAAAACGTACACGACAATTGACGCACATGTAGCGGGGGAGCCGCTTCGTATTATTACAGGAGGAGTACCGCCGATCAAAGGAAAAACGCAATTAGAAAGACGCGCTTATTGTATGGAACACTTAGATCATCTGCGTGAGGTTTTGATGTATGAGCCGAGAGGACATCACGGTATGTATGGCTGTATCATCACACCGCCAGCAAGTCCGCATGCTGATTTTGGGGTACTGTTTTTGCATAACGAAGGCTGGAGTACAATGTGCGGCCATGGAATTATTGCTGTAATTACAGTAGGAATTGAAACGGGTATGTTCGAGGTGACAGGTGAAGAGCAAAGATTCATTATTGATAGTCCTGCCGGAGAAGTTATCGCGTATGCAAAATATAATGGGAACCAAGTAGAATCCGTGTCATTTGAAAATGTACCATCATTTGTTTACAAGAAAGATGTTCCTGTAAAAATTGATGGCCATGAATTTCAAGTAGACATCGCTTTTGGTGGAGCTTTCTATGCTGTTATCGACAGTAAAGAACTTGGTCTAAAAGTGAACTATAAAGATTTATCTGCGATTCAAACGTGGGGCGGAAAAATGAAACATTACATTGAAAGTCAGATGGAAGTGAAACATCCTCTTGAAGAAGGCTTAAAAGGCATATACGGCGTGATTTTCTCCGATGAACCAAACGGAAAAGATGCAACGCTGCGAAATGTAACCATTTTTGCTGATGGACAAGTAGACCGTTCTCCTTGCGGTACGGGTACTTCAGCTAGACTCGCAACTCTTTTTGAACGTGGAGTATTACAAGAAGGCGGAAGTTTCGTCCATGAATGCATTACTGACGGACAATTTGGCGGAGAAATATTGTCATCAACAAAAGTAGGCGAATATGACGCAGTGATCCCAAAAGTAACTGGTCAGGCGTTTATTACAGGATTCCACCAATTTTTAATCGATCCAAGAGATCCGTTAAAACAAGGATTTTTATTAGCATAATATGTGGGAAAGAGTTGTTTTCTAGTTAGGAAACAACTCTTCTTGATATAGGAAAGGACGAGATCACATGTTAGTCATAAATGCAGCTGAACAAAGAAGTTTAGTAGATATGAATGAAGTAATTGAATATGCGGCCATTGCCCTGCAAGAGTTTTCGGCAGAAAGAACGATCACTCCCATTCGCAACTCGTTGCCATTTGCAAATTCGCAAAATACCGCATTAATGATGCCTTCTGTAGCGGAAGAACTTGGTGCGCTTGGGTTAAAAGTCGTCACAGTCGCACCGAATAATACGAAAATAGGAAAGAAAACAATTAACGGGGTTGTGATGCTCTCTGATTTTCAAACAGGGGAACCGCTCGCCCTTTTAGAAGGATCGTTTTTAACGATGGTTCGAACAGGTGCTTTATCAGGCGTCGCAACGAAATACTTAGCTCGTCAAAATGCGAAAAACTTATGCATCATCGGAACAGGAGAACAAGCGAAAGGACTTGCTGAGGCGATGCTTACTGTGCGGGACATTGAAAAGATTATGCTTTACAATCGGACAGAACAAAAAGCTACCGAGTTCGCCGAATATATAAAGAAGAAATTTAATAAACCTGTTAGCGTACACACTGATGCAAATGAAGCAGTGCGCGAGGCTGATATTGTTGTCACAACAACGAACTCTTTCACACCCGTTTTTTCAGACACATTACAACCTGGTGTTCACGTAAATGCTGTCGGTTCATTCAGGCCAGCGATGCAAGAACTTCCTTCTCACGTCATTTCATCAGCTAACAAAGTGGTCGTGGAATCAAAAGAAGCAGCATTAGAAGAAACAGGCGATCTGCAAGTTCCAATACAAGAAGGAGCTTTCAACGAAAGCGATATTCACGCAGAACTTGGCCAAATTATAAGCGGAGACAGAACGGGAAGAGAAAACGACCAAGAAATTACCGTCTTTAAATCTGTCGGGCTCGCTGTTGTAGATATTGTCGTGGCGAAGTATTTTTATGAGAAAGCTATTAAAAACGGCGTGGGGACGAGGGTTGAGTTGTAACCACATACAAAAGAGGCTGTTTTTATGAACAGTCTCTTTTGCGTGTTGAAATTTGTCGGAGGGTCTTTATTTCATGTCGAAGCGCCGATATATTGGTGAAAAGCGCTGATATCGTTTTATTGATTTATAGTTATATACAGGTCGTTTACTACAAAAGTAGTAAGAGGTTTATTTTAATTTCACTCTTCGGCTTGATTTGTCTTGTTGTTTATTTTGATAAGATCGAAATATCTTGTGTCGAAACGTCGATATATTCCAAAGAACGGTCGATATCGTATGAGAATGTGAATAAACATGATAGAAGGACCGTTAAGGGGCAGTCCTCTATCGGCGTGGCGGAATTTCACATGTGGTAATCTCTTTAAAAGTGATATTTTCAATATATAAATATGAAATTATGCATATTTATATATTATATAAGGGCATGTAGGTATAATTTTTACGTGTATGAAATAAGAGAGAAGGAATAAGTAAGTTTAAGAAGTTATTGTCTTAGTGAGAAAATCGGCGTTTTGTATAAACGTTAGAACGGATTGGAATGAAAGGATTGATTTATTTGAATAGGAAAAATAACTGTAAATCACAAAAACCAATGAAAGTATTTATGGCATCTGCTGTTATGACAACGGCATTATTTACATCTATGACTGTAAATAGTTTGAACATTCATGCTGAAACTACGCAAACCCAGGCGCAATATGAGGCGAAGACGTTTGAACTTCCAAGTACGGGACATTATATGGGTGAAGCAGAAAGAGAAAGAAGAAGTCAGCAACGAAACTATGTGCCAACAGGAATCTATGTAAAACCGAATGAACAAGTCACAATTGAAGTATCGGGACTATCGGGATTAGACAAGCTTGGAGCAACGATTGGGACAAATGAATATGATAAAGAAGGGGGAAAAACATTTCGTCTTTCTCCTGGTTCTAACACCATCTCCTCTCCAAATGGTGGTTTATTAGGATTTGATAACTCTGAAGCGAAAGGAACAGTTAAGGTAAAAGTCACACAAGGCGGAAGCCCTGTTCCGTTCTTTGAATTAGGGAAGCATACGAAAGCAGACTGGATTGCGATGATGGATAAGTATCCAGATGCACATGCTGTACAATTAAAGTCAAAAAAAGCAGTACTTACTGTTACTCGTGATAGTGCGAAGAAATATATTGTGGATCAAGATCCTGTTCCTTTATTAAAAAGATATGATGACATGATTCTAGCACAAGATAGATTCTCTGGGCTATCTGAAACAAGTTCTAATCCGTTACATTGTTCAACTCGCCGTCTTTGGGCTTTTGTAGAAAATCCTAATAATCCACCGGGCATGTATATGTATGCAGGTCATGATGGAGTCGTATTTACTACTGCTTATGACGCAATTAAAAGTGCTTTAAATGTAAATGAATTTGGATGGGGACAAATGCATGAAGCAGGGCATACAAGGCAACAATACCCTTGGACGTGGGATGGAGTAGTTGAAGTCAATGTTAATATATACTCTTTAGCTGCACAAAAACAATTATTCCCAGGTCAACCAACACGTTTAGAAAAAGAAGGAGATTATGACAGAGCCTTTCAATACTTAAAACAAACAGATAAAGAATATGAAAAGATTAATGACCCGTTTGTGAAAGTCGCTATGTTTTGGCAACTTCATTTAGCATATGGTGAAGATTTCTATCCAAATCTTCACAAACTATATCGAGAGTTACCAAAAGACAAACTTCCAGCAACGAATGAAGATAAAATACAAGCATTTATTTACAATACATCAAAAGTGGCGAGACAAAATGTACTTCCATTTTTTGATCAATGGGGACTGAAAGCATCACCAGAAACGAGAAAAAAAGTAGAAGCTTTGAGATATCCAACATTAACTGCCCCTATATGGGAAGCGACGGATGCAAAACCTGTTAAACCAACAGCCGCGTATGGTCAAAGAAAATAATGAAAGCAAGTACGTGATCCAACTCGTAATGTAATCGATGAAAAACGAACGATTACAAACGTAGCATGTCTCCTAAGACAAGGTTGGTCAGAAAAGAGGCTGCTGAAATCAAAAAGAAGATAACTTCCTATTATATAGTAGGGAGTTATCTTCTTTTTTACTCAACTACCTGTAAAAAACGGATTGGTTGGGCTAATTATCAGTAGGTATGAAGAAGCCCTTACTAATTAAAGGTTTACATTATTTTGTAACTTGAGAGAAGAAAGGAGAAATACTGAAGCATTTCATCTTAATAAATAGTGAAACAGTCACTAGTTTTTGGTAAAATATTGATATAAAAAAGACTCCTCATATGGTAGAAATTTCAAATTTAAGTTATAAGATATAATGATAGGGAAATATATTCTTTTTTTTTGCAGGAAATAAAGGGGGAATAAATATGGCAGATAACTTCATAGATTCCGTTGGTAACTTTCTTCATATCGGGTATACGGATAGTGAAAGAAAGCGTGATAATTACGATAAATTGTATAAATTTTTAAAGGATAAAGAAAGTGAGTTAAAAAAAATAATTCACGATGTTGGATCTGCAAAGACAGCTTATGAGGGAACGGGTCAAGAATTACCACAAGATAAAATACCAGCCCGTGAGTTTGTGGGAAAACGACGAGAAAAGGATTCAGAACTATCTGAGCTGATACGTTACTTCGAAAAAACATTAGATGATGTGACATCTGCGAAAAATAAAGCGTATTACAAATGGGAGGAATATAAGGCGAAAGCAGATGCGGAAGATAAAGAGACAGCTGAAGCGTTAAAGAAACTTTTGGGAGGCTGAAAAGTATAAATAATCGATAAAGCGATGTGAATATAAGGAAATGTATTGAAGGAAATGGGGGAATAAGAATATGCGTAGTCAAGACGTTGAGATTCATGGAAGTGAAGTGCCAAGTGCCATTTCTTATGCAGAGCAAATTGAAAAGGGTGTGAAAGACTCGCTCGAGCAGGCTAAAGCTTTACAATCATATGTGACGGGTACTCGTTGGAGCGGGAAAACAAGCGATGCTTTTTTATGCTATTTAGAACTGCTCATTCAGTATAATGCTAAAGTTGCAACTGTGCTTGAAGGACAAACAAAAGCCTTGAAAGAGCTGGATGAGAGCATTCAATCATTTACAAATAGAATTGAAGTGGAAAAGATAAAAAGATTGTAATAGAAAGGGGGTAAAACCGAATGGGAAAAGATACGTGGAGCTTTACACCTGCTGAACTGTACATATTAGCTGGTGCAGCTGGAGTTACATACATATTTGGCTTACAAGAGCGTGGAATTCTTACTTTAACTGATGAAGGCTGTATAACGAAGGCGACAGTGAAGTTGAAAGAGAAAGGGCTTATTACGGAGAATAATGGACTGACACCAGCGGCTTTTCAGTTGATTGAATTACTGAAGGCATATCAAGAAAGCCAAGAATATACGCGAATTAATAATCTATTAATTGGATTTTTGCCACAAGATAAAGATAGAGTGGCTGTCTTAACAGAACGAAAACAAAATGAAGAATATGAAATTCATTACATAGCGAAACGAGATGTATATTTTTCATTATTAGAACGAATTCCGTTTTTAATGCGAGAACCAAGAGAAATCGAAGATACTTTTTTTACAAAGAAAATGACAGAAAAAGAGCAGCAAACATTTGAAGAAATGGATTTATCTGAAAAAGATCTATTAGCTATTGAAATGTTTTCTCGCCCGCAAAATCGAAGAGCAGGAGATAGCGGGAAATGGGAATGCTTCTTGTACTTTACAGAGGGAGAAGACTTTATTCAAATTGAAGTAGACCGTAAGCGTTATGAATGGGCTAGTCTGTATGCGGTGAATAAGAAGTTATATGATGTTTTAAAAATGCCGTATAAGAAAATAAGCGATCCAAGACAATTCTCGTTAGGAGGAATCCATTAATGCAAGTACCAATGGGAGATGGCAGTGCAAGTAGTAGTTCAGAAATTGTAATGAATTACGATGAGATGGAAGAGATTATAAGACGTTTTCAAAGTATATATAACATTTATACAGGTGTTATAGCGACAAATGCAAAAAGTCTAGCAGAATGTCAATTCTATCTTGAAGGAGAAGCGATGAGAGTCATAGACATATATCCTAAAATATTAAATAAAATATTGGAACTAGCAGAACATTATAACCGAGCGGCATCCATTGTAGAGATTGTTCGCGAAGAAATGAGAAAACAGGATGAAGAATTACATAATAAACTACAACCTCAAGAATAACTTTACGTGATAAAGGAATAGGGGATGGAGAAACATGGATGTTCGTTATAAGGTAAGGGCTTGGCAAGATATGAAAGAAGGTATGAACAAGCTCACAAAAGATACATTTGTAAAATTACGCCAAGCTAATAGTCTTGTAAAAGATATACAGGAAAGCATACAAGATCTAGATTCAGATCAAAGTATTTATTTTCATCATAAAGATCAGCTTGAAACAATCGGTAAACTACATGATGCCTATACGGATCTAGACACCTACTGTGATCAGGCAGGGCAAGCTGTCTATGAACATATCGACAAACCATTTGTGGAAACAATGGATCGCTTTGCACAAGAAATGAGAGATATATCAATTAAAAATTTTGAGACTACAAACCGAATTGGTTCTACAACGACAACTGAAGTATCAGGTTCACGTAGCTACGGTGGCGCACCGGAAACTATCACAACAACAAAACCGAAAATAACAGTGGATGATATTTTCAGAGACTCAGAGGCATTTAATGAGGTTCTTCGTGCAGAGTATGAAGAATGGAAAAGACGAGATCCAAACATGAAGCTAGACTATGAAGAGTACAGAAGACGAGTTCCCTCGACGCGAGGATTTGAATACAGATCAATAGAGGATGAGCAAAAAAAGCTAGAGGCGTGGCGTGACTTTGGATTAGGAAGTCTAACAGTCGGATTAACGTTCATTTGTCCACTATTAGGGGTTGCAGCATCACTGATATTTGGGCGGCTCCAAGTAAAAAGTGCCTCTGACGGAGAAGATTGGGAAACAAACCGGAAATTAAGTGAAGGGGAACGGACGGAACGATATGTTTCTGGTGCCCTCGAGTTTATCACGAGTGGTGTAGGAGCTGTAAAAGGGTTCAAAAATATTGGATCATTAGGAAGATCGTCAGAGGGAGCATTGGGCTTCAACCCAAATGAAGGGAAACATGTGGTACAATCGTTGGGAGATAATAATACTTTAAAAAATGCACTAAATACAGTGGGAAATACGCCAGTGGTTGAGAAGAAATCGGCTGAGTTTTTTGATGGGTTGAATTTGAAGAGTGGGAAAAATGTTCCTACAGAGGGAGAGAGTAACCCTAAAAGTGTAAAGTATTATAGAGTTCAATCTGATGGTTCAGATGGTTCATTCAAAAGATTGCAAATTAGTGATGATGGAAAGATACAAGTATTAACTAAGAGGTCTAGTTTGAATTTAAGTGCAGTTACAGATGAACATGCGCAATATTTCCTTCATGATGTTAGAAAGGGAGATGGATACATTCTAGAATTTGAAGTAGATGATTGGTTTCATGAAATGGTTATGGAGAATGCTATAGAACAATATGGATATAGGGACTCAGCATTCAATCAAGGTTTTACAGCTCCTAAAATAGTTGATCCAACCAAGCCAAGACCGAACGCTACTAGCATTTCACTTGAATTCCCGCCAATTTGGAATGATTTTTTTGAAGAAGTAGCACATAATGCTAAAATATTAAAGTAGGAGAGTATTTATATGTATTTAGAACCTGAAGGTTATGAGAATATAGTTGTTTTAGTTAAAGATGATAAAGAATATGAATATTATGTTTCAGATAAAGAATTATGGATTCTTGATTTAAGAAAATTAGAAGAAGCATTTAAAAAAAGTGGATATCAAATAAGCACATTTGAAGGCGAAAGAACTGGATTTGATATTTTGACAAAAGAGCAGTATAGTATATACAAAAATAAAATAGAGAAATATAAGGTGAGTTATAACGAGTTGAAAGATTATTATGAACTATTTCGATTAACACAACAACCTGAAGATGATATTCGTGAAATTTTACCTACATTTTATATTGATTTTGATAAAAATGTATTTTATTCATTCTACACAGAACCAGGTTCATACGAAGAGTATATTCCAGACGGATGGCAAGGATATTTGCTAGATGATTGTAACAAAGTAATACCTGGTAGTATGGCGTATTGGAGGGAATAATAAATGAAAAAGAATATGCAATTGTTAGAGGAAAGTTATATTGATTCAAAAACTAATGAAGAAGTGATAGGAGTCACAATTGTTATAGATGGTGATGTAAAGCAAATATTTGACAAAATTATAGAGAAGAAAGGTAGTTATTCTGATTATGTTGATTTGATAATAGATGCTTTAATGAAGGGAGATAATTATAATGAATGATGATACATTTGAAATTATTGAGGATGAATTAATTAATTCTGAAACTGGGGAGAAGATTACAGGTATAAGAATAATGGTTAAAGGGAGATTTAGAAAAAAGATTGATGAGCAAAAGTCACCCGATTCATCATATGCTAACGAAATTGGAAAGATAATAGGTAACGGCATTACAAAAATTATTAGTGAAATAAGATAATATGAATATATTATTACTACAAAATTTTGAATTGTAAATTGCATATAAATATGAATTATCTATAATAAATGTAATAAAAGTGTAAATAAGAACGAATGTATAATTGTAATATAATAGTGATAAGGGCTAATGTTTCAAGAAAGGAGCATTAGCTCTTTTTTATTCAAAGAAAGTGACTCGTGTTGTGTGATATTATCCACCTATAGTAGACATTTGAAAGAAAGTTACTGTACTGTTTATTATGGAGGGGATTTTTTATGTCGTTGGATAAGTATAAAAACATGTTTGATGAAGAGTTGATACTACGCCAAGATAATAGACACATATTTTAAGCAGCTAATGAGGAATGCGTTCTGTATTGTACAGGGCTCATTCCTTTTAATTTTGTTTTAATTCGGTCATTATTGTAGTAGTGAATATATTTTTCTAATTCTAATGTAAAGTGTTTCATACTTTCGAACTCTTGTAAGTAGAGTAATTCAGACTTTAATAAGCCAAAGAAATTTTCGATGCCTGCGCTATCTAAACAATTCCCTTTACGAGACATACTTTGTGTAATTCCTTTTTCTTTCAATACGTTTTGGTATTGCTTCATTTGATAGTGCCATCCCTGATCCGAGTGGAGGATAGGAAACTCACCATCTTTTAATTGTTGAAAAGTCTTATCTAACATTTTTGAGACTAATAGGTAAACAGGCCGTTTCTCTACGTTATACGCAATAATTTCACCATTATATAAATCAAGTATCGGAGATAAATACAACTTCTCACCATGTATGTGGAATTCTGTCACATCTGTAACCCACTTCTCATTTGGTCTCGTCGCTCCAAAATCACGTTTTAGATTGATAATTTCTGGCTTGTTTTCGAATTTAGCAATAAATAGTTAGGAAGTGAGAACAAATGCAAAACAGAAAAGAAGGGTTTGAAAAATTTTATGATATTTTTGAACAAAAGAACTTAAAAAAGAATTATACCGTTATTGTATTAGGACAGTTTGTGTTTAATTATGATTTTGTAGATATTTTAAAGGGATTCCTTAAAGAGGATGTTGAAAGACGAGATACCATTGGCGTAGTATATTCAGATGAATTTGATCAAAATGATGAAGAGTATTTCGGAGAAAATAAAGTATTATTCTATTACGGTATAGACGAAGAATGGGAAAACATCGTGACCCACGAAGAATTATGTGAATACCTGCAAACAGCATGTGAATTTTATATTGGATGTCATCCCGAACAAGCTGAATATGTAAGAAATCTCTTAATAAAAATAAGAGAGAAATATAATATAAAGGATTAATTTACTTCTTTTCTTGATTGGCTAAAAGCCTTTCAAGGTTTTTTTATGATTTAACAATTTTATAGTTAAAAACAATCTCATATTTTGAATCAAAAACTCACGATGACTTGTAAACTGACAAAATTGGTTGCAGCGAAAAGAGATAAAACTATCGTACTTACTAACATATTTATATTTGCATACGAGAATGATAATGCTAGTAGTAAAAAAGTTAAAAAATGCACTAAATACAGTGAAAAATACGCCAATTCCAGTAGGAGTTAAATGGGCAGATACCGGAATAGGAGTAAAACTTCCTTATGTAGAATATTCAACTGTTGGAGATGTGAAAAAAAGCTTTGGTGCGGGTGGTAGTGTACCTAAGGTAGGTAGTGGGGATAGTAAATTTGATGAACTTTATGAGAGAGCTCAAAATATAAGAAATGATATTCAGAAACAAGTTGATGAAATAAGGAATTCTGATGAATATAAGAACCTTTCAAATACTCAAAAGAATAAACTTGATAGAAAGTTAGATTCGTTAACATATGGTAATGTGGCAGTGGCAGATGTAAATATTCCTGGTGTAAAAACTAATTATCAAGCGCATAGTCAGGTTCATTCTGCTGATAGCTTTGGTGATAGTTTCGGAGATTTTACACATTCCAAAGATACTAAATCACTTGAATCGTATGTAGATGACAAATTTCCTCGATATAATGATACTGAAGTAAAGATTCTTGAAGATATAGCTTCACAAATAAAAGATCCAAATATTATAGGGGAAATACATCTATTTTCAGATTTTGACGTATGTCAAAGCTGTACAAATTTAATTTTTGAATCCGGGGAAAAATCCCTAAATATTAAGTTGGATATTTATACAAATAGCATGAAATAAAGGAGTTGATAGTATGATAAATAGTTATGAAAGAATAAAAAATTCAGTGGCATATGGATTTGAAGAGTATATTGATGAGGAAGGTTTAACTGTTGCACAAGCTTCAGCAAAAATTTTAGAAGAAGAAGCGAGACGTTTGAATTATAGTCCATTTACTAAATCTTTATATTTTGTATCCATTGCATTAGAGGGTCTTAAGTCGAAACAAATTGCCGATTTTATTTTCAATAGGCTGGAAGGATACTTTAATATTGAAGATTTTGAAGATAGCAGGGATCAAAAAGATATAGATCAGCTTTGCAGTGATATAGAATTGTGCAAAGAAATGTTAAAAAAAGGAGGTTATGAAATAATAGAAACAGAAAATACAGGCAGGATTGAATACATTTTGAGTTTACCATCTGATTTTTAAACAAAAAATCGAATTGACTAATAAGGATGTGTAACAATTTTCGTGTTTTCTTGAGGGTGTAAGATAGACTGTGTAAGTTACAGATATGTAGCGGACACAGTCTATTTTTATTAGGTGATAATGTGAATGCCCAAGGAAGGATTAAACTGTTTACTGAAAAAGATACATGCTCAAGTTGTAATGGAGTTATAAATCAATTTAAAATAAGGTACCCCAAAATAGAAATCAAAGTGGTTCACAATAATGGTAATATGATATCACCCTAAACAATAGGAGGGAATTATCAATGGCATTAACATATGAAGAAATATTTGAGTATTTTAATGAAACGTATAATGATTTTAAAGAAGATGAAAAGATGGATAGTGAAGAAGCGATAGAAAGAACTTTCGGAGAATATGAGACAGTTTTAAACCAATCAGAATCCAAAAAGGCAATTGTCTATACTGCTTACGGAGAACTTCTAATATCATTGCCAAAGATCTATAGAAATTCAAAGAATAACTTAGTTGAAACACTCAAGCATCTAAACTCAGATTTAATTCAACAAGAGTTAACTCGCGACCAATATGTAGGATTATTTTCTCGAATCGGGAAAATTTTACATGAAATTGAAGAGAAACGTCTATATGATTAATAGTCTTATGACACGAAACAGAACAGGTTAAACAAAAAAACAGTCATATAATGGGCGTGTAAAATATACTGCATAAGCTTCGTTTCTTAAACTTTACACAGTATATTTTACACCTTAAAACTAAGATAAAAACCATGTTGTTCTCAAGGAGGAAGAGTCTGCATTTCATCAAATGTTATTGCAGGCTTTTATTGTTTTATAAACTTAATCCTCAAAATCATCGGGGTTGTCAGGGATGGTTTCTATAATTCCTCCCTCATCATTAAATACCCATTTTCCCCCTTTTTCTATCGTATAAGGATTCGGATATTTATTTCCTATCATTTTTTATTGATATATATATAGAATATTAGGAATGAAGACTAAATTTATAGAAATACTAAATCAAGTAGGAGGTTAGTAAAATGGAAACAAAGAAGATGGGAGTTATTTATGGAGAAATTGCTAATAAATTAAATGAAATAATACCAGATGAATGGAGTAAAATATATTTATATGGGGAAGTTTTGGAGGATTCTAGAGAAGTATATTTCTATTTTGATTCTGTGACTAGCAGCCATATAGTGTATGGACATGATATTCCTAAGACTTACAATGTTGATAAAAAAATATATCGTCAATTATTAAGAGAATTAACGAAGTTAGTTGTTGATTTGCATGTGGAATATAAAGAAAATAATGATAAGCAATGGACCAATCTTACTTTTTTATTAGACAGCAGTGGAAAGTTCAATATTAAATTTAATTATGATGATATATTAAAATCCCCATTTTTATCAGGAGAAAGACAAATAATATGGGAGTATGAAGTTCTAGGTATTGAACCTACTGATGAAAGTCATAAGGAAATGATAGCTAGATACTTGAATAGTAAAGATGATGAGTAGAGGATATATAAATTAACTACAAAATTGTTTTTATGAAGATCCTAAAAATAATGTAGACGATATTTTAAATGATTTTTCTTATAGTGAACTAATTATCCCAAAAATAAAAGAGTTAATAAATGGTGATAATTTAGCATATAGTATTAATTCTGTTATTGTACTCTATGATTTTGAATACAAAGAAGCGCTAATGGAAATTGAAGGCATTGCAGCAGAAGAAGCAGAGGAAGTAGCAAGAGAGAATGTATTTTATGTAGCAAGTAACTTCACTGAGTTTTTAAACAAATTACATGATTAATAGATAGTTAAAATAAAAGGGCTGTTCCATAAGTTGGTTTTACTCGCTTATGGAACAGCCCCTTTTGTTTTAGTATAAAAATAGTTTCGATAAAACATTCAAGTAGGTGAAATGATAATTAGATTATTTCAAATTGTCTGGATTAAAAACAGGAGAATCCGGAAATGACAAAATGTATCAACTTGGCGGAAAAATGGCCCAAGGTATAGATAATTCACTTGCTTTCTTCAAGGGTCCTGGACCAGCTGGAGACATTGCATTGGTAGGGAAGCAAGGCGGCCCAGGAAAGGTTACTGAGTGGGTTAATAAGCACCATGCAGAGAGTAGTAAGTTTATGAATGATAAGATTCAGGGGCTTGAGGCTTCGCTTGCTAAGGGGGTAGGTAATCCTAAAAATATTAATGTTGAAGAAGTAACACCACCAGGCTCACAGAATCCTGTGAAAGTATATACAGATGGTTATGCACAAGTAAATAAGGGAAAAATTGATATTTATATTAGAGGTAAAATTAAAGAACCTCCAAATTATGCAGAGTTAAAGAATAGGATTAAAGAATTACAAAAGTTAAAGAAGCAAAATCCATCCGAATTTACCAAAGAAATGGAAAAAGAATTTAAGGCGGCTGACAAGATAGTGCATAATTACGAACGTTCCAAAGGTATGGGGGAATTGTTAGATGATGCTAGAATAACAGATACTGCTGAGAATAATGAAATGATAGCAAAGCCTGTTTTGGATGCTGCAAAAGAAGTCACATCTAAGAATACTAAAATTAGAAGTTATATTAATGTAGGAAATAAACCTGTCATAGTAGAGAGTTGGTGGATACTGGATAAAAGTGGAACACCATATTGCAGTACTATTATACTAATTGAAGTAAAATAGGAAAGGAGAAATATTAAGTGGAAGAAGAGTATGATTATTTAAAATCTAAAAATGTAGAGGAATTAGTAAAAATAATAGATGATTTTAATGATATTGATGAAACCATTGAAGCAATGATGATATTATGGGAAAAGGATAGAGAAAAAACTTTAGAAAAAGGAATAAATTTTCTAACTAATAATGAAGGTGATGCATATTTTCAAACTATGATAATAGGAATAATAAATGATATTGACTTTCACAAAGTATTAAAATGTATATCACAGCGAGAAGATAATATTCAACCATATTTATTAGGAGAAATTATGAAGCAAATGGTTATTTATGCTTCATGTGATTATGTTCCCCAATATGTGAATTTTGCTATGAAGCAATATAGATTATTTAATAAAAATGAAATGGAACGAATTTCTGAGCATTATAATGAATTTGTTAACGAGTTTAAAGTTAAGAATGAATAATTTTTAGGGTGATTTTTATTATGAAAAATTAAAAGAAAATTTAATAGAGGCTATAACAAATAGAGTCTATTAAACTTTCCTTTTTTATTAATTAGTTTTAAAGTATATGAATAATGTATTTTGTTGTAAAACATAGAAATATGGAACAAACTTGAATTTAACTACATAATTTATAGTAGACTAACTTCAATACTTTGAAGTATTATATTTTTTCAAAACTAAATATTGGGTCATATAGAATTAAAATAATTGAATGATTATAAAAGTGACTTCATAATACTAATAATGCAGTAAAAAGGTGAAATGAATCAGCTGAAATTAAGTAGGCTGGTTCATTATTTTTTTAGTAGTTAACATACGCTATAAATACATTTTTCAAAAGAACTACATTAAAAAGCAACAATAACACCTCAGAAAATAGAGATTTAAAGAACTGTGAATAAGAGTGGCATTAAACTTTAAAAGTGTTGAATAAAGGCTAAAGATACTGATTTAATAGAGAGTGATAGGTGATTTAAAAATTTTTAGCAGGTTCTCAAGGATAAGCATCTGATAAAGGATTTCCTAGCTAATTAAGGCTAGTGACTTCAGAAACCAGTAAATCAAGAATAGAAGATATGTGTAACCTGATAAGCTAGGAAAACCTGTAACCGTCAAGGTGAATTTTACACTTTTTGCTAAGTTGCCTTTTACAATTCTGCTTAGAATAAACTTTTCCTATTCTTCATACGATAACTATCTCTGTCCATATGGATAACCTCCACACGATGTAATAAACGATCCAAAATTGCTGTCGTAATACCTTGATCACCCATCAAATGACTCCATTCCTCAGGACTTTTATTTGATGTTAAAATGATTGAACTTCGTTCATATAAATGATTAATGAGCTGGAAAAATAAATTTGCTTCTCGTTGATCCATTGCCATATACATTAAGTCATCAATAATGACTAAATCTGACGCCCTTAATCGCTTCATCTGTACTTGTGATTTATGCGTAAACTCTTGTGTTTTCAATAGTTGAATCAATTCTCCCATGGTCACAAAATATACTTGAAACCCTTTGTGAATCGCTTCTATTCCTAATCCTATTGCTAGAAACGTTTTTCCAACGCCAGGAGGTCCTAATCAAATTAAGTTATACTGCTGTTCTAACCAACTAAATTCCTGGAGTTGTGTTAATTGACGCTCTGTCAGAGCTGTTTGTTCTTCAACTTGAAACTCACGAAGTGTTTTAAAATAAGGGAAACGGGCCCATTTAATTCGTTTTTCGATGCTTTTTGCTTCTCGCTTATTGATTTCAAAGGACGTGATTGTCTCCAAAAATTCGAAATAAGTCCAAGACAATTTTTCGGCTTCGCGAAGGAGCTTAGGAAGCTCCTCAGCCGTTTCTGATAAACGTAATTGGCGAAAATAAGCTTGTAATTCCGTCATTGTTTTATTCATTGATCTGGTCCTCCTAGAATACTTGTATATGTATCTAGAGAGCGTATCGGTACCTCGACTTGTATTTCAGATGTAGGAATACAAATTTTCTCTTCACTTATCCATATCATTTCATCATTTGATTTCTTTAAATAACTCACGACATCACGAAAATCATTTGCACTATAGAGTTTCTCATCTATACATTTTTGAAGTGCTAGATTGATCCACTCCGAATCTTCTTTCATTACCATCTTAAGAATCGCTAATTGATCTCGGCGATAACGAGCATATTTTAAGCAAATTTCATTTACATACATATGTGCCGCCTCTTGATCTTTGAAATGAGAGATAACACTGCGTTTTAACTCTTCAATTCCCTTTGAACGATCTCGCGTGTGGTTGCGATTTTTTATCAGTTTTCCTTTTTCAAAACTAATTTGGTGTTCTGCAATGATATCACCATCTGGTTGTTTGCGAATAACTAAAACATTAACATCTTCACCTTGTATCTCTAGAAATACTTGATTATCTGGTTGAGATCTATAAGTTCCTACAGGAACTGAATAACGGTTTGATTGAAAACGAATAGTATTGTCCTTATTAACGGTCCTTGGTATAATATCTGCACAGATACTTTCTTTAGAAAGTAGTGGGGAGACGGGTTGAAGGTGTTGCTTTTCCAGGAGAAACACTTCAACAGGTCTCTTTTTTATTGTGTTGTGTACATTCTTATTACCTGTACGTCCCAGCCACTCTAGTGCTCGAGTATTCCAGTCATCAATGTTTGTAAATACACGACTATCCGCAAAATTTCCTTTGATGTACTTCATCACATTTTCTATCATTCCTTTAGATTCTGGATCAGCCTTTCTGCATAAATGAACACGGAATTTCCGTTCCTTTACATATGCTTGAAATTCAGTTGTTAGTATTAAATCTCCCGCATTTTCACTAACACTTAAAAGATGATCTTGGTCGTAAACAATTTCTTCTGTACGTCCACCAAAATAACGGAAGGCAGTATTAGTAGATTTACCGGAAAATCCTTTTCTTATGGAGAACTACACATTGATTGTGTCTGATAAAGATAAAAAAGTGATGGGGATGCTTGATCCAAATGGACATCCAGTATTTGAAGGAAATGAATTTACGGATGAAGATTTAGTGAAAATAGAAGAGAAATTGAATATAAAATTACCAGAAGATTTTTGTGAGATAGCTACATTTTTCAGCGGGGGATATCTGGGGGGAATAAGTAACTACTCATTTTCGAATGTAGATAACAGTCTAAATATCATAGATGAAACAATTAGATTAAGAGAGGTTGTCCATTTACCCTCTAGATTTATTGTTTTAGCTGAACCACCTGAAAGTTTAATAGTAATGGACACTCTAAATAATCCTGCAATTATTTGGTTTGACGGAGTGGGAATTTCTGGATTAGAGAAAAATTCTTTTACGTCCAAACCAGATGAGTGGAGGACTTATGCAGATTACTTTGAAGAATTGTTAGAGGAAGAGCAAGGAATATAGGCAATAAATCTCTTTAAGATGTGGTATAACTAGATTTTGAAGTGAACCCAAAAAGTTAGACAAATATTTTAAGCAGCTAATGAGGAATGCGTTCTGTATTGTACAGGGCTCATTCCTTTTAATTTTGTTTTAATTCGGTCATGATTGTAGTAGTGAATATATTTTTCTAATTTAAAGTGTTCCATACTTTCGAACTCTTGTAAGTAAAGTAGTTTAGACTTTAATAAGCCAAAGAAAATTTCGATGACTGCGTTATCTAAACAATTGCCTTTACGAGGCATACTTTGCGTGATTCCTTTTTTTCAATGTATTTTGGTATTGTTTCATTTGATTGTGCCACTCCTGCCGCCATGTTCCGATGTTTTTAAAATGGATCAAGGTAAGAAATGGTGTAGCAGGTGGAATTAATGTGGTATCAAAGAAATTATTCGGTATATCTCTAGATAATTCCTTAGCCTACGCTTTCGCTGATGCTGCTGCCTCTAGTGGGGCCAAAACAGTTCTTCGCGGAACGGATTTGAGAGGTTCAGTGAAAGCGACCTTTGAAAATAGGAAAGAGTTTATTCAGAGTCGGATTTCGAAGTTGGAAGAGAGTGGTATTAAGGGTGCGGGTAATTCTATACAATATGCTGAAACTGGTGGAAGAAATATATTCCCAGAGCGGTTCTTCGAGGAAGAAGCTATTGCAGAAGAGATGCATGAAAAATTTAGGGATTTAGGAACAGAAGATGTGAATGCTATCGCTAAAAATACGGGCTTTTCTGTTGCTAGAATGCAAAGGATTAAAGATCATGTTTTTAATAACTCCCATATAAAGGATCACGAAGTTGGGAGATTTGATCCGGACTACGAACTAGCTCAATTATGGGAAAGATTGACAGATGGGAGACAAGTAGATTCTGATATACAATTATTACATCACGAAATTTTCGAATCAAAATTTGAGGGTATATTTCAGACTAATTATAGAACAGCTCATGACAAAATAATAGAATTTGGAAGGCCTTGGAATTGGGAGGAAAACTATGAGGAGTAAAGATTCATGGCAGTTTTTGTTTTAATGTTGAAGGAGTTTGAGGATGAAGAGAGGGTAGTATATCAATATGGACCGAATGAAGATTTAATGGGACGAATTGAATATGATAAAAAAAATGGAGTTATCAACCAGCTATCGCAAATTGATTCACAAGAGTTCGCTGATGAATTCTTTTTTAAGAGAGCAGGAAGACGACTTTCAAGAATGATTATTAAAGAGAATCAAAATTTTGTTGATCGAACAACTATTGAATCTTGATAGCTTGCTTATGATTTTATAAATTTTTTATTAGATATAGGTATGCAAGAAATATAGCACAATATAAGAACCTTGATTGGCTTTTGCCTTTCAAGGTTTTTACTTTTAGATATTTAGGGTGAAAAGCAATATGAGTTTTGAATCAAATACTCATGATGGTTAGCAAATATACTAGAATGGTTACTGTGAATTTTAGGATAATCACCACACTTACTACTCAAGTACATTTAAATACGAGAATGACAAAGCTCGTACTGTTAATCAACTCTCTTATGACTGTTTGGATGATGTGCTCATCTATTCCCGTGAAGAAGGAAATTTCAGCGGTGGCCGTTTTGATCGTGCAAGTAGGATTTGAGGAAAGAATGTCTGGCTTTGTTGTGGAAGTATTTTTGTTTTCCGTATGTAATGTTACGGGGACAATAGTTAGTTTTTGTTGCGGCATATGAAAAGCACCTCCTTAAATTGATACATTCATCGTACCAGGAGGCGCTACGTGTTTATATGCGTTGTTTGATTGGGGGCTTATGCTAAAACTACTATAAGATTACTTGATGAAGTGGTAGATTCTAATTTCTTAAATATAATCAATAAATATAAAAATAAATTGCCACAATGGGCTATAGGAAAAGGTAATTTTGGATGTGCTGAAGTAACTATAGAGGGTATAACTAAAAATGAATATATTGCACATAGTGCAATACAGGCAGAGATAGAGAGTATTAAGGGAACTGGCATTTCAATAAAACCAGATTCAACTTTATTAAAGGCAATAAAAGTTGATGGAAACAATGTAGTAGATGGAGCTGGAGCGTGGTTAAGAGATGTTGATACTGAATTTAAAATACTTTCAGAAATACAAAATAAATTGGGAACCAAGTATAGTACAGCAGGGAAAATTAAATTGTTTACTGAATTGGAATGTTGCCCAAGTTGTTTAGATGTAATAGAACAATTTAAAAAATTATATCATAAATAGATATTGAAGTAATATATAAGATAAAAAAATAGAAAGCAGGTTATATTTGATGAACAAATACAATTTTTATGAAAGTAAGTTTAGAACTTTGGAATCTTTTTACATGTGGATAGAACAAGGAAGTACTTATGATGTTGCAGCATCACAATGTATGTATTATGACCAACCACAGAATGAGCTTGATGAAATAGTGATGCCTATAACAATTGCTACTAGATTTGCTAGATGTGGAAAACCATTAGGTGATGATTTTAAACAAGTTTTAAAAAAGAAGATTGAAAGTTTTAATATGTTAGATTTATCAAAGTATAATTTAAACGAAGATGAATTAAAAGCTTTAAAAGAAGAAATAAGTGAAGTGTCTGGATATATTTCAAACTAGATACATTTAAATGTAAAACTAACTACAAAAATAATAGAGTTAGTATAGTCATATGGACACAACTTAGTTAAGTCCTTACAATGGATTTCAAGGAGGAAGTGTCCGTATGACAAACAAGAAGTTTAATGAAGAATTTAAAAAAATGGTGGTTGAATTATATCGTTCAGGACAATCTGTAAAACAATTAAGCAGCGAGTATGGCATATCAGAAGTAACCGTTTATAAATGGATTAAAATATATTCTCCTATCGCATCAGTTGATGAGGATGAAATGACGCTAGAAGATCTAAAACGAATGAAAAAAGAAATGCTTCGTCTAAAAGAAGAAAATGAAATTTTACAAAAGGCTATGGCTATATTCGCGAGAAAATAAAAGATACAGAATTACACCAATTTATCGATTGTCAAAAAGAAACGCACTCTGTTCATATGATGTGCCAAACTCTCGGGATAGCGAGAAATTCTTACTACCAATCTCAGCACAAAACAGAGTCAAAGCGTAGTCGTGAAAATGAAGAATTAACCCAAAAAATTATACAAATTCATCAAGACAGTGGAAAGCGTTACGGTGCGCCCAAGATTCATCAAATACTATTGGAACAAGGATTACAAGTAAGTATAAAGCGTGTACAGCGGCTCATGAAAAAAGAATATATTCGTTCCGTTATCTTAAAGAAATACAAACCAAATTCATCAAAATCAAATGTAGAGGAACGGATAAATCTACTAGAACAGGACTTCTCTACAACGACAATTAATGAAAAGTGGGTAGCAGATATTACCTATATTCACACGCAAAAAGATGGTTGGTGTTACCTTGCATCTGTCATGGATTTGTATTCTGAAAAAATTGTTGGCTATTCATTTTCACGAAATATGACAACGAATATTGTGGTAAAAGCGTTAGAAAACGCTTACTATACACAGAAACCACCAGAAGGTCCCATTCTGCATACTGACTTAGGAACACAATATACAAGTCGAAAATTCCAAACGATACTCGCGAATTATAAAATCAACCTCTCTTTCAGCAAAAAAGGCTGTCCGTATGATAATGCTTGTATGGAGTCGTTTCATGCCACTTTAAAGAAAGAAGAAGTATATCGTACAAAATATGTCACATTTGAACAAGCAAACTTAGCATTATTTCAATACATCGAGGGATGGTATAACCGCAAGAGGATTCATAGTAGCATTGGTTATAAAACTCCCCAAGCAATAGAAGATCTAGCTAAAAAAGTAGCTTAGATTTAACTTTTTTGTGTCCAAAATATTGACTCAAATCCAAATATGGTAAAAATGCTAAAATTATTAGGTAAGAGGGGTGAACTAATTAAATGATTAAGCCTTTATATGCAGAAAATATTATAGTAGGAATAAAATATAAAAATAAGTTAAATTGGTATATAACTGAATCAGATTTATGGTATTTAGATTATAATCAAGCTGGGTGCCCTCCTAGTGAATATCCAGAAGAAAGAAAAGGCATTAGTATTTTGAATGAGACTACAATAGCTGGTTTTTTAGAAAGAATAGAAAAATATGAACGGTTTACAGAAGATATTAGGTTAGAATTTTTAAGGGAACTAAAAACTAATAGAGAAGAAGCCTATTATGATTATAATCCATGCTTCTTGATAGATTTTGAGCGTTTAATTTTTTATTCTAATTATCCAGAATCAATATCTTTTGAAGAATATATTCCAAATAACTGGAAAGGTTATTTACAACGATTTGATGAGCAAGTACCCTATGAGTATAGATACTGGGAAGATAAGAATAAAAACTATTTAGTTAGAGAGGATTAAGTTATTCAAGAAAATAAATTAACTATGATAAAAGAAACATTTAAAAATGAAGAAACTGGTGAACTAACGCCAGGAGTCACTATAATACTTGATGGAAATGTAAAAAAAGTATTGGAAAGAATTATGGAAAAACAAGGTTATTCGGATTATCCAGAAGCCTTAAAAGAAGTTATTTTTGAAGGGATTCATCATTTTGTGAAAGGGAATAAATAATAAACTGACATATATTCTTAAGGTACAGGGCAATTCCGAAAGGGATATGCCCTTTTTGTGTGCGCCCAGCATGTGTCTATTCTTTAGGGTTCAAGTCCCCAATCGTGAAGGCAGTAGTAACGATTAGCTTAAGACAAGGGTGTCCGTGGCGACGCGGAATCTGAAGGAAGTCGGCGGCAAATCTCCGGTCTGAGGAACACGAACTTCATATAAGGCTAGGTATCATTGGATGAGATTGCACAACAAATCAAAGTCTTACTGCCAAAGGTGATACAGAGTAAATGAAGCAGATAGATGGAGAGGAAGAATATGCGCTTACCTGGGGAGGTCTGACTGGCATGTCGAGTGAACTTGATAACCTTACTTGTGAAAGTAAGGTGAACAGTCAGAAGTCAGCAGAGGTCATAGTACCTATCTTCGCGCAAAGATGGGGAAGGACCGAGCAATTAGGAAGAACGATACACTGGACGTTCATTCTTTACGTAGAGGCAGACAATCCAAACGGACTTACTTGAAGGAGGAAATGGTGAATACATGGGGGACTTCAAGATGGCTAAGTGAAGAACGGCACAAACAGAACGTAACGTTCACGAAGAAAGGAATATCAATATGTTGATGAAACAACTACTGTCACGGGAAAATTTAATAACGGCTCTGAAAAGAGTCGAAGCGAACAAGGGAAGTCATGGTGAAGTGAACCCAAAAAGTTAGACACATATTTTAAGCAGCTAATGAGAAATGAGTTCTGTATTGTACATGGCTCATTCCTTTTAATTTTGTTTTAATTCGGCCATTATTGTAGTAGTGAATATATTTTTCTAATTTTAATTGAAAATGAATATAAAGATACATTACCAAAAGAACTAGTACTATTTGGAATCGATTCGGCAGGAAATTTAATCTGCTTTGATTATAAAAATCATGAAGAAAATCCGATTGTTGTCTTTTGGGAACATGAAGATGCATGGGAAAAAGAAGCACTGATGGAAAGTGAAGGGATTACAGCAGAAGAAGCAGAGGAAGTAGCAAGTAACTTCACTGAGTTTTTAAACAAATTACATGATTAATAGATAGTAAAAATAAAAGGGCTGCTCTATAAGTTGGTTTTACTTGCTTATGGAACAGCCCTTTTTGTTTTAGTATAAAAATAGTTTCGATAAAACATTTAAGTATATAAAATGATAATTAGATTATTTCAAATTGTCTGGATTAAAAACAGGAGAATCCAGAAATGACAAAATGTATCAACTTGGCGGAAAAATGGCCCAAGGTATGGATAATACACTTGCCTTCTTCAAGGGTCCTGGACCAACTGGAGACAGTGCATCGGTAGGGAAGCAAGGCGGTCCAGGAAAGGTTACCGAGTGGGTTAATAAGCATCATGCAAAGAGCACTAAGTTTATGAATGATAAGATTCAGGGGCAGGAGGCTTTGCTTGCTCAGGGTACGGGTGATGTTGGTGAGAAAGCTAGCGGGGCTAACCTTCCTAAAAGCTATTTAGATGAAGCATTAAAACAACAAGGATTAGACGAAGTTCCTAAAAATTTAAAACAGAAATGGACAAAGGATGGTTATAATTATGAAGTAAGAGTTCATCCTGGAAATAGTGCACATACTGATGCTGAATCTATATATAGAGTGTCAAGAAAGGCTACTCCTGTTCCGGGAAAACAAGGGAGCGGAATGGAATATATGGATGTTGATGGAAATTAGTGGCATGAAAGTGTGCTAAAAGAATTTCATAAAGGTGGAACACCTAATCCTGATTTTAATCATAAAGCAGCTAAAGATACTCATATACCTGTTGACAAATAGAGAAAAAGGAGAAAAATATGAATACAGAAGAAATTAGTAATGAGATATTAAAAATTAACAATTATTTGAAAAAATGTTTATGGATGGTTTTTGAGTTTGCAAGAATGGATGGTGGAGATATTGTTGTAGCTGGTAGAATAGATACTTCGTACAATGAATTTGCCATCAATATAGAATTTGGAATACCCTATTATATTTCCAGTTTATTAAATTGGCATTTGGATGATTCCAAACCATTTATAGAGCTAGTAGAAGGAGATGAAATGTGGAAAATTATTGATAGATATCAAGTTGAAGAAGGAAATTATATTTTTAAAATTAACGCTGAAGATTTCGAAGAGGCGCCAATAATTATTGCAAGTGAAAGTCTTAAATGTGAAATAGTAAATGAAAAACCATTTTAGTCACAAAATACTTTTACGTGAGGGAGTAAATCTAAACTAACAAGTAAATTGTTAGTGGTTATATATTATTGAAACAGTATTGGTGAATAAAAAATCACTGATACTGTTTTTCTATATAAGTCTTTAAAAGCTATTTTGCTAGATTCTGAGGGCAAAGAGAAAAGATTTTTGAAAAACAGGTTCGAATGCTACAGCGAACGGTGGGCATGTTAAACTAAAAAAGCTCGAGGGGTTATCTAATGTATTAGCTATTTTGTGTGTTCCTCGGGCACTGATAAAAGAACATGCCCAATAAAAGAAGTCAACAGCGACGTTAGGAGAACGTAGTGGTCTGTTGACTTTTTTTATAGTGTTATTTCATGATAAGAGTTATTCATCATCTTCGTTTAAGTTAATGGTTTCTTTGTTTTTACGAACTTCAAGGATAGCTTTTTCTATGTCTCGTTCGATTCGTTGCTTGTAAAGAAAAATTCTGCAAATGCTCTAAAATATTCATTCCACTTCCAACATGCACTTGAATCAATCAATCTAAATAAAAAGCTCGCCTTTTTCATCCCTGTTTTCTTGATAAAAATTGGCATTTGTCCGCAAATCCTCAATAATATTAATTTCATTGGCAATACCATTGATATTATAGTTTGTCCGTTTGATATTTTAGGATTCCCAATATTTAAAGGGTATGATGTTAAGCTTACAATGAGACTAGATAAAAGTTTATATATTAAGCTAGATGATATGCAGTTTAAAGCGTGTACTCAAATGCTAAAGGAGGCTATAGAGAATGGAGAGATTCCAAAAGAAATATTTACTCCAAAACAGTTAAAAGAAATAAAAATCGGATTGCTACGTATCATAAAACTCCTACTAAGAGAACAAGGACTGGTCAGTCGTGGTTCCCTGAATCATGGACAAGAGATGATATAAAAAATGCAGGTGAATTTCCAGGAGCTTTTGATTATATTATGAAAAATACGTAAGGGGTGAAAATATTTGGGGAATTTAGACCAAGCAATTAAGCGAATTTCAGCAATCGATTGGAGTCGTATTGGGGAAATAGAACGAAAATCGAATGTCCAATTGTGCAAAGAGTATTTAAGGAGAACGGCGATATTTTTCCGAACGTATCCAGGTAAATGTGTTTATCCCTTTATAAGTATTTCTAATTCAATCACATCACCACAAGCAAATATAGAAGAAATTGAATTAATTAATGAAGTGAAGAATAGTTATCAAAAGGCAATAGTTACAAGTTTCCTTGAACTAAATGCACTTATAGATGAGGGAAATCAAATCGCTATTGAAAACAAAGATTTATTTGAGCCAGTAATAAAACTTTATGAACGCGGTGGTTATTTCTATAAGAGAAGTGGCTTTGTAAATGTAGATGGAGTATCGTTTCAATTAAACAATTGGGAGGAATTTGAGCCTTTTGACATAAGTGATGAAACTCTGAATAGTTTAGACGAATTTGAGTGACTTGAGATATGAATAAAATAATTTGAAAAGTTATGAAAGAGATAAGAGACTCTCATTTGATAATCTTATCTGAATAGTATTTGTGTGATTATATGGAATGGAAATTGGTTTGTTTTAGAAGTTAATAGCGAAAAATAGTAGAGATAAATGCTAGAAATCTCTGCTATTTTTTTATGTACACAAGGGGTTTATTTGAGAAAGTTCCTTATGATGAAAGAGGAATGCTTAAACAGTTAACTGATAGGTATCCAAATTTAACTGTAAAGGTTTCAACAGAAATAGATCCAGATTTAAAAAATCCGAGATATACTTTATCTTTTGAAGTGAAAAATGTAGTTCAAATTAGAAAAAAACTAAAAAAAGAATATCAATTTACAGAATAGGAGTGGTAATTAATCATGGATTTTATAGAAAATATTGATGAAAATGCTAAAGCTATAATCAGCTTAATAATAGCTGAAAGAATGTTTGAATTAATAGATAAAAATGATAATAGGTATAAAACTTGTAGAGAAGCATTAGATAGTTGCTGGAAATGGCTTGAAGATGAAGAAATAGAAGCAGATGATTTATGTGATTATATAGATGGTGAAGATTATCTAAACCTTGCTACACTTGTTCTTAGGATAAAAGATAGAAAGGAAGCAGATGTTTTAGGTTCAGTTTTATATGCTGTTTCATATACGACTTGGCAAGCTTATAAAAAAGAAAATGACTATTGTTTTCCACAACCAATAGATGATACAACACTAGTAAGATTAGCTGAACTTGCTATTGAATCTAAGTTTTTTAAGATGGAAAGTCTTAATGAAGTAAAAAAACATTTATTAGAAAATTATCCTATTGGTAGTGGGTTGCAAAGTAATACAATCATTAAAGAAGATATTATGATGATAAGGGAAGAGCTAAAGAAGAGATAGATTTTAATCATTCTGATGATGGAACACATGAATTTTCACATAGACATAAATGGGATTGGGATAAAAGGCCGCCGAGACAACCATAAAAATAAGGAGTGTTAGAAATGATTAGTGAGATTCATGATAGTAAGATATTATCTTATCAAGTAGATTTTGAAAAATTGGAATTAAAAATGTTGATAGAAGATGAAGGAAATATAAAACATAGAATTATGTTCAAAAAACTTTTAACATTTCATTTTGAACATCAACTTCCTAATAGTATCCTTTTAGATGTTATTAAAGGAAAAATAGAAGATTTTTTAAGTGAAAATAAAGAATTGTTGTTTGAAGGAAAAAACTATTATTGGCCGTTGGATTACGAAACAGATGAAGAACTACTGCAATATTTGAATGAGAATAGCTTAAACTATTATAAAGTACAATCTTCATATGGATTGAACGGTTGGATATTATGTTCTCAGTATTATATTGAAGAATAAATATTTAAGACTCCCAAGCAATAGTCTGTACCCTCTGTAAAGGATATTTTGAAAAAAATTATGCAACATCAAGAAGATGATTTTTGTATTCTAGCATTATCCCCTTATAGTAGACATTTGAAAGAAAGTTACTGTACTGTTTATTATGGAGGGGACTTTTTATGTCTTTAGAAAAGTATAAAAACATGTCTGATGAAGAGTTTAAGCAATTGTCTAATGAAGAATTCCAAGATTATATTAAGTTGAAGAAAGAAGATTGCCTTAGACATAATAGAAAAATAAATGAAATTACTGTAGATGTGGTATTAAAACCTGAGGAAGCAATAGCAATTGCGAAACAATATCATAAGAAAAATAACTTAGATGGAGTGGTTAATGAAGACATCCACCAACTTTTCTTTGATGAGGCTTATACATTCAAAATTGATAAAGAAAATAGAAATAATGTAAACTAGTAGTAAAATCACAAGCAAATGAAGTAAAAACATATGAATTAGGCGAAAAAGGTGAATTACTATGGTCAAATAGCGAAAAAATTAATTAGCATCAGATTCCGCTAGTTTTAGTTACTCGGATAAACAGAAAAAGGGCGGAGATAAGTACTTCCAAGACATGGTTAACAGCGATGATTCGAGGTATGCCAGTTTTAGAGATAACTTAGAGGAACTGATGGAGGAGAGTCCTGGTCTACAATTCGATTTTATTAGAGTCACTGATACTGGATTCGGCGTTGATGAGTTACAGGTAAAGGACTGGAATAAGAAAATAGATTAATTTATAGGGAGGATGCAATGATAAACCAAAAAAAGTTAGAAATGGCTTTTAGAAGATATAGCAAAAATTTTGTGGATGGAATCAAATTTGAAGATGTGAAAGATAAATATAATGTCAGTAGAAGAAAGATTGAGAAAATCGTTGAGCAAAATGAAACAGAGAAAGATCACATACTATTAATAAATCTAAACCAAATTTCTTCATATCACTTGTCACTATGGAAAAATGATGTATTGATCAGCGGTGGAAACAATGTAGAAGGATTAAAGAACATGCAGAAGGTTTTATTTTACCAGTGCATGGGACAGGATCTCTATACAATCAAGTATCCTGGGATGATGTTGGAATATTCGTTTAGCGAAGTCGTCTTCACATTAGTTCATTTTGCAATGTATGGATGGGAGAAAGAAGAACATATCTTATATGATTTTATGACTCATCACTTCGGTGAACATTTAATAGACGCCAATGAAGAGGATAGACATATTTGGTTTTTGCTAGAGCTGTACTTGCAGTATAGAAATAAAACCATCATGGGAACGAATGAAAAAGTGCATCTAGCCGTGATAAATAAGTTTAAGGAAGCTGAACTACGATGTGATTTAATCCCTGAAGACCTGAACATTTATGATGAAGTGCTGGGACGTTGGTCGACTGGTGATTTAGAAGCAATAGAACATCTAATTTCGATAATGTCTGAGTATCATTCTGCATTAGCTTCTGAAATCGGACAGTTCGGTGAATTTGGTGATTTCGGATTCGGATTTTATCCTTTTGAAATCTTATTTTTGATCCATGTAAGGAAACAACTAGGGTTGCCAGTACCTACTCAATTCGATAATTTTCTGATGAATACTCCAGAAGCGAAAATGGTATTTGGAGAACGTGAGCCATACCCTGAGTGGGATCCCGTGCTTCAGATGATCGATCAATTTTATCGTAAAAACTACCCAGAATATATTCCCAACAAGCATGGAGAATTATTTTAATAAAAGGGAGGAAGCAAATATGCCTGATAAAGGGATAGCACAGATTATATTTCCTGATAGCAAGGATTTGGAAACGTTTTTGAAGGAACAAGGAAGTTATGACTTACATGAAGACCTATTAAAATATGGATTGACGACGAAACAGTTTTTATACGTTGACTATAAAGGTGAGGAATACCAAGAAATTGTCAATTTTATTCTTGATTACGAATTTGCCCACCAAATTGAATTAGCAACACAAGAAGAACTCGAGAAATTAGAAGCATTTCATTATGAATTTTTACCTGAAAAGATCAAGGAGGTCAACAAAATACTGTCACCAAAGGGGTATGGACTATTTTCATATCCAAATTCGGGCGACTTCTTCGCACTATTCATTGGAAAAATAGAGAATATAGCAAAATTGCTGCAAGAAGAAGTGCTGCACGATGATAGAATCCCTTTTTCAGAAAGGTGTATCAAGTATTATAGATAGACCTAAGTAGGACTCTATGGATAATAAGGAAAAAGCAATAAAAATCTATGATTTAATTGAGAATGATGATATAGAACAAGCGAAAGAGATAATTATTACTGATAAAAGTTTGCTTGATTTTGTAACACCTTTTGGAACGTGGCTACATGTTGCGGTTAGAGCCGGTAAACTGGATATGATAAAGTTTCTAGTTGAATCTGGTATGGATATTAATATAAACGAAGGTGTACCAAAGTCAGCGCCTATTGCACATGCAGCTAGTGAAGGTGAAATTAGTATTGTAGAGTACTTATTTGAGAATGGTGCAATATTAGATGTTAGTGATCCAAATAGAAATCCTCTATTCTCAGCGATTTATGGTGGGCATCTTGATATTGTAAAGTATCTTGTTCAGAATGGTATTGATATTACTGTTAAGTATACAGGGGATACTATGAAAGATATGGGAGCTTATGAATTTGCTATTGAAAGAGGGCAAACAGAAATTGCTGAATATTTAAAGATGAACAAATCAAGGGATTAGTAAGAAAATATGACACCAGAACAACTAAAAAATACTTATTTGAATGTAACACATTAGAGAAGGAGTTTAAATGGAACAATATTTAAAAGATTTTAAGTTGCATAGCAAAGCTCCGAGTGAAATCATTGAAAAATATAAATACGTAGTACCAAATGAAATAATAAATTTATGGAGTAATTATGGATTTGGTACATTTATGCAAGGGTATTTAAGATGAAGCAAGAAAGAAAAAAAAAGAAGACTAGTTGAGGAAATAATGGGTAAAAGATACCTCTTGGAACTTACGGATAAACTAATTATAGAACTTCAGTCGCTCGTAACTTTTCCTGATGTAGGTGATTTATTTTATGCGGATCATGGTCATGAATACATCAGTAATAGAATAATCGATTATGAGAACAGAAAAAAAGATAACCTATCAAAAAAAGAATTGATTGATATGGTCACTAAGATACAAGATGTTTCTGGGGAGGAGTATGAAATTGACAATCTTCTATTAATAGTAGAAACTGCAGTGAAGAATCCAGGCATCTCAGATTATATTTTTTATTCAGATGAAGATTTAACAGCCGAGCAAATTATAGAAAAAGCATTTGCAAGTAAATAGCTTAACAGTGAATTAAGAGTAATACTAGGATTCTGGGCATTGTGTAGATAATGGGATGAGCAGATTAGTGTTGTAGAGAGGTAATTTCATAATTTATAAATGGATATTTAAATATCATAATTAAATCTGAAATGAAGGAGCGAGAAGATGTTTACGGAATACCTTCTTCATTATGAGAGAAGCAATATCGAAGATGAAGTTTTAATTCAAATGGCTAAGGAAATAAATGTTACAATTACAGAAGAGTTCATAGAAGATAAGCTTTTTTTTGGAGGAGAATTTTCTCCAAGTGATTATGGAATCGGTAAAGTATATATTTTGAAAAACGAAGAAACAGAAGAATTCATAGTAATTGATACATTTTTAGTCCCTGACGATCAATTTGAAATGATGTATATCGGAGTAAGATGTGAAACAAAGAAGAAAGAAACGATAAAAGATCTTTTACTAGGTTGTTTTGAAGAAGAGTCTACAATACCATTAAAGCGGTGTTTTAAGATAATAGACAATGATTTACTTTTACAAATATCTAAAATGGATAAGATAGACAGAAGTATTTATTATAGTGACAAGAAATTTGGAATATACGAAGTTGAGGTTGAGCGTATTCCTAATATATGATTACTCTAAATGAAGGCCTTCTAGTACGTTCGTGTAGATTCTTTCAATAATTTTGTGGAAATGATGGAGAAACGAGGGCTATCTTTGGTTCATACAACCATTATGCGGTGGGTACATCAATATGGGCTTGAATTAAATGAGCGAATTCGAAAACATTTGAAACAACTAAATGATTCCTGGAGAGTGGATGAAACATATGTAAAAGTGAAAGGTCAATGGATGTATTTGTACTGAGCTGTAGATTCCGAAGGAAACACCATTGATTTTTATCTGAGTCAAACAAGAAATCACAAGGCTGCAAAATGCTTTTCAAAAAGGCTTTGCGGTCTTTTTATGTTTCCAAACCCCGTGTCATAACAGTTGATAAGAATCCTGCTTATCCGGTCGCTATAGCACAGTTGAAGAAAGAAAAAAAGATGCCAGCCAGCATCCAAATCAGGAAGATAAAATATCTGAATAACATGGTGGAACAAGACCATCGTTTTATTAAGAAACGAATACGCTCTATGTTGGGATTCAAATCATACCAAACAGCAGCCTTTATATTGAGTGGTGTGGAAGCTATGCATATGATCAAAAAAGGACAAATAGATTTACGGGATCAGTCCGTTCAAAAGCAGAATATCTTTATCAACCAGCTGTTTGGAGTAACGGCATAACTGGAGATTCCGTTAGGAATCCATTATTCTTTTTTTTATTTATTGTCTTTTTGCACCAGAACCAACATTTGTTAGAACTATCAGTTTTTTATATTGCACAGAGAAAATCATATGTAATGATATATAATCTTTTTAGCACGAGTTTATAGCACTATTAATTCTTTCTACACCACATTTAATTTGCGGCAACGTTAGATGTCCAAATCCTAAAATCCATTTGTTATCATGTCTAGATGATTGTCTTGAATAGTTTTTAACTGGATAAAGGATTACTTCCTGGTTCTTGAAATTTTTGATTAAATCTTCTGAAAACTTCAGGTCAGCAAATTCCACTACTAAATGTAAACCTGTTGAAAATCCATACAACTTGATATCTTTGAATGTTTCCTTTAAAGATTTTACCAGAAAAGAATTTTTTTCTTTATATATCTTATTAGATCTTCTTATTTGTCTGTCTAAATGATTATCTACTATAAAGTTTGAAAGAACCTTTTGTTCTATACTAGGTGAATGTAAGTCGATATACCATTTAATCTCCCGACACTTTTCGACCAAATGATCTGGTAAGATCATATACCCCATTCTTAGTGCGGGAGATAGAGTTTTACTCAACGTCCCTAAATATATTACATAATTTGGTTCTAATTCCTGAAGAGGACTAAGTACTGGACTTGTATATCTAAATTCACTATCATAATCATCCTCTACTATATAAACATCATGTTTACGTGCATAGTTAATTAATTCTATTCTACGTTGAATAGGAAGAGTTCCCCCGATAGGGAATTGATGAGATGGAGTAACATAAATTAACTTAGGTGGTTTTTTTTCATTTAACTGTGAAGTTAAAATACCCCATTCATCTACTTCTAAAGACTCTATCTTTGCCCCTCTACTGTGAAAAATATTATAAATATCTGGGCTACTTGGATCCTCTAAAGAAATATAATTATTTTTATGGATTAGAAGTTGAGAAACGATAGATAATCCCTGGGCAGCACCATTAGTAATAATAATATTATCGATTTTACAACACATTCCCCTATGTATATATAAATAGTCAACCAAGGCTTTTCTCAATTCATATAAACCTTCTGGATCATGATAACCGAATATTAAATCTGAAGAATTTTTTATAGTATCATTGTAACATTTAAGCCACTGGCATCTTGGAAATAATGTTAAATCTGGTGATCCGGCCTTGAAATTTATAATAGTTTCGTCTTTAACTAGTTGATCATGCATCTTTATATCTTTATTATTAACCACATTTGTTTTTTCAAATAAAATATTTGTTGCTACAAAAGTTCCTGCACCTTGTCGACTTTCAATATATCCTTCTGAATACAATAAGTCATATGCTCCTAATACAACATTTCTCGAAACATTTAATTCGTTAGCTAATTCCCTTGTGGAAGGGATTTTCTTACATTTTTTTAACTTACCTGAGAGAATCTCATTTCTAATTTGTGTGTATATTTGTCTAGTTATGGAAACACATGATGATTTATCAATTTTAATCCAAAACATGTACTAGTTCACCTCTATTTTCCATTAAATTGGTACTACTGTTTTTTTTTGGAATGGTCCTTTATATGAGAATTTTACCATGTTAGATTTAATACACAAGTGAAACATATTTTATTAATTATGGATTATTAGGGGAGCGATGTTCGTGTGTGACTATAATTCTATTCTCATTAAATTAATTAATAAAAATGATTTAAGCAAAGAAGAAGCTTATTTTTGTATGAAAGAGATACTTAGCAAATCTTTAAGCAGGGATAAAATTATTACATTGTTAACTGCATTGAAAGCAAAAGGAGAAACTACAGAAGAAATAATGGGATTTGCAAATTACATTATGGATGAAGTGGTACCATTTGAAGTTAAACAGGATGTTATAGACACATGTGGTACAGGTGGAGATCATAGTGGATCTTTCAATGCCTCTACAATGGCTGCACTAATTGCATCATCAGCTGACGTATTTGTTGCAAAAAGTGGAAATAGAGCATCTACCAGCAAATGTGGAAGTGCTGATTTATTAGAGGCTATTGGGATTAGTATTGATTTAACACCTAGTAAATCACAGGAACTGCTAGAGAAAACTAACTTTGCTTTTTTATTTACACAGTTGTATCACCCGAGGCTGAGGAGGATAGCTAATATTCGGAGCAGTATAGGATTTAAAACCGTCTTCAATTTATTAGGTCCACTTTGTAGCCCTTCACGTCCGACATCACAATTAGTAGGTGTATCTAAAAAATCACTACTCCCTTTATATGCTGATCTTCTAATGAAGGTGGGAAGAAGAAGGGCTTTGATAGTACATGGCATGGATGGTTTAGATGAAATGAGCATAAGCTCCCCTACTGTTATATATGAAGTGCATAATAGTGAGATAAAAAATTTCACTGTTACACCAGAAGAGCTAGGGTTACGAAGATATAGTCTTTTAGATATTAAAGGTGATGGTGTAAAGAGAAATATAGAAATATTTAACGATATTATAAATAATAAACCATCTCCAATTAAGGATTTCTGTGTCATAAATGCTGCAGCAGCTCTTTATATCGGTGATAGGGTAGAGTCTTTGAAAGAGGGAGTTAACCTGGCCCAAAAAAATTTGCACAATGGGAAAGTAAAAGAAAAATTTGAAAAGATTAAAGAACAAAATAAACTTTTAGCCGGAGGAAGACTTTTATGAATATACTTGACCAAATAATTAAATATAAAATACCAGAGGTGGAGAATAAAAAGAAAAATATACCCAAAGAAGTACTGATAGAAAGAATTAAAAATGTTAGAGAAACAAGGAACTTTTATGAAGCAATAGGGAAAGAAAATATGTCACTTATTGCTGAGGTTAAACATAAATCTCCGTCAAAAGGGGTACTAAGGGAAGAGTTTGAACCAGTTAAACTAGCAAGAGCGTATGAAAGAAGTGGTGCGAGGGCTATATCGGTGATAGTGGATGAAAAATCTTTTGGCGGGAGTGTTGAAAACTTACGTTTAATTGCCACTGATCCTCAAATATCTCTTCCCGTTATGTATAAAGAATTTATTGTTGATGAATATCAAATTTACGAAGCAAGAGCTAATGGTGCTGATGCTGTTCTCATTATTGTAAGAGCAGTAGATAAACCAAACTTAATAAAACTAATAAATACTGCACATCAGTTAGAAATGGAAGTTCTTACTGAAACTTTTACTTTAGAAGAAGTTGAATTATCCATTGAAGCAGGTGCGCGTATTATTGGTATAAATAATAGAGATTTACAAACGTTTAAGGTAGATTTAAATAAATCAAAAGCTATGAAAAATGCGATTCCTAGTAATTATTTAACTGTAAGTGAAAGTGGCATAAAAAATCAATCGGATGTAATCCTAGCCCAAGAGATGGGATTTGACGGTATGCTTGTTGGAGAAGCAATACTGCAGTCAACAAATATAGAAAAAAAGATTAAAGAATTGATAAATGTTAAATAACATTAAAATACAGTTATTCAATGAAAGGAATGATAGAAGTGAAAGGTTTTTTTGGTGAATATGGCGGTGCCTATGTGGCTGAATCTTTAGTTGGAAATTTAAATGTTTTTGAAAGTGAATTTAATCGTTTAATTAAAGATAGCTTATTCAATGAGGAATTAGATAGGTTATTAGAAAAATTTGTAGGAAGACCAACGCCGCTTACGCCGCTTACGCAGTTAACTAATGATTTAAATGGTGCAAAGATTTATTTGAAAAGAGAAGATTTAACACATACTGGAGCGCATAAAATAAATAACGCTTTGGGACAAGCTCTTTTGGCAAAGAAAATGAAAAAAAAGAGAATTGTTGCTGAAACTGGAGCTGGGCAACATGGTGTTGCAGTGGCTACTGTTTGCAGTTTCCTTAACTTAGAATGTGTTATCTACATGGGTGCTTATGATGCTAAAAGGCAAGCGCCAAATGTCCAAAGAATGAGGCTGTTAGGAGCAGATGTAAGGTTGGTGGAAAAAGGAGCAGGGACTCTTAAAGATGCTATTACTGAAGCTATTCGTGATTGGATAACTAACGCTGATAATACCCATTATTTGTTAGGTTCAGTAGTGGGGCCGCATCCTTTCCCTAAAATTGTTAGACACTTTCAATCTATCATTGGAAAGGAAGCCAAACAACAAATATTAACTGAAACTGGTAAACTTCCTGATTGTATCATTGCTTGTGTAGGAGGAGGAAGTAATGCAATTGGTATATTTAGTTCCTTTTTGGAGGATAAAAATGTTAGATTAATTGGCGTACAAGCTGCTGGTCTAGGAATAGAAAGCGGACAACATGCTGCTCCTCTTATTGAAGGGAAAATCGGTATTATACAAGGTTTCAAAACCTATATCCTGCAAGATGAAGATGGGCAAATAAAAGAAACAAAAAGTATAGCACCTGGTCTTGACTATCCTGGGGCAGGGCCCGAGCATAGTTATCTAAAAGATATTGGTAGGGTAGAATACACAGCTATTGATGACAAGGAGGCTTTAAAAGCTTTTCAAATATTAAGTAAAACAGAGGGCATAATTCCAGCGATAGAATCAGCACATGCTGTCGCAAAAGCCTTGCAGATTGCTCCTACTATGACTAATGACCAAACAATAATTGTAAATCTTTCAGGAAGAGGTGATAAAGATTTAGATCAGGCAATAAAAGCTTTAAACTTTTATTCTAAGGAGGTATTTATGCTATGAAAAGTATAATTGAAAATACTTTTGAAAAATTAAAGAATAAAGATCAAGCGGCACTGATTCCTTACATACCTGTAGGATATCCAAATTTAAAAGAGACAGTTGAATATATTAACACTATTACTGAAGCGGGAGCAGATATTATTGAATTAGGTGTTCCTTGCTCAGACCCATTAGCGGATGGGCCTATTATACAAGAAGCTTCAAAAATAGCATTAAGCGAAGGGGTTACGTTGAAAAAATGCATTGAAGTTGTCAAGCAAGTTAGAAAAAGTGGTAATAATATCCCGATTGCATTAATGGGGTATTGTAACTCATTTTTAGCTTATAATTTTAAAAATTTTGTTGTAGATGCTAATGAGGTGGGTGTTAACGCCCTGATTATACCAGACTTACCACCAGAAATGGCTGAAGATTGGATTAATTATGCGAGAAACCACAATATTAACATTATATTTTTTTTATCTCCTTCAAGTGATGAAGAAAGAATAGATTTTGTTACAAAATCTGGTTCAGGTTTTATCTATTGTATTGCTGTAATGGGTATAACAGGAGAAAGAGATAATCTACCGGAGGCCCTTCCAAATTTCATGAAAAAAATAAGACCTAGAACTAAACTGCCTCTTGCCATTGGGTTTGGTATATCACACCCTAGTCATGTTGCAAGTGTATCGAAATATGCTGATGGGGCAATAGTTGGTAGTGCTTTAATACGCTTAATAAAAGAAACACCTCCTCAAAATCGATTAGGAGCTGTTTCAAATTTTATTAAAGCACTCAAAGAAAGTACTAAATTAAGTGAAAATAGAGTTTGAGGTGAAAATAAATAATGCCACTTATAAAAATTTGTGGAATAAGAACATATAAAGAAGCTTTAGCAGCTGTTTCTTTAGGGGCTAATGCTATAGGGTTTGTATTTTCATCTAGTAAAAGACAAGTTGACTCAGATACTGTGAAGGAAATAATTAGTAAACTACCTCCTTTTACTAATGCAGTTGGAGTATTTGTTGATGAAGAAATAGAAAAAGTAAACGAAATAGCAAAATACTGTGGTTTAACATATGTGCAACTTCATGGAGTAGAATCTCCTGAATATTGTTCTAAAATCAATGTACCTGTTATTAAAACGATAAAAGTAAAAAGTGAAGAAGATATCTATTCTATGAAGAAATATAATACTTATGCTTTTGTCCTGGATAGTTTTGTTCAAGGTCAATCTGGTGGGACAGGTAAAGTATTTGATTGGAATTTAGCAACAAAGGCAAGTGAATATGGAAACGTCATATTAGCTGGAGGGCTTACGCCTGAAAACTTACTTCAAGCTATTAAAAAAATTAGGCCTTTAGCTGTAGATGTTAGTAGTGGAGTAGAAAAAGATGGTATGAAAGATATGAAACGAATGTATGAGTTTGTGAAAATATGTCAGAAATATAATATACAAAAAGTGGGGATGAGCGAATCATGTTACAGTCAATAATAGTTGGATTTGGTCGTTCTGGTCAGTATTTACATCTTCCTTGTATAAAAAAAGCAGCTTTTTCTGCTGAAAATAAACAATTATTTAAACAAAATATATTAATAGTAGATCCGTTTATAGAGAAAAATAATTGTATTGAACCCCTACCATTATATAGAAGTATATATGAACTAGTTAAGTGTAATCCAAATGTTATCAAAGATTCAGTGCTCCATATATGTACACCACCAAATCAACATGTTCCGACAATTATGGAAGGTGTAAATTTAGGTTTTAAAAATATTATAGTAGAAAAACCTTTAACTACAAATATAAAAGAGTTGAATAAATTGATTGAATACTCAGAAGATAAAGATATTAATATTATTATAATTGCTAATTGGTTGTCCAGTAGTTTGACATATAAAATAAAGGATCATATTGACAATGGTTTATATGGAAATGTTCGTGAGATTTTACTAGAACAAGATAAACCTAGATTTAGTAGGAGTATAAATAATACTTCACACACAAATGCTTTCGAAGTTGAAACACCACACCAATTAGCACTTGCGTGTTATTTATTAGGTGTTAATACAAAAATTGTTCATTCTAAAATTTATGATATGAATATTGATCAAAAGAAACTAGTTGGTATGGGAGGAGCAGAAATCACACTGCAACATCCCAGTGGTAGCCTGTGTTTTATAAAATCGAATCTAACTAGTCTGGTACGGAAAAGAATGATAAAAGTTTCATTTGATGAATACACCATAGTTGGATATTATCCATCAGGTTCAGATGATAGTTATTCAAAATTTATGCTCTTTAATAAAAATCACCAACTCATTACATCAGAATTAATTTATGATGATTCACTTAGCTCCTGTTTTCTAGAATATTATACTTATTTTAATGATATGAAATCAAAAAAACCGGTTAGTGATATGCATTTTAACAAACAAGTAGTGGCTATGCTTGATCAAGCAAAAAAACTGGCTATTGAGAATTTAATCATTAATTAATCAAAAGGAGAAATGTTATGAATGTGAAGATGGATATAGATGTGCCATTTTTCTCTAATAAACAGTCATTTCTAAGTCAATGGGATGAAATATCTGAATTATTAGATTCGTTAGTTTTGGATGGAGAGTTTATAAATGGAACTATGGTGAAAAAATTTGAATCTTCAATACAAACATATACCAATGCGAAACATGCCATTGCTGTTAATAATGCTTCAGATGCATTACAAATTATCTTAAAAGCATCTGGAATAAAGGCTGGAGATGAGGTAATAGTACCCTGTTATACCTTTTTCGCTTCTGCTTCTAGCATAGCTAATATAGGTGCTACACCTGTTTTTGTCGATATTGATCCATTAACTTATAATATTTGTCCGGAAAAAATCGAACAAAAAATAACAGCTAAGACTAAAGCGATTATGCCAGTTCATTTGTTCACACAAATGGCAGACATGCAAAAAATAAAAGAGATAGCTCACAAATATCACCTTACAATTTTAGAGGATAGCGCGGAAGGTATAGGAATGTGGACAGAAGGAATACATGCTGGTTTGCACGGCCAAGCTGGTGTATTATCTTTCTTTCCAACTAAGACATTAGGTGCAATTGGGGATGCAGGAATGATTCTTACAAACAGTGATGATTTTGCAGAAAAATGCAAAGCGATTAGACATCATGGACAAATACATAATAACAAATATATACACAATATAATTGGTTTTAATAGTCGGATGGATGATATTCAAGCAGCTGTCTTAGAGGTAAGGCTAAAGTATCTTTCAGATGATATTAAACGAAGAAACTACTTAGCTGGGTTATACGATAAACATTTAGAGGAAATGTATCCGTTTGTAAAAACACCCGTGATATCTCAAAATACGTATTCGTTTAATCACGTATATTATGTATATTTAATACAAGCTGAAAATAGAGACCGACTGGCTAAATATATGATGGAACATTGTATTGGTACTGAGGCATATTATCCTTATCCTCTACACATGCAACCTTGCTTTGATTACCTAAATTATAACTTAGGGGATTTCCCAAATGCTGAGAAAGCTTCCTTACACGCTTTAGGGTTGCCACTTTATCCAGATCTAACTGAAAAAGAGATTGGGTATGTATGTAATGTGATAAAAGGCTTCTATGCGGGAGGAGGATACAAATGAAGCATGCATTTCTAAATTATGCTAAGAGATATGCTCATGAAAAAGAAAACATTAAATCGATTGTCTATGAAGTGGGTATCTCAGATAATTTTATACTAAAAGAAAAAGTAGAGAAGTTAGAAAAGAAAATAAAAAGTTATACAGGTGCAAAAAATGCTATTGCTGTTTCTAATGGAACGGCTGCGTTAATGATTATATTAAAAGCTTTAGGAGTAGGACCTGGCGTAGAGGTCTTAACTCCTGCATTCTCTTTTATTTCTTCTGCAAGTGCTATAGCTTTATTAGGAGGAAAACCGGTATTTGTAGAAGTTGATGAAAATACAGGAATGATTGATCCTGAAGATTTAGAAAAAAAAATAACATCTAATAGCCGTATAATAATCGCTGTTCACTTATTTTCTGTTATGGCAGATATGATAAAGATTAAAAAAATTGCAAATAAATATGGGTTGACAGTAGTAGAAGATAGTGCGGTTTCATTAGGTAGCAAAATGAATGGTATCTCATCAGGATTATTAGGAGATATTGGTTTATACTCTTTCTTCCCAGCTAAGCCTATAGGTGGTATTGGAGATGGAGGGATAATTATAACTGATAATGATGAATTAGCTATAAAGTGTAGAATGTTGAGAAATCATGGTCAAGATGGAAAAAAACGATTTTATCATCAACTTTTAGGATATAACTGTCGTATGGATGAGCTAGTAGCGGCTTTTATTAGTTCTAGAATAGAAAAGCTTGATCAACTTAATCATAGGAGGCAGATGATAGCAAATATATACAATGAAGAATTATCTTTATTAAAGTCTTATCTTCAAATTCCACCAACTGTTGATTATAAACGTGTCTATTACACATATGTGATAAAAGCTTTGGATAGAAATGAGCTAAAGAAATACTTATATTCAAAAGGTATTGAGACTGTTATTTACTATCCGCTTGCACTTCATGAACAGGAGGCATTTAGTTATTTAGGATATGCGAAAGGAGACTTTCCTAAAGCTGAGGCCTTTTCAAGAATGAGTTTAGCACTGCCTTTGTATCCGGAGATGTCTGAAGAAGAAGCTTATAGTATTGTAAATGAGGTGAAAGCCTTCTATGATCAAAAAAAGTATTAAGTTAAGTGGAATAGCTGATGAAGCTGGTTCATCTATAGAATCTCAAATTAAAGCACATCTTTTACTAGGTTGGGATGAAATTGAATTGAGATCAATTGAAGGAATAGCTTTGGCAGAAGTAGACCATATCAAATTTCAAAAACTAAAATCAATGATTCATTCCAGCCACTTAAAAGTTACAACGGTATCTTCCACAATAGGAAATTGGGATAAACCAATTACCACTGAATTTTTTCAAGATAAAGAAGAATTAAAAGTTCTTTCTGATAGGATGCACCAATTAGGTTCAACTTACTTAAGGATAATGTCATATCCAAACGATGGAATGACAGATTATGATTGGAAAGAGCGAGTTCTTGAAAGAATCAGTATATTAACAGAACTCGCAGAAAAAGAGAACGTTATTCTTGTTCATGAAAATTGTGCTGGATGGGCTGGGCAAAGCGCTATGCACACACTTGAAATGCTTGAAAAAATTAATAGTGACTCATTAAAAGTTCTATTTGATATTGGTAATGGTGTTTCTTATGGTTATGAAAGCCTTGACTTTCTCAAAAAAGTACATCCATTTACAGTACATGTGCATGTTAAGGATAGTTTAAGAAGAGAAGATAATACAGTGATTTTCACATTTCCTGGGGAGGGAAATTCAAATGTTCTTAGTTGTTTACAGTTTCTGTTTGATAAAGGATATGAAGGAATATTAGCTATAGAACCACATATCCATTTAATTCCTCATCTTAGAAATACTTTAGGTGAAACTAATATGCTCTCTTCTTATATTCGGTATGGTAGAGCATTGAGGGAAATAATTGAACAAGATGTGAAAATTGGAGGGTATTAAAATGGTGCATTCATTTTTGAATGAATATTATGAATGTTTACTCCTGAATTTAATAAATGTTAATACGGTAACGCCAATGGAGACTAACTCACCTAGTGAAAACTTAAGAGCTTTAAATATATACAAAACAGCCGCACATAAATTAGGGTTTAAAACTATATATCTTAAATCACCTAGTAAAGAGGATGTGTTAACAGATAAAACTCCTCAAATTGTAATACAGCATTATGAAAGTATGGGCGAAACATTTTTATCTTCACAGCCTAATTTAGTATTGGAGTATGGAAATGCAAAGCATATTAACCAGACAATTATGTTTAATTTCCATATAGACACAGTAGAAGGATATATTCCTGGTAGTTATAAAAATGGTGTTTTTACTGGAAGAGGGGCTGTGGATATGAAGGGACCTGCAGTTGCTCTGTTAGCTGGTATTGATGCTGCTTTGAAAGAGGTGCCATCTCTAAAAGATAATACTCGAATTCTGATACAAGCTGTATCGGGTGAAGAAGGTGGTGCGATGGGGATTTATGGGACAAAATTAATGTGTCAAAAAGGATATTTAGGGTCTTTAAATATATTTGTAGAACCGACAGAAGGGTATTTTATTGACAAATCTACAACTTCAATGACTGCTAATATCGTTGTAAAAGGAGAAGATTCAACAGATGATGCACCTAATTCAGGACATAATGCTACATTGATATTAGGTTTTTTAGCTCAAAGTATGATGAAACCACTATCAGAGAAACTAAATGCAATAGGTGCAAAGATATGCTTATCAGGACTATATACAGGTTCCATGCATAATAAAATTTATGGTTCTGGATCGTTAAAGTTTAATTTTGCATATCCATCTATTGAGGTACAAAAAATAATTGAAAGAGAAGTAGAGGCAACCTACCATCAATCTCTTCGAGAATTTAAAGACAAGTTTAGGGATACTGTAGAAATAACCCGAACTGTAAATACGATTGAAGATATAACTGAATTAAAGTGGCTAAAAAAGGGACTCCCAGTTTTAAATAATCGAAATAACTTTTTTGAGCGTTTACTTTATGATGCTGGACTTAAACGCTTACCAAGTCAGCTTAGTAATAAAGCATTTACATGTGATGCGATGTGGGCACAAAAAGAAAATAACTACACAATAGTATATGGTCCAGGTAGTTTAGAGAAGAATCATGCACACAGTAACAATGAATTTATTAATAAGAATCAACTTGAAAGTTTTTGTAATGATATAAAGAATATTCTTTTATGTTTTAATAAAAATTCTCAAAAGCAGAAGGTGATTATTTGAAATTCTATAGTTTCAATCAGAAAGATATATTTGATTTTGTAAAAAATGTCTTTGTATCATACGGCCTTAATGCAACAGATAGCGAAGTAGCAACAAAAGTTTTATCGTATGCAGATAAAAATGGTTTTTCAACACATGGTATCGCAAACCTAGAAAGAATTTACATTACTAAAATACTAAACAAAGAAATTAATTGTAAAGCTCAAGTTAAAGTTATAAAAAACGAAAAAGCTATTGCAGTGTTAGATGGTAATAACGGATTAGGGCTGGTAGTGGGAGACAATGCAATGAATATTGCAATTCAAAAGGCAAAAGAATTTGGAGTAGGCATAACTGTAGTGCGCAATAGTTCTCATTTTGGTAGTGCAGGTTACTACAGTACCAAGGCGCTATCTGAAAATATGATAGGTTTTTCAATGACAAATCTTGGTTCACAAGGTGTAGCCCCACCAGTAGGGGGGATTGTGAATATGATAGGAACTAATCCTATTAGTGTTAGTGCGCCTGCAAAAAAGAATCCTCCTTATATATTAGATATGAGTACTACAGTAGCAGCTACAGGTAAAATTAAGGAAGCAGCTAGACAAGGAAAACAGATTCCAAAAGGTTGGTTAATAGATAAAAACGGTGAATCAACAACAGATCCTATCGATTATATAGAGCAAAGAGGTTATATTCAGTTTCTTGGAGGATCTCCAGAAACTGGAGGTAATAAAGGTTATGGTTTAGCTTTATTAGTTGATATCTTATGTGGAATCTTATCAGGAGCTGATGTTGGTCCTAATGAGAATGCGCTTATTCATAGTGATCTATGTAAAAACGATTATAATATAGGGCATTTTTTTATGGCAATAAATATTGAGGCCTTTCAATCTATAGATAATTTTAAAAATCGTATGGATTCTATGTTAGAAGCTTTACTTAACTGTCCTACAAATACAAATTCTAAACAGGTATTATATCCTGGTTATTTAGAAAGTACACGGAAACAAGAAAATATAGTTATTGATGAATTAATTGTAAAATCATTAAAAAATTTATCTCGAAATATAAATATATCTATTCCTGAACACAAGTTATTAGAAGAGTGTGATCTTATTATTAATTAATATTTATAAGGAGGAAATCAAGTGGAATTTAAATTAGGTATTATTGGTTTAGGTGTGATTTCAAAGTTTTATTTGGACGCTATAGGATATCTTGAAAATGTGAAGTTAATTGCAGTATGCGATATTAATATTAAAAAGCTTGAAAAGTTTTCTGAGCAGGGAATAGATTGTTATAAAGATTATAAATTACTATTTCAGAGAACAGATCTTGATGGAGTAATTATTAACGCACCTAATGATAAACATTATGAAATATGTAAACATGCTTTGGAATTAGGTATTAATGTCTGTTGTGAAAAACCATTAACTACAAAAATTGATGATGCGAGAGAATTATCTTTAATTGCAAAAAAGAAAAAAACAACACTTTTTACCGCGTTTCACAGAAGATATAATGAAAACTTCTTAGCTGGGTTGAAAAAAATTAATTTTATAAAAGATATTACTAAAGTTAAAGCAAGCTATCTTGAAGATATAAAAGAGCATGCCGGAAATGATAGCTGGTATTTAGAGCCAAAAAAATGTGGAGGCGGGTGTGTAGTTGATAACGGTCCAAATGTGTTTGATACTCTCTCATTCTTTTTAGGAGAACTTCACGTAACAGATGTAGAAGTTATTAGAAATAATCAAGACATCGATCTACAGGCGTTTGTTAAATTAAAAAACAATGAAGGAATACCAATTGAAGTGGAATTAGATTGGGAATACAAATTCGGAGAAAAAAAAGATGTAGAAATATTTACAAAAGATGGTAAGTGTATTTTTATCGATATGCTAAATAACTTTACTATATTTAAATCATCTCTGTATCACGAGTATAGAGAAATAATTAAAGATTTTTGTCAGATCATTAATGAAGGCGCTCAATACGGAGAAGCTGGTTTAGATGCTGTCAGATTAGTTAATAGTGTTTATTCTATGGAAAAGCTTAATGCAAGTAAGGAGGGGATAAAATGATAGTAAAACAAAAAATAAAGAGAAATGTAGCTGGTCAATTTGTTAAGCTATTATTTCACAAACAAGATAACAGAAAAATGAATTTAGCCAATTTTAAAACTAGATGTATAAGAGAAGGGGAAATTCACGAAATAGTAACTACAATTTATGGTGATTTGGTTGAAGGTGATATCATTAATGTAGTAGGTTTTTTAGGATTTATTGAGATAAATAAAGGTGGAGTAATACAAAAAGGTGATATTGTAAAAGTGGCAGATAAACACATTGGTACAGTGCTGGGTTTTGATGAATGCCATTTTCCAAATCATTATAACATTATTATTAAGACTGATAAGGTATTATCTTCTCAAGATCTAGATATTATAATTGAAGATCCTATTATTTTTGTAGATTCAGGAAACAAAAATATCTAATTAAGTAGGAGGAATACTTAATGTTTGAAAGTATGAATGTAACAGATGCAGTAAAAAATTTATTTCCCCATCTTAATATATATTATAAAGATTTATATCTCAATTCCAAAAAAACTGAAATGGATAACTCGATAGAAATATTATGGAAAAAACAGCATGATAAGTGGAGAGGGAAATCAAAAAAAGACCTATTAGAATTTAAAAATATTTACTTATATAAAGAATTTTTTGAATATTTAGGTATCGATACGAAGAAGTATCCTCCTTCTGTTCAGAATATTATTCAGAGATTTTTAATAAAAACTGAAATAAATAAGTACCCAAAGATAAATCAAATAGTAGATTTAGTTAATTTAGCAGCAGTTAGTTCACTTATCCCTTTAGGAGTATTTGATTTACAAAAAGTCAAAGGTGAAATTATTCTTGATGTTTCTAAATGTAATGATAAATTCCTTCCTTTAGGGGCAGAAGAAATAATAAATTTGGATCCAGGTACTTTAATACTAAGAGATGAAGAGAAAGTTCTTTCTCAATTTTGTTATAGAGATAGTGAATTTCAGAAAATCACTGCTCATACAGCTGAAATTCGAGTAATGGGTTGCCAAATCAATGGTATTAAAAAAGAAGATGTTGAAAATGCTGTTGAACAAGCGCTAGATCGTTTAGCATCTTTTTATGATATATCTACCGTAGTTTAATCTATACTTAGGAGGCTACTCGAATGAATTTAATAGATAAAATAGATACAAAGAGTGCTAAGATCGGCGTTATTGGTTTAGGATATGTTGGTCTTCCGCTAGCTATCGCTTTTGCAAAAAGTGAATTTGATGTTATTGGTATAGATAATAACATACAAAAAGTAGACCAATTAAATAATGGAGACTCCTCTATTGAAGAAATAGATAAAAGTATACTTAAAGAACTTGTTGATAGAGGAAAATTTCAAGCAACCAGCATTTACCATAAGATAAAAGATTTAGATGTTATAATTATTTGTGTACCAACTCCATTAGATGAAAATCTTCAGCCAGATATTTCCTGTATAGTTTCGGTAATTGAGAAGTTAAAATCTTTTTTGAAGAAAGATTGCTTAATCATATTAGAATCTACTACATATCCAGGAACAACCGAAGAGATACTCAATACTTCTTTGGTTCAACAAGGGTTCACAACTGGAGTAGATGTATATATATGTTTTTCTCCAGAAAGAATAGATCCAGGTAACAAAAAATACAACTTATATAATACAACTAAAGTAATTGGTGGTATCACTAAAAATTGTCTTGAATTAGGAAAAAGATTATATAGTAACATAGTAAAAGATATATTTCCAGTATCTTCTCCACGTGTAGCAGAGATGTCTAAATTACTAGAGAATACTTTTAGAAGTATTAATATTGCATTTATAAATGAAATGGCTATAATGTGTGAAAAACTTGATATTAATATATGGGAAGTTATTAAAGCAGCAGAAACCAAACCTTTTGGCTTTATGCCTTTTTATCCTGGTCCAGGAATAGGAGGACATTGTATTCCTTTGGATCCAATGTATCTATCTTGGAAAGCAAGGGGTGCAAATTTTTTCAGTCGATTCATTGAAACTGCACAAGAAGTTAATAAAAGTATGCCGCAATACGTAGTGAAAAAAATTGGAGAAATTTTAAATATAGATAAAAAGTGTTTAAATGGAGCGAAAATTCTGTTATTAGGGATGTCATATAAACCTAATGTAGGTGATTGTAGAGAATCACCAAGTTTAGAAGTCTATCATCTTCTAAGAAATTTTGGAGCAGAAGTTTGGGTCAACGAACCATACGCTAGTACTATACAAGATAAAGAAGGAAAAGAAATATTTAATATCTCCTTACACTATGAGCAATTAAATGAATATGATTGTATAGTACTTATGACACCACATACTATATACAATCCATTTCTAATATCAAAATATGCTAAGAAAATATTAGATACCAAAAATGTGACTGATGGGATTGATGGCAATAATATTTTTATGATTGGGAAACCGATTAAAAAATGTGAAAAAACAGAATTATTGACTAGCTAGATAAAAACCCTGATACTGCAATCAAAATAGGTATCAGGGTTTTTGTAATGAGATTTTTATTTTTAGTGCCACTCATGGTATAAGTGGTACTAAAAAATAATGTTTTAGTGGAACTACTGAAGACCAATTTTTGATGTTATATTTAATAAAAAGTGAGGTGATTAATTATGAGGAAACAAATTACAGCATATATTTCATTAGCATTAGCTATGTCAATTGTAGGAAGCTCCATAGTTGTTGGGAAATTGATGGTTCAAAGTATACCCGTATTTTTATCTTCTGGTTTGCGTTTTGGATTAGCTTCAATAATATTAATAACTTTATTATTTGTTTTTGAAAAAGGGTTTCCCACTATTACTCGTAAAGACTTGTGTATCCTAATTATCCAATCATTTGCAGGTGTATTTTTATTTAGTATTTGTCTTTTATACGGGGTTCAATTTACTACAGGAACAGAGAGTGGAATTATTACAAGTACTACTCCAATGGCAATAGGTATATTATCCGTTATTCTTCTTAAAGAAAAAATATCTAAAAATGTAGTTATAGGATTACTTTTGGCAGTGCTTGGTCTTATCTCAATTAACTTATTTGGAGAGGGAAATACTTTGGAAGGGCGTTTCCCACTACTAGGCAATTCTTTAATTATAGTAGCGGTGATTGGTGAGGCTCTTTTCGCAATACTTGCAAAACTATTATCTCCTAATATAACCCCCTTAGCTATATCAACATTTGTAACACTAATTGGTTTTGTCTTTTTTCTTCCTTTTAGTATTTATGAGGGTATCAATTTCGATTTTACTTATCCAACATTGTTAGAATGGTCTTATGTATTATACTATGCTATTGTAGTAACGGTCCTAGCATTTTATTTATGGTATAACGGGGTTTTGAAAGTACCCGCAAGTATATCAGCTGTATTTACTGCTGTGATACCTGTAGTTACCATTATTTTATCTTATATTATTCTTCAAGAAAAAATTACATTAGCTCATTTCATAGGAATCTCTTTGGTCATAACTGGGATTTTTGCGAGTGTAATAATGAAACCGAAAGATTTACCTACTTCAAATAATTTCACAGATGTTAATTTATAATGGGACTTTGGTTCTGTTGCAAAGTTTTCTAAACGAACTTAAACTGGTTCTGGTGCAGAAAATTTAAAATGATTGAAAATAGTCTTTCAAACTTGGACAGATACTATTACTCTATAAATTGAAGCAACTGATCAACTTCTTAAAAAAATAACCTTAGTTGGGATTTTTGTACCAGACAATGAGCTCTCTGAATTTCTTGATATCGGACTTACGTTTGATTGTACATGGGATATAGAAAATGGGTTAGGTCTTTGTCTTATAAAAGGTGAGGTAACTGAGGTGGGTTACCAGGATGTCGTAATTTGAACGAATTGGGTGCAGAAGTAAGAATTTTTGAGGAAGAAGATAGACAGATCTCTCTTGAACTGTTGAGCAATTCATCCGCGCTCATGACTAGTTAAAGAAATTAAGTATTTATAGATAAACATTCATCAATGATCTTCTGGTGTATGAATAGAATATAAAAAAGGAAATCGAAATGATTTCCTTTTTCACTTTGTAAGCTGTAAAACTTTCATATAATCACCCTTTTTCTCAAGGGCCTTTTTTGCTTCTTGTACCTTATGTATACTCAAAACAAATTACTGCTTTTCTTAATTCTTTATTGAAAAATAGGTATATACGATCCGCACCATAAGCTTGAAAATAATAGCCTGTAGCAAATCCAACATATGTAAATGGATGGCCATCTTCATCTTTTGGCACATACAGTAGATTGGTATAGTCAAAAATTTCGTCTTCGCTAACGCAATCTTCCAATAATTCTTGCCCTTCTTCTGTCATAAAACGTATATCATCCAAAATTCCATTTACCTCGGGATAATCTAATCCCCAGCCATTTGTTTGCTTTTCGATAAACTCTTGCTCTAATGCTTCTACGGATGTTAATTCTTTTCCAAAGCTAGAATAAGGATAAATTTTCTGATTACGTTGGAAAAATTCTTTACGGATTTGATAGTCTTTTTCATTACGCACATAGGCTTTCTCTACAATGTCGGAAGGGCTCTGTTCAATTCTAAAGTAATTCCAATCTGCTTCAAATTTATACTTTCCGTCAACGACAGCAAAGCCTAACGTATCTTCTTTCGTAAAACTCGTGTGAAATGGTTGGGTAAAATCGCCAACACATCCCTCGTGAATTTCCTTTGCTGACACAATATGTAACCATTCGTCCCATTCTGGTTCAATGCATTGTAAGTTTATAGAGCAAATGGGTAAAAAGTGTTTTTTATGCTGTTCTAAATTATCATAAAATACTTCTTCATATGCAGGAAAGGGTTTAATGAATTGTTTAGGAATGTTCATCTGTTCTCCACCTTTATACAAGGTTTTTGTTTAATTTTATCTGAAACGTAGACAAAAAATAATTCCAAAATCAACTTTTATTGTATATTTTGGAGTTACTTGACGTTTAGGTAGCACCCATGCTCATCAACTTTAAGGGATTGATGGATACCAAGAAAATTTTGTATCACTATCAAGTGGTTTATTCTGAGTTTCCTTTTTAATTAGGCTGAACCATTCGTTTAATATTTGAGCTTTTGGTAATTGTGAGGCGGGATCGTCTTCCCAGATGATGTGTGAAAACCAGGCCTTTGTTTCCCATTCAAATTGCAGTTCTGCAAACGAGATTGTAGGATGGTCCGCTTCGTGAAATTGCAGGTTTACTGCATCTGAAACTTCCGAAGCTTGTGGTAACAACTCATTCTTAATTCTATTTTTAATCGTCTGATTTTCTAGCTGATCCCAGAAATACAATTGCCCGTTAATTTGATAAAAAATATCAAAAGAAGCCTCTCCTTTTTTAAAATTAACCAAAACAAAAGCGCGTTCCACATTATTGTCGGCGGCTTTTACAGTATTGACAATTAAATTTTGTGCCATTGATACCCAAAAACTATTAGCTTCTTCTATTGGAGATTCAACATATAATTCTTCATTTAATTCATTGAGGGTTACCTCTCCATTGTTTGCTTGTTCTACTTTTTTGAAAAATCTACTAAAAAAGCCCATAATTTCCCCTCCACGTTGTCATTTTCTCATTTTGTATTTCAATAATTAGGTAATAATTAATGCTATTGCCACTGTAATCATATCATTTTCAGATGGGTTATGAAACTGAGCTAATGAATGGAGTTTGTCCTGTTTGCGTCAATGTACAACAACAGATGCATGCTATTGTCGTGGATTCAAATTTCCTTAAACCGATGTCAGAAAATGAAAACCCTAAAGGGTTGGAAGAGTTAATGGACTAGGGCTGCGTTTATCCCGCTATTCGCGGGCAGTAATACTCCCACCTCAAGGCAAAGAAGTTAGGTGGGAGTATTACTGCCCGTAAAAGCCCGATTGGTTCAACTAATAATCAGTGGGGGATGAAGAAAACCCCCACTGATTAAAGTTTCACTTTATTAAATGAAATAGTAACTGAAGTAGGTTACCAGGATGTTGCGATTTGAATAGGGAATTTATTAATAGGGATTAACAGAAAAAGAAGGTATAAATTGAGCAAGAATCTAAGAGACGTTTTTAAAGGTAAATGACAAACACGCTTAATACATTTAGAAGGCTTATTCCAACTTGAATAATGAGGAGGAATGAGCCTTTTTTATGGCCAAAAACAAAGTAGGAAAAGGAAAATTTGACGGCTGAAACTGATGGGGATTTGAAATAAAGTTTAATCGCTTATAAGAAAGATTAACAGTTTCTAAAAAAGTTGCACCGTTGTACCATCTGGATTTAGTATTTATACTACGCCCTAGGGCATTAATTATGAATAACAAAATTCAATTAGGTAGGTGTGAATGATGGTAGATAAAGTGGATGATTTTTGCTTCTCTGAAAAATATGATTGTTGGGATGGATCTATAAACGTAAATTGTTCTGTTTCGTTTTTTGGACAAAACAAAATTGAGTTAGGGGGGTATTTAGAAAGTAATCAGCCTTTAACAAAAGAAGCTTATAATACGCTATGTTATGTAAAGGAACACTTTGATATTGTTTATGAAAATATACTAAAGGGTCTATTTGAATTGCAAGTGAAAGGTTTCATGAGTTACGAGATATATAATGAAAATGATTATTCCTTTAGTCCTATTACTTTTAATAGTATGGAAGAAATTCATCCTTATTTAGGGACTCCTACATTTGAGATTTTACCTAACTATACGAAGGACAACTATGCTTACTTTGCAATTTCATTTCATGATGAAGGTTGCTTGTTATCTATTGAACATGGTCTTATAGCTTTATTTTTTAAAAATGACATGATTCATTTTGAACCATCTGATTCATATTGTATGATTCAGATGCTTATGGATTACGAGGAAGATTGTACAAAGTGGGAAAAAGATTTTTGGTTAGTGTGTCATGAACTAGCTAGGAACAACTCACTTGAAGATAAAGAATTGTTTAGAGCTAAGTGGTTGAAGGGTAAATAATCCTTTCCTTTTTTAAAATAAATTTTATAAGTTCGTTTCCTGTTTGATAACGAACTTTAAATTCCTCAGCGAATACATCATTCAGTGTAGCACTTAGTATTTCTAGGAATTTTCCATGCTACGCTTAATGATTTGTATGGATGGTACGGGGGAATAGTTTACAAGGAGAGCCAATGCTAGATGTTTTACGTTTTTAAGGAGGGTTTTAAAGTGTATTATATGTCCTTAATAGTTAGACCAGATAAGAATATTGTTAAGTACATTACTTCTTTAAGAAAATTTAGTCATAAACCAATTAGTGAGCTGAAAAGAAATATAGAAGATGAAACTCCAGTTTTAAAGTTTAGTTATTATGATACAGAAGAATTGATTAAACTTAAAAATGTTGTTGTTTATTTGAACGAATTGGGTGCAGAAGTAAGAATTCTTGAGGAAGGAGATAGACAGATCTCTCTTGAACTGTTGAGCAACTTAATTGAAACGTATAGAGAAATAGCGAGAGAAAGAGAAGACTTAGATGATAGAATATTAGAAGACACTGAATAGAAAATCTTTGATAACAAATGAATAAAGATACTTAATAATTTTGTGAAATATGTCCTTTGTAAAGAACATTAATTTAAAAAGATGATTTTTGTATTGTGGCATTCCCCCTGTAGTAGACAGCTGAAAGAAAGTTACTGTACTGTTTATTGTGGAGGGGATTTTTTTGGGGGAAAAGAAGATTTTTTCGATTGACTTTAAAATGAAAGCTATTGATTTCGTAGAACATTATAGTTTGTCATTTCATGTGTCTTATGTTTTTCAATAATATCTGATTTCGTTAATTTTTTTAAAGGGGGAGTTCATATGGATAGTAGATTTGAGATCAAGAGATTATATAATTGTAGATTTTTAAAAAATCAGTCAGAATGTGAAGAGTTTGACGGTGCATTAGAAAGCTTAGCGGATTATGATGATGAAAAGCTTATTCAAGATTTGTGTATGATATTTGATGATGAAACACAAGAGGAAGAAGTTATGTTTGGTCTAGTTCACTTAATTGAAAGTTTTGAAATAGAAAAATATCTAACAGAGATGCCTAAAGCTTTACCAAAAATGGTTGAGAGTGCAAAAGAGTGGGCAATGCTACTAAACATAAGAATTTTAAATAATGATTTATATAGAAGTGAGTATGCTAAAATTCTTGTAGGAATGAATAGTGATATAAAATTAACAGTAATCAATTTGCTTAATGAAATTATTTCTGACGATCCTAAAAGATTCGAGGGCGTTGCTAATGAAATTCTTAGTAAATTAAAAGAGGCTGATGAAAATTCTTTCATATAGAATAAAAACCGATTTGATAAATTAGTGTCATTTCGGTTTTTTGTTGTCTTTTTTGATACGCGATATCCGTATCAAACGTGTTTGTACCACCACTGAAGAAATCAACTTTAAAATGGTATGAAACGACTCAATACAATCATTATGAGATAGTAATAACTTATAGAAAATTAGCTGGAAATCAGTAGGTGGAAGGGATGTGTGTGAATGAAAGAGTTTTATCACTCTAAAAAGAAGAAAATACGAGGGTGGAAACGACATAAGAGAAAGATAGAAAGATGGAAGCAAAATGTAATCGACATAGATATGGATTACATTCGTGAGCATCAAAGAGATTATGCAAAGTTGTGGATTCATCCCTTTTATTCTTTAGTCCGTAGAAACCCTCCTACTTGGTATAACCGTTTATTATTAAATGAAATGATAGATGTATATCTAAACTGGTATGAAAAAATGACAATGGAGGATGAAAACTTTTACCTAAAAATTTGGTTATATGAACCAGACTTTATAAGTTCTCAAATTGTCGTTTCTTACAAGGATTGTATAAATACTTACAATGATACCTTTGACAAAAACCTTACTACAAAGAAATTTCCATTTCATAAATATGAATCATTAAAGGATAAGTTAGCTTTGTTTGATTGGGAAGCTCACATTGATACCGAAATGTATTGGGATGAGGAACTAAAAGAAGATATAGTAACAGGGTTTAGAACAAAAGACGAGGTAAATGAAATAATAAATAAGGCTTATAAAACACAGAAGATTAAGCTCAGTGATGGAGATGACGTTCTTTATAAGGTTAATGTTGGGGAAGTTTGGTTGGGAACACTAAAAAAGGTTTTGTAAATCGTTGGAAAATCACAGGGAAAGAAGCTTTAGGAGGGAATGAAAGTGAATGTGTTGCCCAATAAATTAAACCAAGTTCTTGAAGAAGATATTTATAAGCGTGAAGATAAGAAAAATGTGAAAGAGGCCTTAATTAGCTTAGGTGTAGAAGTATCTGATACATTCAGTGAATTTTATGATCGGTATGCTGGCCCTTTTTGGGAAGAGCACGTTCCCTACGAGTTGTTAGATATTGTAGATGAAGAGAACAATATTCAATCAAATACAATGATTGCTCGAAATGAGCATGGATTTCCTAAAAAGTATCTAGTTTTAAGTGAGATGTCAGCAAATGCCATACTAATACTTGATAGTGTAACTGATCGAGTTTATTCGGTTCATTTTGAAGGCGGAGATGAGCTGCTTTTAAGTGGAGAGTTAAAGGAAACTTGGTCAACATTTTATGCGTTTTTAAAAGAATATTTTAACTGTTAGCTAGGGAATAAGTTAATGTCAAATCTTGTTACAGCGACCCTATAAATATTACAACATTTAAATTTTACAAATAAATATAACGATATATGACAGGATATATAGTTATAAATTGTAAGTATAGAAATTTGATGATGTTATATATCATACATTTATAGAAACGTATGTTCGCTTATGGGTTAATATGTTATACTAGTAAATATATTCCGTATAGTGTACAAAACGGTCTATCGTAATTAAGTGTTTTAGAATTAGAGATTTCAGATATATGAAAAAATAAGCGTTATCATTTTTATGTGATGTAACTAACTACAAGTTGTAGTGATGGATTTATAAAAGAACTAGGGAGGCAGAGAAGATGGCAGTCGGTACATATCAGTTGTTTCAGCACCTTAATATGACAGGGGCACAAGAGGATTTAGCAATACGTTACTTGCAAACGAGAGATGAGGAAGTTTTAAAACATATAGAACGAACGACCATCCACGAAAATAAGCGAAATGATTTTTCTTGGCAGTTCATGCAGGATTTTGAGAAAACGTATAGGCACGATCCAATCTTTTTTCGGTTATTCTATCATTTGCTTGAGGAGCAACTGTTGAATGTTCTTCTAGTACGTTTTACACGTGTAAGTTTTCCTGAAATGAAGGTTTATTTCGAAAAAAGCGGTCTTTCGTTTGATCTACTTGTAGCATCTGCTTGTAAGTACTTAATAAATCTTTCGCGTTATGTAAATGGGGCGGATGTTTTTATTAGACAGTTAATACGGGAGAATCCAGAGTATATAGAAGGACAGCTGCAAGTACTGACAGGTCGACCAAAGCTGGTTTTGCTTTTGCTTATGCTAGGCGCAGATTATGAGAGATTTCTTACATACAGTTCTTTATTGGAGGAAGAACTGCAAGAGCATGCGGAGTATATACTGAGGCTGAACGGAAAACAAGAGAAGATAGAATTGGCGAAAAGATACGTTCAAGGTGAATCTGTTAGTGAAGTTTCCGTTGGTTCATCTTTACCTGATGTGACTTGGCAGCTATTATTTTGTGTTTATCAGCATTCGAATGTGGCAAGACGATATATGGACTTGTTAGCGAAACGTTCTGTTAAAAACTTTATGGATTATGCAACGGATCATGTGTGTCGTGTTCTTGATCAGTTTGGAAATCATGTAAGAACAAGGAGTTTTGATAAACAAGCGTATGAAACTATTCGAAACTTGTGCGAACAATTCGGTGTTTCAGAGGAAAGATTTTTCGCATATCGTCTTACACGGCGTCATTTAGGTGTCATTAACTTCGAGCACGTATATGAATATCAATTGTTGCTTCGTATGGTGGAAGAGCAGCCGGAATTTGTTCAGCGTACGCTGCAATATTTAAGTAAAAGTGATTATCTTTTCGTGGCGATGCTTTTGGCGGAAAAAGGATACGAATTCAATCGAAACAGAGTACGTGAAGAATTTTTAACGATTGCCCTTCAGTCGGGATCATCTGACATACGTGATACATATCGTGACTATTTGGTTGGAAAATTGTCATTTGAAGATATGAAGCAAGTGCTTGAAAGTTCGAATCATCAAAGTAATTACGGGGCAATGTCTGAATTGGCAATTGCACTCCTTTGGGATAAAGAGGAAGCAGCAAAGAGGGAAGCAGCGCTCAAACTTCAATTTGGGAATGATTATAATTGTAATTTATATGAACTTCTGCACCGGTGTTCTCATATGGAAGGTTCGCTGGAACAAATGTTGGAAGATCTTCTTTCCTACGGTTTATCGAAGGAGAAACTTGTTTATTATTCAGTTAAACAAGCTGCCCGGAACAGTGGGAAGGAAAATAAGGCAAAAGAGGCACTCGTTCGTTTCTTTGTAAAAGAACAGGCATATGTGACAGAGACATTTACTGAGTATTCTGCGGATGAACGAATTTTCATTTTGGATGAGCTGGCAAAGAATGATGCGGTTAAAACGCGCGCTCTTCTTACTCAAAGTCTCGGAGATGCCTCTAAAAAAGTACGTGCTGCTGCAGTCGAGTATCTTACAAAAGATGTGGAAGCTGCAGAGGATGTAGCGAAGGAATTAAACAGTAGAAAGAAAGTCGTGCGCGAAAATGTAATGCAGACACTTTTATACTATAAATCTGAAGAATATACACAGCTTGTGCAGGAAGCTTTGCACGAAAAGAAAAATGCTTCCTTGATGGAGAAGTTTACTCCGCTGCTTGGCGATGAATGCCTAGAAGGAGCATCAGGAAGTATCGAAGCCCTTTGTACACGTATTTTAACGCCGCAAAAAAGAAACGCACTCGTGCAGTGGCTCGGATTTGAACCACAAATTCGTCTTCGTGATTCTGATGCAATTGCAGATGCAACGCTTCCGCTTGCTTATTTTCAGCAGTATGTATCGGAGTCTGTAATTGAGAAAAAGGAAGCGGCGGAAGCAATAGGTGCGGCTTTGAATGAACAAGATTTGAAAGAAAATATACAAGCGATCTATCAGCTGTGGATTTCTCAAGGGGCGGAAGCGAAGAAGCGCGGTATTCTTTCGATGTACGGCATTCATAGTGATGATGAAATGGCGCTGCTGCTCAAAAAGCAGATTGATGAGTGGGCTGTTGGCATGCGCGGAGCTATCGCTGCAGCAGCTGTTCAGGCGTTGGCGTTGTCTTCGTCACATCTTGCACTTATGACGATTAATACTATGGCATTCAAATATAAACATAAACAGGTGCGTAATGCTGCGAAAGAAGCGTTGAGTCTCGCTGCTAAAACACGCGGTATAACAGAAGAAGAGCTAGAAGATCAGCTTGTTCCGGATCTTGGTTTTAATAAACGCGGTGAAAAGACAATTGATTACGGAAGCAGGACGTTTACTGCTTATTTAACTCCAAACTTGAAAATTGAGCTGAAAACAGAAGAAGGAAAACGAATAAAGTCGCTTCCGAAACCAAATGCAAAAGATCATACGGAAAAGGCAGAAGAGGCTAAGGCGGAGTTATCGTCTATAAAGAAACAGCTTCGAAGCATCATTAGTATGCAAACGCTGCGTCTTGAAATGGCACTTTCTCTTAATCGCTATTGGTCGCAACATACGTGGAAGTCTCTGTTTGTGGAAAATCCAATTATGCAGCAATTTGCTATCTCGCTTATTTGGGGTGAGTATAAAGAAGGAAAATTGTTTGCGATGTTCCGTTATATGGAGGACGGCACGTTTAATACGATTGAAGAAGAAGAGCATGAACTTACGCCAGACACTGTTATCGGTCTGATCCATCCGCTAGAATTGTCCGAAGAGGAACGGGAATTATGGAAGGAACAACTAGAAGATTATGAGGTTGTCCAGCCATTCCCGCAAATTTCCCGCGAAGTATTTCGGGCGAAGGAAGATGAGGAAGTAACTGTGGAACGGTTTGCTGGCATTCAAATCAATGGTCGTTCGCTGTTTGGTAAGTTGACGAAGTACGGCTGGAATCGCGGACCGGTTGAAGATGCTGGTGTGTACCATACTTTCTATAAGGAAGACACTCGCACAGGATTAGGAGCGGAGCTTGCATTTGAAGGTGCCCCAGTTGGATATGAAGAAGAGGACGATGTATGTTTATTTGAAATTCAATTTTATAAAGCAGGCACAGTGAACCGCGGTTCATACTCTTATGACGAAGTTGATGCTACAAGACGCATCGTGCCAAAACAAGTACCTGAACGATTTTTCAGCGAAATTTTATATGATATAAAACGGACGACAGAATCGAATCTCGGCCGTGATGAAAACTGGCGCAGTAAGCGATAAGAAAGGAAATGACATATGCAGTCTATTAAACCGTTAATGGAAGAGTTATATGAAGTAGAATTGAGTGCTTTAGAAGCGAATGATTCGTTTCCAAAACCAGCTAACTGGCGGTTGTCACCACGCGCGGTTCGTACGTTTATTATCGGACAAGAAGAGCCGCTTCTTTGGCAGGGACAAGAAGTAGAAATTAGTCGTAAATTTTACGGTAATGATGCGCTTGTGGAACGAGCTATTGTCACATTAGCCGGGAATCGTGGACTTATGCTAATCGGAGAGCCAGGAACAGCAAAGACGATGTTAAGTGAGCTGCTTTCTGCTGCGATATGCAGAAATAGTCGTAACACTGTGCAAGGAACAGCCGCTACGATGGAAGATACGATTAAGTACTCATGGAACTATGCACTTCTTCTTGCGAAAGGGCCTGTAAGAGAGGCCCTTGTGCCAGGGCCCCTTTTCGTTGGTATGGAACAAGGGATATTAACTAGATTTGAAGAGTTGACGCGCTGCCCGCAGGAAGTACAAGATTCGTTGATCAGCGTTCTGAGTGATAAGGTGCTGAACATTCCAGAGTTTGGAGAGCAAGGAATTCTTGCGGCAAAGCCTGGATTCAATATTATTGCGACTGCCAACACGCGCGATCGCGGCGTGAATGAAATGAGTAGTGCATTGAAGCGTCGTTTTAATTTTGAAACAGTGCATCCAATTAAAGATGTAAAGCTTGAAGCGAAAATTATAGAGTCGCAAGTGACACGCTTATTAGGAGCTTCTGGCATCGTACCAGAAGTGGACCGGACGGTTGTTCAGCTATTGGCGACTGTTTTTCATGAATTGCGAGAAGGCGTGACTGCTGAAGGAAAACGAATTGATCAGCCTTCTTCTGTTATGAGTACTGCAGAGGCAGTATCGGTATATTATCAAAGTGCAATGGATGCGTATTATTATGGAAGCGGGCAGGTGAAGATGGATGCACTTGTTCGATATTTATCTGGAACGATTGCGAAAGAAAACAAGGAAGACTTAGAAAAGCTGCGCAGTTACTTTACAAGCATCGTCAAAGCGCGAAGTCAAGTAGGAGGAGAGGCATGGAAGTCGTTTTTCGAAGCTCGCAATCAGCTGAAGTAAACACATTATTTCAAAGAGCTTACAATGTAAACAACAACGTCGTATACGTGCCTATTCGCCATCATAGTCCTGCATGCTCTTTTCATGTCCAAAAAATAGTTGAACTATATAAACCGGATGCAATTCTTATAGAGGGACCGATTGATTGTAATCCGCTTATTCCGCATATCGTGAGTACTGAGAGTGAGGCTCCGATTTGTATTTATTGCAGTTATGACGATAAACCGGATGTACTTGAAAAAGGAGAGAGCGGAAAGTACCGTGCGTACTATCCCTTTCTCGACTATTCACCGGAACTTGTCGCACTTCGGGAAGGAGCTGCGCGTAACATTCCGGTTTCATTTATTGATCTTCCCTATAAGGAATATTTGTATGTAACGAAAAACGAGGAAGAGCAGGGGAAGTATGATGAACAATATTTCCGGCACAGTCAATATGTCCGTATGCTCTCAGAAAGAACGGGTTGTCGAAGCTTTCATGAATTTTGGGAGAAATACTTTGAATTGCAAGGTTTTCATATGACAAGCGAGGAGTTTATCCAGCAGCTCTTCGATTATTGTTATTACACACGCGCGGACTATACGCAGGAGATGTTGATAGAAGACGGCTGTATGGCTAGAGAAATACATATGGCAAAGGAAATTGAAAAAGCGCGTAAAGCATATGATAAGGTGCTCGTAATTACCGGAGGCTTTCATGTGAAGGGACTTCTTGAACTAGAAGGAGAAAAGAAAAAACTGTCTAAAAGCCCGTTGTCTGCTACATATGCAAAAACGTATCTTATGCCGTATTCCTTTTTGGAAAGCGACCAAACGCGCGGTTATGAGAGCGGTATGCCTGCACCTGCTTTTTATCAACACGTTTGGGAGAATAGGGATGAAGCAGCAGCAGAGCAATTTATGATACGGATTGCCCGGCAGTTAAAAACAGACGGGATATCAATAGCAGATGAGATTGAGGCTGCGCGAATGATCCGTGAACTTGCACTGCTTCGGGGCAAGATGCGGCCTGGATTGTATGAGCTGATGGATGCGGTGCGCAGCGCATTTGTTAAGGGAGAGATATCCTCGGCAGATAAACCTTTGACGCTGCTTCAGAAGAGTCTGCAAGGGACGAAGCGAGGGAAATTGTCAAAATCCGCGGATGTACCGCCGCTTGTGCATGATTTTCGGGCCTCTGTTCGTTCATTCCGTCTTCCAGCTCGCTCTACTGTACCGCATGAAACGATTCTTGACATATATAAGAAAGAACGGCATCAGCATTTAAGTCAATTTTTTCATTGCCTTGCCTTTTTAGAGGTTCCGTTTTGTGAGAAGCTGCGCGGTCCAAACCTTGCTAGAAAACAGAACATCAATCTTATGCGAGAAACTTGGAAATATCGTTTTTCAGCGCAGGTGGAAAGTGCTCTTATTGACTTATCTGTGTATGGTGGAACGGTAAGGGAAGCCGCTCAGGAAGTGCTGCGAGCAAAGCTATATAAGGCAAAAGGGCGTGCGGGAGAGGTAGCTCTTTTATTGATGGAAGCCTACTTAAGCGGGCTATTTTCTGATTTTGCCATGTACATCCCGTTAATGGATGAGGCGATACAAGAGGATGGAGACTTCGTGTCTATAGCAGATTGCGCTTACTATTTATCGCAAATAGAGAAAACGAATCAACAGGCGGAAAGTGCTCGAAGCAAAGCGCTTTCGTTATTCTCTGTTTTAGATGGCGGCGAGCCGGGAATCATTGCGGAAAAGCTTATCGATTTGTATACATTGCAGCCTGCAGATCAGCAGTTTATTGAAGCGTTAGAGCTTTATTTGCAAAAAGAAAAACGGGAAAGTCAAGTAGAAGGGGCAGTATTTGGGCTGTTAACTTCCTTAACGAAGAGGACGGTTGATGATGTCATTCGAGTGGCAGAAGGATACTTTTATGGGAGCGGCGATATGCAAAAGCAGGCACCTTTATTTTTGAATGGTTTGTTTGCTGGTGCAAAAGATATTTTCTTATATAACGAGTCGCTGCTTGGCGGGATGTCTCATGTCCTGCAAGAACTTGATGAGGAGACATTTTTGCAAGTGCTGCCGCATTTACGCCTCTTGTTCAGTCAATTCACTCCGCTTGAAGTCGATACGATCGCCAGACAGATTGCTCGGTTATATGACACAACGGAAGAAGCGGTAAAAGAAGAAGTGGTTTCAGAAGCTGTGTTGACGTATGCGATGCAGTTAGATCGGAAGGCACGGGAGATTTTGATAAGACGGGGGCTAGAAGATGGAGAATAAGATTTCTTTGAATCGATGGCGTCTTGTTCTTGGAAAATATGCGGATGATCAAATCTCATTTCAGGAAGAAAGCCCTGTGTACAGGGAGATGGACGAGGCGCTGGAGTTTTTGTATGAACGGGAGCGCGGGGAAGAACGCGGCGGATCGCTGGATCCTTCGCAGCTAACAGTGCCCACTTGGGTTTCTAAAGTGCGCGAGTTGTTTCCGAAAGAAACAATTGAAATTATGGAAAAACATGCGCTGGAAAAGTATGAATTAACGGCTTTGCTGCAGGATAAGGAAACGCTTGAAAAAATGGAACCGAATATGAATTTGTTAAAATGCATCTTACAATTTAAGGATCATGTAAATCCAGATGTATTGGACACCGCTAAGCGTATTGTGGCAAAAGTAGCTGAGGAGCTGCGCCTGAATTTAGAGCAGGAAGTGAAGCTCGCTTTAAGTGGTAGACCGGATCGAAACCGTGCGAGTCGTGTACGCACGATGCGCAACTTTGATTTTAAGAAAACGATTCGAAAGAACATGAAGCATTTTGACAAGGAAACGAACACCATTCATATTGAAAAACCGTACTTCTATGCGGCAACGAAGCACGTTAACCCATGGCGCGTGATTCTTGCGGTAGACGAGAGCGGAAGCATGCTTGATTCGGTTATTCATAGTGCAGTTATGGCTGGCATTTTTGCAAGTTTACCGACGATTAAGACAGATTTGTTCATCTTCGATACATCCGTTGTCGATTTAACAGATCGTATTAACGATCCAGTCGAAACGCTTATGAACGTACAGCTTGGGGGCGGAACATATATTGCCCAGGCGCTGCGCTATGCAACGAATAAAATAGAAATGCCGCATAAAACAATTGTCGTACTTGTAACGGATTTATATGAAGGCGGCAGTTACGCTGAAATGTACCGAGAAGCGATAAAGATTGTGGAATCAGGAGCAAAGCTTATCGTGCTTACTTCTCTTGATCCGACTGCACAGCCTTTTTATGATAAACAGGCAGCGAAAAAAATGGCAGCGCTCGGTGCTCATGTAGCAGCGCTAACACCAGGGAGGTTGGCACAGTGGATCGCAGCAATCATTTCTTAAATGTTCTTTCCTCTATTGATGAAACATATTTGATCGCAATGTCCAACAAAGGAACATATAAGAGGGCGATCAAAGATTTGGCTGCTGTATCAAATGTCAAAATGGACGTAGAAGAAAATGCAGCGCACATACAATTTGATGACGAAATTACTGTAACGTTTACAGGAGATATCCGTAGTTACTCCTGTACTTGTGATGCCCGTTCTATTTGCAAGCATGTCATTATGGCTCTGCTCGAAGCTAAGAAGATGTACGAAGGAGAAGCGGAAACGAAGGTTGATTTTTCCCCTCTTTTGAATGTGAACGTACGCAGCATTGTTTCCGAAAAGATATGGGCTGAAATGATGTTCCGCGAAACATTTCAGCCGAAGTTCGTTTTCGAAGAAGAGGCAGCTTTAATTGCATCCTTTCCAGAAGAGAATATAACTGTTCGCTTTCTAACAGCTGAATCGGTAGCTGATGCGATCTGTACGTGTAAAGCAGATGGGATATGCCGTCATAAGGCAGAAGCGGTATATTGGTATCAAAAAGAAAAAGGGATCTTGCATGAAACAAAACAGATGAATCCTCTTATCGTTGCTCCGGAAAAGCTATCTATTTTCAAAGAGATGATTGAACAAGTTGTTCATTTTGGATTAACGAGGCTTACTGAAAACACAATTAATGAAATAGAACAACTTTCTGTAAAAGCTCGTTCTTTGAAACTAGCAAAGTTAGAGAACTTATTTCGTAAGCTAGCAACGGACATTGGACTATATCGGATGAAACATACGTCTTTTCAAATGGCATCCTATCGGCAAACGCTGTCTGCGATTTATGAACACATTATGTTGTTAGAAAAGCAGCGCCTGCAAGAGAGTCCGTATCGCTCGGAATATTATGAAGTACCGCCGCTTACTTTGTCTGCTTTCGGTGCATCCGGCTGGCAAACGAAGTCCGGTTATGTTGGTGTAACGTATTATTTCTATAACCGGGAGCAAGAAAAGTGGATGACATACACGCAGTCGCGTCCGATGTTTTATGAAGGAAGCAGCGCAACTCCTGAAGTACTCCATGAAAAGCAAGCCCCGTGGGAGATTGCAGGGAAAGGATATGAACTGTCTCGTTCAACTTTCCGATTGAAGCAGGCAAAACTTAACGCCGATTTTCAATTGTCATCTAGCTCACAAACAGCAGGAGAAGCGGAAGGGAAAACAAATGTAGCAGAGTGGCAATCTCTTTTTCTGACCTCATGGGAGGAATTGTTAGAAAAAGTAAAGCAAATAGAGACAAATAAGCGAGGCGTATTTTGTATAGAATTTGCTGAAACAGGAGAATGGCTGCTTCAGGAAAAGGAACAAAAATGGATCATTCCTCTCATCGATAAGGCCGGTAAAACATTGCAAATGCAAATGATGAAACGACCAGAAAACGAACGGATGATTAGGCTTGTAAACATGTATATGGGCCCGTTGAACGTAAAGCGAATGCTTGTCCATTCCTATCAGGAGGGTACAAAGCTCGTTGTCACACCTGTCATCTTATATACAGAATCAGGAGAGATTTTAAATATAACACTCAATGAAGGAGAAGCATTCTATGATAGAGTTAGTGCGCATAATCGATGAATTGGAACAGTTTCTAGATGAGATGCTAATCTCGGGAGCAGGTACTGTACCTCTTTCTTTTTTTCATGATATGAAACGAGAATGCGAACAGTATGGTCTCACTTATGCTACCGCGCAGCTGCTTATCATAGAGGAAGAGCGAAACAAAGCACGCTTCCTTCATACAGAAGAAACAAGCAAGCTCACAGAAGCGTTTTGTAAGTTGCAGGAATATATTCAAGTTGTGAAGGTTGAAATGTTGCATTTATAGATAGGGTAGCAGATACTACTAATATCATAAAGATGAAACCATATCTATTACTTACTTTGATAGGTGCTTCATTAGTAAACATATTATTAGTATGAATAAGCAAAGCGAAAATTCCTGTATTGTCCTGGCAATTCGTACAATACAGGAATTTTCGCTTTTTGTATGCCTTTCCTTCTGCTATCCCCGTGATTTGGTTCTGAACTTAATTTTCATTCATTGGTCTCATTTTTTCCATCCAGTTCGCCACTTCTATTGCAGAGACATCGTTTTCATTCTTAAGATTATTAATAATTGATTTGTAGTCCTCATTATTTCGGTTTTGACTTAATTTAAAGGAAGCTTCAATTTTCTCGATTTTTACTTTGAAGCCTACAATCCCTTTCATCTCTTGTTTTAAAAACTTTGGATCTAAAGTATCCCATAATACGCCATTATTTCTACCTTGCTCATATTTCTTTAGCATTTTTGCTAACATAAGCGCTAATTCTTCGCCTTCTACAAGTTGAGCTGTACCATATACATGGACTGATACATAATTCCATGTGGGTACATTTTCTTGCGCATACCAAGAAGAAGACACATAAGCATGTGGCCCTAGAAATGTAACTAATACTTGAGGATTTTCTATTAACAATTTCCAATGAGGATTGGCATAAGCGAAATGCCCCGATAAATAAGTATGTCCCTGTTCAGTATATACATCTAGCGGAAGGTGTGTTGCAATTGGAAAGTCTTTCGTACTAGATAGTAAGGTTCCAAATGAATGGTTTTTGATAAATTCTAAAATAAGCTCTGAATCTTGCACTTCAAAATATTTAGGTGTATACATAAAAAACCCTCCTTAAAGTGTGAAAATTTATAATGATTCATAAAATATAACATAGGTTATTCGGAAAATATTGTATATTATTTACTAGTGTTCTTTTTCGCAATGAAATCAGTGATGTGTTGAAACGATGGGAGTAAGAATTTTAGCAGAAAGGAGAAAAATAGATGAGTCAAATTGCAATTAAAATAAGCCATAATGATGCGCTTCATACATATATAGTTCCTTTGAGAAAGTATACTGGTTTGGGAATTACAGACATAAAAAATAAAATTGAAAACGAAGAGTGTTTTGCCAAAACGGATGCGAACGATATTGACGATATGCAGAATTTGAAAGGGTTAGTTGATAATTTGTTGAAGTTAGGCACAAAAGTAAAAATATTTGAAAGTGATGAATGTGGAGAGGGGAGTTTTGATTATCAAGAAATTTCTCACCAAGAATTTATGAATCATATGAACCGATTAAAAGAAATTATGGAAGAATTACAGGATTACGATGATGCTTTGGCTGACGAAGTTTAATTTGAAACTAGAATAGGATGAAAAATACCAGATTACATTTCTTGAAATGAGGGGAACTATTATGAAAGATGAGATGGGAAAATATTTTGACCAACTTATAGAAGCGTGGAGTGGATTTAATAATTCACTTCCCAAAGTGCCATGGAATGATGCGATTATACCAACTATATATGAAGGTGAAGTTGATCAAGACGAATATATATGTTGGAAACCTGTTGAAAAAAATATTATTCATGATTTTAGAGATATAGAGCAAGTATTAGGAATTATTTTTCATGAATCTATAAAAGATTATTTTAATACTTACTGGTTTGCAGAATTAGTGGGCTTTTACAAATCATATAATATAATACTCGAACCAGTGTTACCAGGAATTGAATTAAATAATTTTGTTGTTCAATTAATAGGTTATAAAGAGGTTCACGAAGATAAGTTAGATAACATACCGCTAGGCGTAGAAGGCGGAAGTAGTTTCTTGGTAGTAATTGATAATAATACGGGCATTGTAAAATTAGAAGATTTTGAAACTGGAAAGTATGAAGTTATATCAGATAGTATTGAACGACTTATATCTGATATTCAGTTAAAAAACTAGAATTATTTTAGCAACTCACTAAGTAGCATGGATTAAACTAATAATAATCTAGAAGAAGTATTTTGGTTTTTGAAAAATTTTCAGGGCGAACTTACCCATAATATTTCCGATAAGATTGTTATTATTCATGATATAAAAAAAGCAGAGCATTTCGCTTATGATGAGATAGTTGGTAATGATGAGTAAAGTTTGGGGTAGTTATTATGCAATGTCAGGCTGATCATGAATTTTGTTTTTCCATACTGATCACACACCTTTATAGAGTAATAGTATCAGTATGTCTAACATTTATAGATTACTTGCAATTGGCTTGAAGTTTTCCAAATAATAAGTTACATTTTTAACGTTCAAGACACTATATGACAGTACAAAAAGGGGAGAAACATTGTTATGATGTCAAAAATGAGATGGAAGAGCCGTGTATGTTATTTTGTTATTTTTATACTGCTTGGAGCAGCAATAACAATCAAACCAGTGATCTCTAAAGCAGAGGAATCTGATGTTAATATTACATTATTAGGTACTGCAGATATTCACGGTAGATTTATGCCTTGGGATTATGCACTTGATGGTGCTAATATGAGTGGAAGTTTAACGCAGCTTTATACGGTTATAAAGAAGGTACGCCAAGAAAATCCCAATACCGTATTATTAGATGCTGGAGATACAATTCAAGGGAACTCAGTAGAGTTATTCAATGATAAGCCACAGTCTCCGATGATGGTAGCAATGAACGAAATGGGATATGATGCTTGGGCATTTGGAAATCATGAATTCAATTTTGGATTAGATACATTGAAAAAAGTTAGTGAGCAATACAAAGGAAAGACGTTAGCAGGAAATATTTACAAGGAGAATGGAGAGCGTTTTCTTCCTGCATATACGATCGTTGAAAAAGGTGGCATCAAAGTTGGGGTTATTGGCATGAATACACCAATGATTAGTGATTTTGAAAAAGGGACAGATCATTTGGCTGGTTTAGTGGTGAAAAATCCAGTAGAAGAAACAAAGAAGGCAATTAAAGAATTAGAAGGTAAAGTAGATGTAATGGTAGGGGTTATGCATATGGGACTAGAAAATGAGAATGGCATCCCTGGTACTGGGGTTCAAGATATTGCAAATGCCTGTCCAGAACTAAGCGCTATTTTTGCAGCTCATATGCATAAACTTGTTAAAAAAGAAGTTGTAAATGGTGTTATTATTACAGAACCAGATAAATATGGAACGCATATCTCACGTATTGACCTTACTTTTACAAAGCAAGATGGGAAGTTGGTTTTAAAAGATAAAACAGCTACCGCTTTACCTGTAAAAAATGCTGATGGAACAACGGTATTATCCGATCCTGCACTTGAAGAAACATTAACACCTTTTCACGAGTATGCGAGGGGAGATGCGAATGTTGTAGTCGCTCAATTAAAGGGGAGAAATCTTGTTCCTAAAAATGAAATAAATGGTATTCCAAGCGTGCAAATTCAAGAGACACCTTTATCAGATTTTTTTCATGAAGTCATGCTCTATTACAGCAAAGCAGATGTAGTAGCCCATCAAATTGATAACGATTATGCTCGTTTAGATGTAGGTCCTATTAAGAAGAAAGATATTGCGTATAATTACCAATATGCTTTGGGAGAAATTACAGTATATAAGATAACTGGAAAAGATTTAAAAGATTATATGGAATGGGCGGCGGGGTATTTTAACACATCTCGTGCCGGAGATGTAACAGTTAGCTTTGATAAAACACGCCGTGCGTCTAAATACAGTACGAACGACTTCTTTGGAGGCGTGAAATACGAAATTGACTTAACAAAACCATATGGAAGCCGAATTACAAATTTGCGATCTATTCGTACAAATAAACCAATCAAAATGAGCGATGTTATGACTCTGGGAATGAATGCATATAGAATGGAGGCTCTTCAAGCAAAAGGAGGGGCTTTAGAGGGACGTAAGTTTGAACAGATTTGGTCATCTAAACAAGAGAATGCATTTGGCGAAACAGGTGGAACCATTCGTAACCTTGCTATTACATATTTAAAAGAAGTAAAGAATGGTGTATACACGCCAAAAGTTATGCATAATTGGAAAATTACCGGTGTAGACACACATTCTTCAGAGCATAAGGCTGTAGTGAATCTCGTAAATAAAGGAATTTTAGAAATTCCAAAAACAGAAGATGGAAAATATACAAATATAGCATCTATCAATACGAAAGATTCAATTACAAAAGAAGAGATTGTAGCACTCTCTCAAAAAGCTCATATGAATCCAAATCAGTTTAAACATGTAAAAACAAAAGGTGAATTTTACAAAAAACTTAATAGGGTTATTAAAAATATAGGGGAAATCTAATACTTAGATTGTTTTAGGGAAGAAGTAAGAATTGACTGGTCCGGTATTCAAAAGTACGGTTATATATAAGGTAAGTCAAATAAAATCTTGTTTGTATGAATGTTTTGATATGCATTCTAATAGGGATGTTACAGTTGTAAGTTTTGGCGAATGGATATATTTACCTAGATGCAGGGTATGCTATTTATCTATCCTGAAGGTGAAATACGAATTGGTCATGTGAAAAATATGATTAAATAGAACGAGACTTTGGTGATGTACAAATACCCCCAAAACGCGAAAATTGCCATCTTTATCCCGCATTAACGGGCAGTAATACTCCCACCTCAAAATTCGGCGAAAGCAAAGAAGTTGGGTGGGAGATAAACTGCCCGTAAAAGCCCGATTGGTTCAACTAATAATCAGTGGGGGATCGAGAAAACCCCCCCACTGATTAAAGTTTCACTTTATGTGAAAATGTACAATTTTTTTTGTTTTGGGGTGTTATAAAGTTCTTAAGTTGATGGGCATGGGGCCACGTCACATGCCTATTAAGTTTAGATTATAATGGAAGATCGTTTCTTAAAATTCTATATAAAAAGGTTGTTTGTTTTCATCCAAACTGTATTCAATTCTTTGTCTGAAATTCATAAAAGTTACCATTTCTAAAGCTTGCTCAATAGGATAGAACCCTACTTCCAAACTTTCTGGTGTAGTCGTTAATTTGCCTCCAACTGGTTTAGCTAAGAACAACGTATTACATATTGAATGGTTCACATTTTGGAATACTCCACAAAATTTTAAAACCTCAATATCAATACCTGTTTCCTCTTTAGTTTCCCTTATTGCAGCATCTTTCAAAGATTCTCCTTCTTCAACTTGTCCACCTGGCATTTCCCAACCTCTTCTAGGTCCCTTGATCAATAGAATTTCTTTTTGTTCATTGATTACAATAGTCGCTGCTGAAACTATATGTTTTGGCGGTGAATAAATATTTTGTGTGATTTGTTCCAATTGACTTCCTCCATTTCTATAAATTTAGTATGTTTATCTTTATACAACAACCTTGCTCTTTTCTGGAATAAATTACTATTTCAAAGTGAACAATCCAATCCCCTTCCTTATTCCAAAATATGGTCCAATTGCAGAACAAAAAAATCCTACATCAATACAGGACTTTTGATCAATCTTTTTTATAAACGGTCAGACTTTATTATAAATTTACAGCTAACGAGCCCATGACTTTTTATATGCAATATCACAAATAATCTGGGAACACTTTACAGACCTTTTCTTGCTCCATATCATGTCCAAAGAAAAGAATCGGATTTGCTTTCCTAACAACATCTTTTAAACGTTTTATTGAAGATAAAGCTAAATCCGGATCAAATCCAGCAAACGGTACTTCATCTTCAAAGTTTTCTTTCGTATATGATGCATCAATAGTTAGTAACACGGGACCTGATTTTTCCGTCTCAATTAATAATGACTGATGCCCTGGCGAATGTCCCGGTGTATATATTAATTGAACACCTGGCACTACTTCATAATCGCCTTCAATGATTTTATAGTTTAAATTCGGCAATATACATTCTTTCAAATATTCCTCTCTGTGGAGTGCTGCCTCATATTCAGCACGCTGTACAATAATTGGTGTATTTGTAAAAACGCCATTTCCTCCTGCATGATCAAAATGCAAGTGAGAACTAATGATATAAAGAAGATCTTTTGGTTCATATCCGGCACGCTTTAAAATATTTACGATCCTATCATTCTCATTCATTTTAGGTAAAATTTGTCCTTCAACAAATGTACCTTTAAAAAGATTCTCATTATTAAGCGCACTTTCTGGCATACCTGTATCTACTAAAATAGGTCCCTCTTCTGTCTCCAAAAGATAACACCAAACAGGTAAATTTAATAGTTTACCCGGTGTAAGTGTACTATTAACTGAAGAATGATCCAACATACAACGACCTGCTGGGATGAAATAAAGTTTCTTTACTGTCATTATGTATCCACCTTTACAAATAATTTAGGATAAAACAATACAATATTTCGCTTATTAGAAATAAACTCCTTCTCACCTTTCATTATTTCAACTATTATTTTTTCAATTGTTCACAACTTTTCATTACAAATTCAGTGATACTGGAAAGCCTATGCAGGAATTCAGTCCGCCTTTAGGTATAGAATAAAAGTGTTACTTTTCCGTAGAAAAGTAAACGCAAAATATACAACAAAGGTTGATTTTAGAGTTACTTTTCCACATTGGTATATTTTGTCTTGTTTTCTTTTTTCGAGGGATGGGCAAAAATACCTTTTTTACAGTTATTTATGAGAATTTAGCTCATTTTTTTCGTTTTAGAGAACACTCAATTTCTTAAGTTGATGGGCATGGGGTCACGTCACATATCCATCAACTTAAGAATTCAGAATTAGCCCAAAACGAAAATTACACATTACTTGTTTCTATCATTGCTATTATTTATTGTGGGAGCAATCAGCTCAACATGGGCATGTATGGTGACCCCATATAGGTTTGTCAGAATTGAGTGTCCCATTCATTAAGGTTTTTTATTACTTTTTTTCTTAAACGGGGCTTTAACCTTGTTAGCGTATCTTGTAATTGGCTGTTTAATATTAAAAATTGAGCATCCATCATTAAATAATATGTAGCATCATTTACATACCTATAATGAGATGTATATTGTTTAGTAGTAATGTCCGAGTTTCCCTGATTTTGATTTAAATTTTCAATACTTTTATAACAAGCCTCTTTATCTATATTATAGATATCTCTATTTTTAAAAGTCATTTTTCCTCTAGGATGTCTATTTACAAACAAAATCTCATTTTCATATTTTAGGCTATTAGCTTGAAAAGATGTTTTGGCATGTTTTGTTAATATAAAATTAGGATGTATAATAATATCTTCGACTGGAACTTTAAAACAAACCTTTATTAATTTATGACTATAAGCTATATCCAATTTATCATGAAAGCACTCACCAGATAATAAGATATTTGTATCAATTTTAAATGAAAAGTCTGGATTATTTAAACCACCTATTTCTATTTGTCGAAGGGCTTGTGCTAATTCGATAGCATTTAAAGAGCGATAGACCCGTACAAATCCTCCTTCTTCTATTAAGTTACATGTTTTTAACATGTATTGAGTATGCTCGTATATATTTTGTATTTCTTTAACCGCTTCATAAAACATCTCGTCAGAAATTGAATTTGCTAACTCTAATGTATTTTCAAAATATTTCCGACGATTAATATTTCCTCCATATTCAATTGGCATGTAATATGTTTCTTCATAGCCTAAACGCCTTTGAATATTAAAAGCAAATTTAATCAAAGATGTTAGATAATATCTTGTGAAATTATAACGTTCATTTTGCAGGGTAAAAGATATGATTTCTGTATTATTTATTGTACCGCCCTCAATACACGCTTCAATTAAGGGAGAACGTACTCGATAACGATAGAGGTTTGCCAAATCTGATGAAGTTGTATCATGGAAACAGTATGTTTCTTGGTCTTCACAATCTTGAACGTATTTCATAAGCTCTCTCCTTGTATTTAAGTGCTTATCTTGGTAATGTGAATTCTTTTTCTTTAGATGGATCTGCAGTCCAACAGCTACTAATATTATAGGTTTTGCACATTTTATATGCCTCTTCACTCAGCCATTGTTTGGTTTTAGCGAGGTTCTTAGGTCTAACTTTGTCACCCCTTATCGTGTTGTCTCTCCAGTCATAAAAGTAAATTTTCTCCGGTTCTTCTACATCTTTTCTATAAGGTGCAAAGTCTCTTGGTTTTGGAATCTGTCTTGGGCTTGTGGTATTTGGAATTCTGCTGTTAATTTCCTCATAAAATTTTTTAGGACTAAAAGGTTGTGAGGGGCTTGAAGTTAATCCTAGCGCTTCACAAATGGCCCCGTATGTGTCACCTAAATACGGATTAATAACAAATCCTTCTTTGACGGCAACTTCAAAGAAGAGATTTTTATTTCTTACTCCAATAGCAAGTGCATGAGGCGTAGAATCTATTATGTAAATAATACTAAAAACGGCTTTATTAATAGTTATTGAAAATTTTACACGTTGAAGGTTTTGTTCAATCATACTGTTATACAATGGCTCTAGTCCTGTTAATTTCATTTGTAAATTCCCCCTATAAAATAATGATTTAACTCTTATATCTGACTATTCTGAATAAAATAATTATAAGCCATTTACAATTTAAGGTAAAATAAAAAACAGGAAATGAGTTTTACAAAAGATACAAAATGTTAAACTCATAAAACCCAGTGATATCAGTACGTGTACATGATATTACTGGGTTTTTATTTGGATATTTAACGATGTGTTTTACAAATTGCGAAAATATGTAAACTTAGTTTTACTTTTTGCATATGAACCACCTTATAAAGTGAACGATTGTTTAAAAAGGTGTATCTTTACGAATAACAAATAATGTTGAAAAAGTCGTATTAGTTTTCAGGAAATTTCGCATTTCATTAATTGTAATATAATTCCAAACATATAATGAATTTGCCAATACCTATTAGTTGGTATTGGCAAATAACACTTTAAAGGAGTGGGTTTATGACATTATTCTAATACTGAAACCTAGGGTAAAAGGAGAGATTAAACCATGGAGAAGCTCAAGAAGTTAATGGTAACATGCGGTTTAACTACAACTTTAGTAACAGGTATAACATTTGTATCCCCTATAGAGGAAGCTTCTGCTGCAGATCGAAGATCTTTACGTGTCAATGCTGATTCTGAATTTAGCCAAGGACGGATTTGGTTAGCCCCTGGAGAAAAGGTTTGGTTTCGTGCAGACAACTACGGTATGTACGGAGTACGGGCCCGCGTCTGGCAGGGGAATAGAACCTTTTACGACTATGGAATCCGTAGATGGGATACAGGAACTTACAACGCAGCAGTAGGTTGGGTGAACTACAGCTTAGAATGTTTAGATGCAGATCATTGTGATGGAGAGATGGGGGTTAGAACTGGAAAGTTTAAATAGAAGTTTACTCGATCTTCAATAATCGGGCGTTTTAAATGAAAAAAGGTGAATATATGTTACTTAAAATATATTCACCTTTTTTATATTTTCTGCATGGATTTAGCTATTTTAATTAATTCCTCTTTGGATAACTTTACCTAATTTGATTTTACGGTAGCCGATGAGGCTTCGTCATTCCATATTCTTTCCCCATCACCCATAGAGCTAATTAAATTATAAAGAGCTCCTGTATTTGCTAGTCCAATCGCTCGACCTTTCCCATCAAAATCTTCATATATAATTGTATAATCTCCATGGGCATGTGTACGAACAGAAGAAATAGAATCATTAGAATCCCCAGTGAAATTAAAAATTTTCACAGGATTTTTACTTGCAGGTATATTTATAGTAGCCCCGTTACCATCAGCATCTTTATAAAAAGTCGAATGTATGGCCGCTCTATTTACCACTAAGCTACTATTATTCGGGTTCTTTCGATTAACAGGATGTTCTTTTAAGTAGTCTTCAAAATCAGCTTTGTTTTTAAAATCAATTGACATTTGTGGTCCAATCATTCCTTTAATCATTACTTGATAAGGTGCAACAGATTTTGGTAGAGAAGCTGCAGAGGCCTCTGAATTAGATACACCTAGCACTAGAGTTCCAGCTAATAATGCTGTAGAAAGTACGCCAACTGTACGTTTCAATATCAACACTCCTTTAAGGTTTATAATACATATTCTATATGTAACATCATAATCTTTAGAAGTAGTGATATTAAATTCACCTAGTTACATTTTAGAAAGTTTCTTTGTCTACAAGGGGTCACCTTATTAAAAAAAAAGAAAATTGTACGTTAAGGGGTACAGACCCACATCCATCAACTTAAGGATTTGGACTATTCTTGAAGTTAAAAGCACGTTATCATTCTCTTATATTAATGAGAAAGGGTGACGTGCTTTTTATGAATATGCATCAAAAACAAGAGTTGTCTTTATTTGCCGAAGAGTTATATCGATATATGTCTCCCGCTACACTTAATCAATTGGCTATAGAAGCAGGCGGCATGAAACGAAAACGTAAATGCCACGGGCATCATTTTTTATCTTTGTGTGTATGGTTAAATCAACAGGTCGCTACTACCTCTCTTACTCAACTTTGTAGTCAATTAGAAACTTCAACAGGAGTTTTATTAAGTCCGGAGGGACTTAATCGACGATTTAATTCGGCTTCTGTAGCCTTCTTTCGAACTGTATTTACTACACTTCTACAAGCTAAAATTGGAGGGTTATCTAAGATTTCTCATTCTCTTTCTGCTTACTTTGAGCGCATTCGTATCCTTGATTCTACAACCTTTCAAGTTCCAGATCGATTCGCATCTACTTATCCTGGTGCCGGAGGATGCAGTCATAAAGCTGGTGTAAAAATTCAACTAGAGTATGACTTATTGAGTGGAGAATTTTCTGATGTGAAAATTGAACCAGGAAAACGGAGTGATCAGGCGTATGGTGCGACTCGAACAGGTATGATACAAAAGAATGAACTATATATTCGTGACCTAGGATATTTTCGTTTACAAGACTTTAAGTCTATTCAAGATAAGCAAGGATATTATTTATCACGTCTTAAATTACCAACTAAAATATATAGAAAAGAATTCGAAACAGTGGTATTTAAAACAAAACCCGCTCAATTGAGATCAGTATATATACAAGTTTATCTGGAAGATATCATGAAAGAATTACAACCTGGACAAGTGTATGAGTTACATGATGTATATGTAGGGAGTAAAGACAAGCTTCCTACTCGTATTGTGGTTTATAGATGTACGGAGGAGCAAACACACAAACGCCTACGTGATCGAGCTATTCGTGAAAAGAAAAAGGGGATTACATATACAGATCGTACGAAGCTTTTACAAGGAATTACGGTATATATGACAAACATTCCTTCGGAATGGGTACCAAAAGAGAAAATCTATGATTTATATTCACTGCGTTGGCAAATTGAGCTGTTATTTAAAATGTGGAAATCTTGGTTTCAAATTCATCGTTGTAAATCTATAAAACAAGAACGGCTAGAATGTCACCTTTATGGACAACTCATTAGTATCCTATTATGTTCTTCTACTATGTTTAAAATGAGAGAACTCCTGTTACGTAAGAAACAGAAAGAGCTAAGTGAATATAAAGCGATGTACATGATTAAAGATTATTTCTTCCTGTTTCATCAAGCATTACAAAAAAACACCCAAGAATTATCAAAGATTCTCCTTCGTCTGTTTAACCTCCTACAGCGAAACGGACGAAAATCCCACAGATATGAGAAAAAAACGGTCTTTGATATTTTGGGTGTTGTTTATGAGTATACCACTTCCATTCATCAGGTAGCATAATTATAGTGAAAAAATTGTAACCCGTCAGGGTTTATTTGATATGCCTACTTTTAGGATATCTATAAAAAATAATGAAAAACTACATGGAAAGATCCGCCTTTGTATAAACATATACCTTAAGTTGATGGATGTGGGGTACCACCACATCACTATCAAGCTAAGAAATACAAATACCCCAAAGCGAGAAAATTGACATCTTCATGTGAAAATGTACAATTTTTTTGTTTTTGGGGGTTATAAAATTCTTAAGTTGATGGGCATGGGATCACGTCACCAAAAGTAAAAAATTGTACGTTTAGATACAATTTAGACACATTTCAGCCGATTACCTGTACGTTAAGGAAAAAGAAAGCTATATTGATTCTACTAGCTTTCTTTTTTTGAAAGAAGATTGATCGAAACGAATTCTTCTTTCAAAAAACCTCCGTTCAATTTTTATAATAAAGTCTGATTAAAAGATTGGTTGAGTGACAAAGAAAGGTACCCTTGTATAAAGCAATGCGGACCAGGAGAATCATAAGGTGATGGATATGTGGGAAAAAGAAGATATTTTAATTGCCCTGAAGAAGCAGTGTGTCTCTAAAGGTAAAATTGCGAAGATGTAGGGGACCCCTACTACCTGGTCATTTGCTTGAAAAATTTTATCATTCTAAGTAAGGAGAGAAATATGTACACGATTAGCAGATTTTCTCAGCTATGCAAAATGAGTGCTCGTATGTTACGACACTATGACAAAGAAGGACTCTTGAAGCCAGTATATATAGATACAGCGAATGGATACAGATATTATGAGAATAGTCAATTAGAAATGGCATTACTAATCAAAAAGCTGAGAGAATACAAATTTTCTTTGCCGGAGATTAAAACCATCCTTCAGACATCAGATAGAAAATTGTTTATCAGATTCATACATTTGAAAATAAATGAATTATCAAAGGAAATCAATCGATATAGACGGATCATTATAGAAATGCAAGAGATGATTGAAAAAAAGGTGGATTTGATTCAAGGAGAAAGAAGAGCATATGATATATTGCTCGGAATGAGAAAAGAGGTAAGTGTCGTAAGTCAAAGATTGCAGATTCATATTGCTGATGTAGACAAGTGCATTGATTCCTTATACGATAAGGCGGAAGAAAGTAACATTCAGTTACGTGGTGTACCCTCTGTCATTTTTTTTGATGAAGAGTTTAGCCCTGACTATAGCGATATTGAATTAATGATTCCGATTATTCCTGGGAATGAAAGAGATATATCAAGAGAATGGCAAATAAAAAAGCTCTCTCAAAAGTTTATTGCCACTACATTGCATATCGGAAGTTATGATTATATCGGATATGCACATATGGCGCTTGAAGAATGGGCAGAATGCAACGGTTATTGCTTAGATGGTCCGCCTTATGAAACCTATTTGAAAGTTCCAGAATGTGACTGCTCTGTGGAGGAGTATGTGACACAAATCTGTTTTCCTGTCATCAAAAAAGAAAAACAATAATTGCTTGACCTTGACACTATGTCAAAGCTTATTCTACTTCCAAGAGAAAGTAATCAAAACATAATAAGGAGATTATGAAATGAATAAGATGATTATACTGTGCTCAGGGGCTGTATTAGTAGCTGGAATCTTAACTGGATGTATTCAAAGTAAAGCTGATGAAAGCCAAAGTATAAAAGAACAAAGTGTAGGCAAATACTCAATGCCTGACGAAAGAGGCAAACATGAAGGTACATGGTTGCAATGGCCTCATAACTTGACATATGGTAAAGGTTATAAAGAAGAGGTTGAATCAATTTGGATAGAGATGACAAGTGCTTTAAGCGAAGGAGAAAATGTTCATATTATCGCATATAATGAATACGAAAAGAATTATATTTCTAATCTTCTGTATGAGAAGGGTATAAATATGGGGAAAATTTACTTTTACATCATTCCTACTAATGATGTATGGGCAAGAGATTCTGCGCCGATTTTTGTATATGACAAGGATAAGAATATTAAAATCATGAACTGGGGATTTAATGGATGGGGAAAGAAAACCCCGTATAAAAAGGATGCATTAATTCCAAGCAGTCTTAGTAAGCAATTAGGTATGGAAAGAATTGATCTAACTAATGTAGTACTTGAAGGTGGAGCCTTTGAACTAGATGGTAATGGTACATTTTTATCCACACGTAGTGCTGTCGTTAACAAAAACAGGAATCCTAAGTTATCAGAAGCAGAAATAGAGGAGTATATAGAAGAATATCTTGGTGCTACTAATTTTATTTGGCTAGATGGTGTCTCAGGTTTGGATATTACGGATTTCCATATTGATGGTTTTGCTAAATTTTATGATCAGTCTACAATTATTACAATGAAAGAAGATGATTTAGAGGAATGGGGTGTTTCAAATAAAGATATTAAAACATTAATGAATGCTAAAAATGCCTTTGGCAAGCCTTATCAGCATGTGTATTTACCAATTAGTAAAAACAATGTAATTTTAGATAATGGAAAAGATTTGGGATACAAAGGTTCATATATAAATTTTTACATAGGGAATACAGTTGTATTAGTTCCGAATTATAATGATCCTAATGATAAAATAGCAAACGATAGAATCCAAAAACTATATCCTGACCGTAAGGTGATTGGAATTGATGTAAGGGAACTGTATAAAAATGGTGGTATGATTCATTGTGTTACACAGCAACAACCGGTCAGTTTAAAGTGATAGAGTTTGTTGCTGTGAATTCCAATATATTCAAAAGTTAAGTATGAAGGGAGATTTAGTGAAATACTGGGGATACAATGAATTATTTGAAGCGATCAAAGAGGACTATAATGATTTTTTAAGTTTAAATAGAGGGTATAGAGAGGCAATAGCAAGACTAGTCGATGAATACTGGAATTTAGGTGAGATAGAAGACGTTGTGAGGGATGCTGCTATAGGAGAGATTTTAATTACTCATGACAAAGTTTTCGTTGGTACTGTTGAAAGGATAACAAAGTGTTTAAGTATGTTTAAACCGCTAGATGCGGAAGAGGAATTAACTAAAGAGGAAATCGCGGATTTATCTAATAGAATAAAAAAAGTATTGGTAGGTCTAAAAAAAGTAGAAATTGATTATAATCCATATGCTGGATAATTTGGAGAAATGACTTCTCAAAAGGAAAAATACAGTATAGGATTTGGGATGAAAATGGTCAAATTGTTGAAGAAAAAAGAGCTAACTAAATGAGATTTGGACTATGTGAAAATTCGGGTGAAAAATTATGAAAAAACACGATATCAATGAGTTAGAGAAGCTGCAAAAACAATTATCAAGTAACATTTCTTTAAAAAATACATTTAAACTAGAAGATATAAAATTAGTAGCGGGAATAGATATTGCTTATTGGTCTAATGAGGGAATTGACTATGGAGTCTGCTGCATTGTTGTGTTCGATTATCTTACAAGGGAAATTATAGAAGAAATTCATCATATAGATAAAATCGAGTTTCCGTATATTTCTGGTTATCTAGCATTTAGGGAATTACCATTAGTGCTTGATACAGTTAAAAAATTAAAAAGTTTTCCAGACTTATATATGTTTGATGGAAATGGTTATTTACATAATCGTCATATGGGAATCGCAACGCATGCGTCTTTCTATTTAAAAAAGCCAACTATTGGAGTAGCCAAAACGTATTTAAAAATAAATAATGTTGACTTTATCGAACCTGAAAACGAAGTAGGTTCGTATACTGAGATCGTTGTAAATGAAGAAGTTTATGGAAGAACGCTAAGAACTAGAGAAAATGTAAAACCAATTTTTGTTTCTTGTGGGAATTGGATTGATTTAGATACTGCTACCCATGTTGTTTTGCATTTTGTAGAAAAAAATAGTCGGTTACCTATTACAACAAGATATGCAGATTTAGCTACTCATGAGGCAAGGAGAGGGGAACTTTCAAAGATAGAAAAGTAAATATAGTTTCAAAAGCTAATAAAGAAAGAATCTTTCCTACTATAAATGCAAATTGAAAACTTTAAAGGAGAATAAAAACATGTCAAAAGAAGGAAAATTAGTTATTTTAAATGAAACTTTTAAGAAAGAGGGAAGCCCAGAGGATATAGAGGGTTTGACGATTATGGTTGACGGTGTTATAAAACAAGCTTTTGATAAGATAAAGTATGATAGAGAATATACAAGTTATAATGAAGTATTAAGAGATGTTATTTTCGAAGGAGTAAGTGGCATTATCAAAAATTCTTAAATTTAGCTATTTGAAAACTGCTAGTTAGTCTAACACAGTATTTTCATACAATCTAATTGAATTAAATTGTGAAATACAGAAGCTTTAAGATTTATAGACGAAAAAGATAAGATTTTTCAAAAGTGCTAATAATTGCCAAAGTTTTGATTAATGAGTATAATGAAATCAATAAGTAACAAAAAGAAAAGGGCAGTGTAGGAAAGAATTTCTTCGCCTGTTAAGCGGTAGGTCGCAGGTTCGAATCCTTGCCTCCCCCGTCGTTTTATAAACGTAGGGGGGAGTAGCTCAGTTTGGTAGAGCAACATATTGAGTCTTTCCGCCTATCTCCCTTTTCTTCGAATCTATAATTCATACTTTATAGATTTGGGCAGTGTAGAGAAGGATTTCTTCGCCTTGTAAGCCGTGTGTCATGGGTTCGAATCCCATCCTCCCAACTTTGGGAGGTAGCTCAGTGGTAGAGCAACGTAATGAGCCTTTTCGCTTATCTCCCAAATCTTTAAGCATTACATATAACAGGAGCATTGTAGGTAGCTCATACTTCGTTTGCTAATATGAAACGCTGTAGGTGCGGTAAGTTCCGCAACAATTTAGTACTTTTCTTTGATTCATAACACTAAGCGTCATATAGGAGCTAGGTTTGCGGGGCTCGAATCCCGTTTCCCTGAATAAATTGTCTGTTCCTGTTTCCAATCGTTCTGAAGTGTTAGGAATGAGTGAAAAGAGCAACGTATATACGTTGCCTTTTTTATTTGTATTTCAACCAGTAGTGTCAAAAAATCTCTGGGGGTAGATCATAATGTCAAAGTTTAATCATTCTTCTCAAGGAAGCCGTCAAACATATACAAAAGAGGGCGGAAAAGCTTATAAAATGTATGATAAAGATAAATTAGTTACGATGGTATTAACATCTTTCTTTAATGAGCCAAAATTTTATGGCGACAACAGCAAAGAATTAGTTACTACTGCAAAACAGGTTATGGACAGAGATCCTCAATTTGTTGCAAATTTAGCGGTGTATGCACGTGAAGTGTTCTACATGCGTTCTGTTACACATGTCTTAGCAGTGGAACTCGCAAACCACCCTGAAGGTCGTAAATATGCTCGTCAAACGGTTTCTCGCATTGCGCAGCGACCTGATGATGTAACAGAAATGATGGCATACCAATTAGGTGTATATGGCCGGAAACATCCAATTCCAAACTCTTTGAAAAAAGGATTGGCAGATGCATTTGCTACGTTTGATGAATATCAATTAGCAAAATACAATCGCACAGGAAAAGACGTTACATTGAAAGATGTATTTCGTTTAGTTAGTCCATCTGCAATAGAAGGAACAGAACGTTATGAACTTTATAAGCGTTTGTTAGAAAATACACTACAAGTACCATATACATGGGAAACAGAACTTTCTCAAAAAGGAAACAAAAGAGAAGTATGGGAAGAATTAATCGATAGCGGGAAAGTAGGTTATATGGCCTTACTTCGTAATCTTCGCAATATCGTAAATTCAGGTGCATCAAATATTGATACAGTATATAACATTCTTCGCGATCCTGAGAGAGTAAAAAAATCAAAACAATTACCATTTCGCTTTTTCTCAGCCTATCGCGTCGTGCAGGAAAAATTACCGCAAGCAGGAAGCGAATTATTAGATGTATTGAATGACGCAATTGAATCATCTGTTACAAACATGCCAAGACTATCAGGTAAAACATTTATGACAGCAGATATCTCAGGCTCTATGACATGTTATCCTGTTTCGAAAGATGGGACCGTTAAATGTGCAGATATTGCTACGCTTATGATGGCAATGGCACACTCCTTCTGTGATAATTCGATTACATCTGTATTCGCAACTGATTTCAAAGTGATAAATGTTTCTACTCGTTCTGGCATTTTAGAGAACATGAACACATTTTTATCAGAAGTTAATGAACACGGATATGGAACAAACTTATATCTTTCTATCCAATATTTATTAGATAACAAAATCAAAGTTGACCGCATCCTCGTCTTCTCTGATGAGCAAGTGTACGGAGATGAATGTGAAGAAAATTCTTCACAAATTCTTCTTGAAACATATCGCCGTGAAGTTAATCCTGATGTTTGGGTTCACTCCTTCAATTTAAATAGTTACGGTAACCAACAATTTGTAGGAGAAAAAGCAAATTTAATCGGTGGCTGGAGTGAAAAATGCTTGGACTTCATTCGTTATGCTGAAGAAGGAACAGGTTCTCTTATCTCGGCTATTGAAGATTATCAATAATTTTGTTACAGCAACTTTATTTGTAATAGTAAGATGTTTAATAATAAAAGTTTTAATATTACTAATATACAAGTGATTTTGAAAAAAGATTTTGGAGGAGTTATTATGGGGGAAATAACGTGGCTTTTTACCGATAAATCAGTTGATGAAAAGACAATATCTAAGGTTGAGCAATCATTTGGAATAAAATTTCCTCAAGATTATAAAGAATGTGTCATAAAATATAATGGTGGCTATCCTAAACCGGATAATTTTGATTTTAGTGATGAAGGTGAAGGTGAAGGTGGAGCTGTTTTTAATAACTTATTGAGCTTTACAGGTGATTTTAGTATAGAAGCAATTTATGAATTTTCTAAAGAGTCTTTGCAAAAAGGTATTATTCCTTTTGCTAGAGATCCTTTCGGAAATTTAATTTGTTTTGATTATCGGCAGAGTAATAATGAACCAACTGTTGTTTTTTTTGATCATGAAGAACAAGGTGAGAATTCAATTGAGCTAATTTGTAATACATTTACGGAATTGCTTAATAAATTGTATTCTTTGGAAGAAGAAGAAGAAGAAGAAGAAGAAGAAGAAGAAGAAGAAGAAGAAGAAGAAGAAGAAGAAGAAAAAGAAAAAGAAGAAGAAAAAGAAAAAGAAGAAGAAGAAGAAATAGAAGGAGAAGAGAATTTTTATACAAAGAGGAGAAATAGGGATATTAATTTTGAATATTCCTTTGAATCCATAAATAAACAACATATTAAAGATTTTGAAATGAAATGTAATATTGCACTTCCAGATGACTATAAAAACTTTTTGTTATTAAACAATGGTGGAAAGACGGATCGTAGAAGATTTACAATTTGTAATAATAAAGGGGCTACCATTACTTCATCAATTATGCTGTTTTTTCCGCTTTCTCTAGAAACAGAAAATAACCTTGAAGGGATGTATTCTTTATATAATAGAGAAAATATAGTCCCAAACAATTTCTTACCTATAGGAATTGATCCAGTCGATAACTTAATATGTTTGTCGATTGAGGGAAAAGATGCAGGTTACGTGTACTTCTGTGATCTAGGTTATTTTGAAGAAGATAATGAATTAAGGGAAGAGTATATTATACTGATGGCAAAGAGTTTTGGAGACTTTGTAAATAATTTATTTTTTCCGCCAGTATCATAAAATTGTAAACAGACATTTAAGATTGGGCACAGTGACCACATTTTAACTACTTGATTTCTTTTATACATGAAAAAGGAAGAGATCGTGGTTCTTCTAAAGGCTGAACTGAATCTTAGATAAATATTTTAAGCGGTTAGCGAGGAGGGTGTCCCAAAAAGTCGTTGAATAACGATCTTTTGGGACATCCTTTATTTACATTGACTTCTACTGAATAAATTTTAGTAAGAATCTTTTAAGAAGTATATAATTTTGAGTTGCTGATAAAAAATGATCATGAAAGTATGGAATAAGCACATTACCTGAAGAGTTAAGATGGATAGATGTTACTATAATTTGTATATAGGGGGAGTCATTATGGAAAACCCAGGCGTAATGTCTTTATGGATAGGAAATTTTAGAACGAAACAAAATTTAAAAGAATATGTTGAAATAAAGTTTGATAAAGTTGGAGATAGAATCCCATCTCAGTTCATGAGAGATTTTCATCTTGATTTTATTGAGTATAATCAAGATTTATCAGAAAGCACCTTTATAGAGGACTCCACTACATCTTTGGCCTTGCTTTTAAGTGGTTCCTCTTACGAAGTGGACATTTTACCGCAATTTGTTGAACATTACGGAGAGGAATTACCAGAAGGCTATAATGCTGTTATCAGATTGTATGATTTTGAGTACGATGAAGAGGTAGATGAAACTAAATTCAAAAGTGGAAATTTAATTTATATGGGATCAGTTGTATACGAGGAATGGGATGAATAAAGATGTTGTACGTTCATTATAACGTGGCTCTTTTTCTAGTAATGAATTGCAATTCAAGTTTAAAAAATGAAAGATTTAAGAAAAGTAATATTTGATGTTAAATTTGTAGATTCTAAAAGCACATAATGAATTATTGATACATGAAATGGACTATAACTAGATCAGAGGGCGGTATTTCATCATTGTCAGAAGGATTAAGATGACAGTAGGAGTGTGTTATGTATGGAAAAGCAAGGAACGGTTTCAATATGGTTAGGTAATATTAAAACACAACACCAGTTAGAGGAATATGTTGATTTAACATACGATGAAGATGGAGAGTCTATACCTTCTAAATTTTTTGTGGATTTCAATATTGATAGGAATGAAATAGATGAAGATTTTATCGAAAAAGAAGTATTAGAAGAAGAAAGTGATAATATCTCTGTTTTGTTAGAGGGCTGCTCATATGACGAAATGATACTACCTAAAATTAGAGAATATGTTAACTTAAATAAGTCGTATAATGCTATTGTTTTAATTTATAATTTTGAGTACCAGAATCTAGTTAGTTCTTCTGGGGATTTTGATTATATTACTTCTATTAGTTATCTACAGTAGTATGAATGTAAATAATTTATAAGCAGCTTGTAGTTTCAAGCTGCTTATCTTTATTTTCTCTCAAGGTTTTTATTTCCACGTCGAATCGTCGATATCGCATTATTGATTAATAGAGAAGCGCATAAACATTGCTAAGGGGCAGTCCTTTTAGACATGTTCATCAGCCTGATCCAGCAAATTCGCCAATATCATGCTATTCTCTTGATCGGCATCGTACTGCACAATGTCGTCATACTCAAACAGTTCGAAGTCTTCACCAAATTCCCGTTCCATGAAAGTGATAAATTCTTTCATGTTTTCTCCTATTTCTTGATTACGGCGAAACTCCATCATAATCGCTCGAAACCGGTGAGGCGGAACTCCGCATTTAATGTGGTACGATTTGTTGATGCCAAACGAATCTTTTGCATCGTATAAGATGTATGTATACAACAGAAAGTCATCTCCTTTCGTGTATATTGTTCCATGATTGGATGAAATTCATCCATACTTATGGATAGACTTTGGCGAGAATTTGTAGGTTTTGTGTGACGAATTTTGTCGATAAGTCTTTATCTTGTGTCGAATCGCCGATATATTCCAAAGATCGGTCGATATATTTGAAAAATCGCCGATATATTGGAAAAAACGTTCAATATTGTATTATTGATTAATATGAACATGTCTAATCCAGCAGATTTGTCGGCATCACGCTATTCCGTTGATCGGTTACGAAAAAAGAGTCACTACTATGCTATAAACTGATAATCCAACGAAAGTCGAAATACCGACAATAGCAATTTGTTTCACATTTTCATACGCTTTCGGTTCTACGAGCGGTAAATCTTTTTCCTCCATTTGCCGATATTGTTCGCGTTTCATATTACCCCACCTCTATGGTTGTACGATAATATATTCAACCAAAACGGTTTACGACAACGAACAGTTAACTGAATTTAAAATAAATCTTGAATATTCAGTATTCTTGTATTATTATTAGTTTATTATCGGATGACAGTGATTAGCCTCCCTGCAAGCCCGAATGTTGATCTGTTGAATTTCATAGTGAATAATTGGCTTCTTTCCACTTGAACTTCCTTAGCAGGAAGACGAGCCATCGGGATAGAGACAGTAAAATGCAGTGTAATTGTTTACATTGTTTTTCTGGCTCTTTTTATTTTGTTCTATGAATGGGGTTTTTGGAAAGCGTTATCAATACGTATAGGTTGGTGATCTTTTTGGCTAAAGAAAAAAATGAACTGCAAAAAGACTTGAAGACCAGGCATATAACGATGATTTCAATAGGTGGGGTTATTGGAGCGGGGTTATTTGTAGGGAGCGGGACGATTATTCAATCAACGGGTCCGGCGGCAATTTTGTCTTATGTGATAGGGGCTTTAATGGTTGTTCTTGTGATGCGGATGTTAGGGGAGATGGCTGCGGTTAATCCTGATAGCGGTTCTTTTGCAACGTATGCTCATAAGGCAATTGGGCCGTGGGCGGGGTATACAATCGGTTGGTTATATTGGTTTAACTGGGTCATTATTATCGCAATTGAAGCGGTGTTGCTCGGGGCGATGGTTAATAATTGGTTCCCTTCTATACCAGCGTGGATTGCTAGTTTGTTCATGATTATATTAATGACGATTACGAATATTTATTCCGTTAAGCTGTACGGAGAGTTTGAATATTGGTTAGCGTTTATTAAAGTTGCGGCGATTCTGATCTTTTTAGGGTTAGGAATTGCGATGATTTTTGGATTTGTTCCTGGTGTAGACAGGCCTAACTTTTCGACGATTGCTGCAAATGGCGGCTTTTTTCCGAAAGGGATTGTTCCTGTATTACTGAGTGTTGTATTTATTTCCTTCTCTTTATCAGGGAGTGAAGTAGCTGCGATTGCGGCGGGCGAATCGGAAAATCCAGAGAAAAATGTAATTAAAGCGATTAACAGTGTTGTTTGGCGTCTTATGTTGTTTTTCGTAGGCTCTGTAACAATCTTGGTCGTTTTTATGCCGTGGAATAATGCAGAATTATTGAAGCTTCCGTATGCGAGTTTATTCCGAATGGCGGGAGTTCCGGCTGCTGCGGAAATTATGAACGGTGTTGTGTTCCTGTCGCTATTATCTGTTTTAAATTCAGGATTATACACAAGTTCTCGCATGTTATTTTCGCTTTCGAAAAAGGGAGATGCTCCTCTTATGTTTTCAAAATTAAACAGTAAAGGTGCACCAATTTGGGCGATCGTGGCAAGTGTTATATTTGCATTCATTTGCGCGGCGCTGAAGTTTATATCTCCTGATAAACTATTTGCTTTTCTCGCAAACAGCTCAGGCGGCGTTACGATGCTGATGTATATGTTTGTTGCGGTATCTCATATCCGTTTAAGACGAGAAGCGGAAAGGGAAAATCCAGGGAAATTAAAAGTGAAAATGTGGTTATTCCCTTATCTCACATACGCAACGCTTCTGATGATTGTTACGATATTCGTTTCGCAAGCATTTATCGCGGATATGCGCATGCAATTTTATTTGACGATTTTAGCTGCTGTAGTGGTGATCGCATCGTATTTTCTAAGAGTTAGAAATAAACAAGAGTTTCCTATTTTAAAAGGTTCGGAGATTGGTTTAGAGAAGGATTAAGTCAAAAATGAAAAAGGGGTATGTTCGAATGTTAAAAGATAATATGGTTACTACAAAATCTGCAATTTTACATGAGAGAAGAAAAAATGCGGTGCCACAAGGTCCGTATAATATTACGAATTTCTACGTTCAATCGGCAAAAGGAGCCATGATTACGGATATAGATGGCAATGAATTAATCGATTTTGCCGGCGGAATTGGAATGCAAAATGTCGGGCATTGTCATCCGAAAGTAGTAAAAGCGATTCAAGAGCAAGTGGAATCTTCCATTCATACTTGTTTTCATGTAGCGCCGTATGAAAGTTACGTTGCGTTAGCTGAAAGATTGAATGAATTAACGCCGGGCGATTTTAAGAAAAAAACGCTGTTTGCCAACAGCGGAGCGGAAGCGGTTGAAAATGCGGTGAAAATCGCGCGAAAAGCTACGGGGCGCAGTGCTATCGTTTCGTTTGAACGTGCTTATCATGGGCGGACATTAATGACAATGTCTCTTACAAGTAAAGTAAAACCGTATAAACATGGATTTGGTCCGTTTGCGCCAGATACATACAAACTACCTTATCCGTATTATTACCGCGCGGAAGACGGGATGACGACAGAGGAAGTGGATGGACAAATTTTAGCGTATTTCGAACGCTTTATGTTAGAAGAAGTGGCAAGTGATAACATTGCGGCGATTATTTTGGAACCACTTCAAGGGGAAGGCGGATTTATTGTCCCAAGTGCTGCGTTTATACAAGGAGTAAGAGATCTTTGTGATAAATATGGGATTGTCATGATTGCAGATGAAATTCAAACGGGCTTTGCTCGTACAGGAAACTTGTTTGCAATGGATCATTTTGGGGTAGCTCCTGATTTAATGACATTTTCAAAATCAATCGCTGCCGGTATGCCGCTTAGCGCAGTGACAGGAAAAGCGGAACTAATGGATGCACCTGGCCCAGGGCAGCTTGGCGGTACGTTTTCAGGAAGTCCAGTTGCTTGCGCGGCAGCTTTAGCTGTTTTAGATGTCATTGAAGAAGAACAATTAGTGAAACGTGCCCGGGAAATTGGCGATCGTATGATGGAAGTGTTCAATAGCTGGAAAGATAAATATGAATTAATAGGCGATGTGAGAGGCCTCGGAGCGATGACAGCTATGGAACTTGTTAAGGATCGAAATACGAAAGAGCCGGCAACAGAAGAAGTGAAAGCAATTATGCAGGAAACACACAATAAAGGTTTAATTACAATAAGTGCGGGCATTTACAGCAGTGTACTTCGTTTCTTACCGCCGCTCGTTATTACAGATGAACAGCTTGAAGAAGGACTCGCTATTCTTGAAGCGGCAATTGCTAGGGTATCGAAATAAGAAGAAGTAGTTGGGGGTAGCAGAATGAAGTTTTTCAATTATATAAATGGGCAGTGGAAAGAGACGTCTACTCAGCGATATTCAAAAAACTATAATCCGCATAATGGAGAAGTATTAGGAGAATTTCCATTAAGCACAGCAGAAGATACACAAGCAGCCATTGCCTCTGCGAAAGAAGCCTTTCATAATTGGCAAAGGTTATCGTTTCAAGAGCGGGCAAGTTATTTATGGAAAGCAGCGGCGATTTTAAAAGAACGAGTGACGGAAATCGGTCATGACTTGACGAGTGAAGAAGGAAAAACACTTACTGAAGGAATCGGAGAGACGAAGCGAGCAATTAGCATTCTCGAATACTATGCAGGAGAAGCAAATCAGCCGGTGGGAGAAATCATCCCGTCGGCTAATCCGAAAACGATGCTCTACAGTAAGCGGGTAGCGGTTGGGCCAGTAGGATTAATTACGCCGTGGAATTTCCCAATTGCCATCCCAGCATGGAAAATGGCTCCGGCACTCATTTACGGAAATACCGTTGTCATAAAACCGGCTGAAATTACACCGAAATCCGTATACCACCTCGTAAATGCTTTTCACGAGGCGGGGATTCCTGCTGGCGTTATCAATTGTGTCTTTGGAAAAGGTTCCGTAGTCGGAACGGAATTAACAGAAAACCCGGATATAAAAGCAATTTCTTTTACTGGTTCAAATAGCGTCGGAAAAACCATTCAACAAACAGCTACTGAAAGTGGGAAAAAGGTGCAATTAGAAATGGGCGGGAAAAACCCACTCGTTGTCTTAAACGATGCTAATCTTCATAAGGCAGTAGAGATTGCGATCAAAGGAGCATTTATGTCAACAGGACAAAAATGTACCGCGACAAGTAGAATTATCGTGGAAGCGGAAATCTATGAGGAATTTCGCAATCAACTTGTGCAGCGTACAGAGTCTCTTACAGTTGGTAATCCGTTAGAACAAGATACATTTATGGGCCCATGTGTATCTGAAAATCAGCAGCAATCTGTTTTATCGATGATTGAAGCTGGTAAGAACGAAGCTTCTCTGCTTTGCGGAGGAAGCGTACCAACAGAAGAAGAATTACAACAAGGATGTTATGTGCTACCGACTATTTTTGAAAACGTACCACACGATGCACGCATTGCGAAAGAAGAAATATTCGGTCCTGTTATTTGTTTATTTAAAGTGAACAATTATAAGGAAGCGATTCATCTAGCGAACGATACAGAATATGGGCTAAGCGCATCGATCTGTACAAATAACTTAAGCCTGGTCCAGCAATTCATTGATGATATGGAAGTCGGAATGGTTCACGTCAACTCAGAAACAGCAGGAGCAGAACCGCAAGTTCCGTTTGGCGGAATGAAACACTCTAGTGCTGGGCCGCGCGAACAAGGAAAAGCAGCTGCAGAATTTTATACAAGAATCAAGACAGTATATGTAGATCAAGTATAATAAACAACATAATAATGGGGGATGAACATGCGTAAAGGAACTTTTTTCATGGCAGGACATGCGAGACTTCCGAAAGGGATGGCTGTGCGCAGCGTCTATGAAACACTAACAATTACAATAGAAGCAGATCACAAATATCACGTAATTATCGAATCGTCATGTACCCTTGCAACAGGACACGGGCGGGACTTTATTTCACAAATTTTAAGAGGATATAGTTTACAAGATGGTATTGATGACATCATCGAAGAAATATCCTATCATTATCAAGGAAAAGCGCAAAATGCGATTATTAGCGCTTTAAAGGACTTGTACCGCCAATATACAAGTTATGTAAACGGCGAAAAACCGCCGGAGGAGTATGAGGAGATTGCTCCGGTAAAATAGTCTTTAAATATATGAAACTGTCGAGTTTATTGCACTTCGATTTTAGAAGAGCGTTCGTAAATGAGAGCCAGTTGTATTCTAGCTTATTTGATGAGCGGAATATAACTGGCTCTTTTATTTTCATAAAATAAGGGGGCAGGAAAATGGGGAAATCAAGTGGAAATCTAAAGGGAAAAAGGGAATGCGTAAAAACTACGAAACTGTGTAAGATGTGTAAAGTATGTAGTCAAGATCAAGATAAGGAAAATAAATCTGTTAAGTGATAATAGAGTTGTTTGAAACATTATCAAGACATAAAAAGTAAAAGGGGTGATACATGACTAGTATGTATCACCCCTTTTACCTTTTGTTTCATAATCACGCCCGATAGTTGAACAACGACTACTTAATTATTTATCCCGCTATTCGTGGGCAGTAATACTCCCACCTCAAAATTCAGCGAAGGCATTGTCCAGCTCTAGCGGCTAGAATCTCCGGCCGTTTCGCCCCCTCAGACGAGGCAAAAATCGCCTCTCCGCCTTGTGCTCCAACGTCCTGCGATTCTGAACGAGCCGCTTCCGCTTTTCTGAAGAAGTTAGGCGGGAGATAAACTGCCTGTAAAAGCCCGATTGGTGAGGGCTAATAATCAGTGGGGGATGAAGAAAACCCCCACTGATTAAAGTTTCACTTTATATTTGCTACTATCCAATTTTCTTTTAAAATGATCCTCCACAATCTGGCCCGATTACTGAACAAGGAATGTAAGTTGTCTCACTTTCTCATTTAATACTAGTTTTCCAGCCTTTTTGTAGTTGTTTTCGGATGTAAACAATTTGTCCAATATGGTAAGCGTTATGCGTGGATATATTTCCTAGTAGCCCCCACCACTTTGCAGTCTCTGGGAAACCATTCACTTCACTTTCTACCTTTTCTTCAGTTAGTAGATCTTGCCACTGAAGCATAACCTTTAGAAGACACTTTTTTAAGTCAGCAAATCTTTTGTTTTCCGTAACAATAAAGCTTTTATTATTATCACCTATTGGTGCAACAGCATTCACATGAGATTTTTCGTACCTCTTTTGCCATGTCTCATTCCAGTAAAGTAGATGTTGCACAATTTCAGCGATACTGTTACTTTCATCGTTGGGTTTCCAAAACGCTTCTTCCTCTGACAAGTTTGCTACTGATTCCGAAAATGGAATGTAAAAGCTAGGGTTGTTCGCATTCGCTAACAACTGATCGACCAAAACATCTTTAGCATGAGACATATCAGTCACACTCCCTTTTAATTATATCTTTTCTATTTCGGCGCTCTTTTGAGTTCTCCTTCGTTATTCCGTTAAATGGCCCGATTGTTGAACATGCAAGAAAGTGTCGATATAATCAATGGAGGCTTATATGAATAGAAAGGAGATTAGGAGATGAAAAAATCAATACAAAGTGAATTAATTGGAGTGTTTACCTTCAATGAGACTTGTAAAATATATGAGCAAAATAAGGGGAAAATACATTGGCAATTGGACATTAGAAATGAATATGTAGATGTTAATGAAGTGATTAAAAGAGCAGAGAAGCTTTTTTTATGTATAGAAGAATTTGATAAAAAGGCTAAATTAGCCATAGCAGAGAAATTGATTGATTACAAAAATGATTTTTGGCCTGAGTATGATGAGAATGATGAACATTTAAATTGGGATGCTGTAGATGCAGGGGAGTATGATGTGACTAAAGAAGAATTTGAAAAAGCAATTATTCTCTATGACATCGAAATTAGAGAAAATGATATATACTGTGAATATCATGATGGAGATTTATTTGGTGGGCACAGGATACATGCTTATTTTGATAATGATTACAAGTTATTAAGTGCGGATGTGTAGTTGTAATGAGATAAAAGTTGCAAGAATAATGCGAGGTCACGTTAATTCACAACTTTTAAATTATATGTAAATATTCTTCTTTATTAGCTCTATACAAAATAATAAAACGCATTGACATTCAGAAAATTTTGAATTAATATTTATTTATAAGGTGATAAGATCCATACGAGAAATAATCCTTCTCTACATCCGATCTTCACTTTCTAATTTGCACATAGTTGAATAAAAAAACTGTCTAATATTATTGTACTTTAAGAGATTAAAGACATTCGTAATTTGAAGCCAGTTGTACGTTTCTACAATGTATATATTGTAGATGCGTATGACTGGCTTTTTAGTTTTTCCCGCTATTCGTGAGCAGTAGGACCCCCACCTAAAGATTCAGAGAGAAGCAAAGAAGAAGGTGGGGAAAACTGTCCGTAAAAGCCCGATTGGTGAGGGCTAACCCTTTTAGGAGAAAGACACTCTTAAAAGGGAAGTTTCACTTTATCAAGACTAAGGAGGAAGATATCGATGATTACGGAACAAGAAATGAAAATGAAATTTGCGAAGAAATATGAGGGGTATGAAATTATGCCTCATCCAGAACATAAACGTTTGTATCATATTGCGTTAAATCAGCAATTGCTGGGGCAATTTTTTGAAGAGGTAAAAGAGTATTCTGAGCAATCATTACAATATATTCCTTATTCTCGCTTTAATCTTGCTGATCAAATGAGAAAGATCTTTGGGGCATCTTTTATGGAGAATGTGCGCGGGATTATTCATGACCGTGAAACGGGCGGGTTTACCATTGGGGTGCAGGGCGAAACGACAGCGGCAGAAGATTATGTGAAATTTGCGACGGCATTAACGCATTTAATTGGTACGCCTAACTTTGATGCGATGACAGGGACGTACTATGCTAGATTTAACGTGAAAGATACAGACAGCAGTGACTCTTATTTGCGCCAAGCGTATCGCTTATTCACACTTCATACAGACGGAACATTTGTTGATGAGCCGACAGATTGGCTGCTAATGATGAAGATCGAAGAACAGAATGCAGTAGGCGGCGAATCACGTTTACTTCATTTAGATGACTGGGAAGAACTTGATAAGTTCCGCAGTCATTCACTAGCATCTGTCAAAATCACATATAAAGCACCGCCAAGTAAAAATGCACAGGAAATCGTCCACCGTGAAACATTTTTTGATGTAAATAATGCGCCGTGTATTTGCTTTATCGATCAATTTGCTTATCCTGATAACATTGAACAAGCAAACTATTTGAAGGAACTATCGCACTCTGTTGAAAGCTCTCCAGCAACGCATGCATTAAAATTACCAGTCGGCGATTTAGTTCTATTAAATAACCTATTTTGGATGCACGGGCGAGCTCCTTTTGAGAAAAATAAAGATTTATATCGAGAGTTAATGCGCCAACGCGGCTGCTTTTCCAAATCATAATCAGTGCGGCGGGTCTTGAAATAAGGCCTGCCTTTCATAATATACATAGATATTTTTTAGGAGGGGAAACAACATGTACGATTTTATTATTATCGGCGGAGGAATTGTCGGGCTTTCAACAGGGATGGCCTTAACGAAAAAATTCCCTCGTGCCAAAATCGCAATCATTGAAAAAGAAAACGAACTGGCCCATCACCAAACAGGACATAATAGCGGTGTTATCCATTCCGGCATTTACTATAAACCAGGCAGCTTCAAAGCAAAATTTGCAAAAGAAGGAAATGCCGCAATGGTACAGTTCTGTAAAGAAAACGGAATCGCCTATGACATGTGCGGAAAGGTCATTGTCGCAACAGAAAAAGAAGAGATTCCGCTTCTGCAAAATCTCTATGAAAGAGGCCAACAAAACGGCTTAGACATTGCAAAAATTAGTCCAGAAGAATTAGCTGAAATCGAGCCGCATGTTAAAGGACTAGGTGCAATTCGCGTTCCGTCTTGCGGCATTGCCGATTACAAAGGAGTCAGCTATGCCTTTGCCCGTATCATTGAAAAAAACGGCGGAGAAGTGCATCTAGGAACAAAAGCAGAACAAATTTTTGAACACAAGGATTTCGTTACAATCGAAACAAACAAAGGCATCTTTGAAACAAAATTTCTTATTAACTGCGCTGGATTACATAGTGACCGAATCGCCAAAAAAACAGGAATACTAACAGATATGAAAATCGTCCCGTTCCGCGGCGAATATTACGAACTCATCCCAGAAAGACGCCATCTCGTGAAACACTTAATCTACCCAGTACCCAATCCAGACTTTCCGTTCTTAGGTGTGCATTTTACAAGAATGATAAACGGAGACGTACACGCAGGACCAAACGCTGTCCTAAGCTTCAAACGAGAAGGCTACACAAAAAAAGACTTTGACCTAAAAGACTTCATGGAAACCATGACCTACACCGGCTTCTGGAAAATGGCCATGCCAAACATGAAAGAAGGCATGAAAGAAATGATCCGCTCATTCAGCAAACAATCATTTCTCAAAAGCTTGCAGCGATTAATACCAGAACTAACAGAAAAAGACATCGTCCCAACTCATGCGGGTGTAAGGGCGCAGGCGATTCTCTCTAATGGAAATATGGTCGATGATTTCTGCATCATTCCAGGCATAAACTCTATGCATATTTGCAATGCACCGTCCCCGGCAGCGACAGCTAGTTTGATAATTGGCGAGGCGATTGCGGAGCAAGTTCCAGATAGAGTGAGTCCGGCGGGATTATTAGCAGGCTATCCTTGATGGATGGCCTCTTTTGTGCGGCGGAATTTGTCGAAGGGGCTTTATTTCGTGTCGAGGCGCCGATATATTCTGAAAAGCGCTGATATATTCAAAGAATCGCCGATATATTGGTGAAAGTGGTCGATATCGCATTATTGATTGATAGTGATGAAAAGTAAGGCGGTGTAGATTAAAAAATCTGTTAATCAATAATTATATATGCTAAAAAATCGTTTATAATGATTCGTATAAGATATGAAGAAAGAAGGTGTTTCAAAATGTTAATAAACAAAATCGTATTAGATCTCATTGAGGAGATAAAGAAAACTGACCTTTGGACGGTAATGCCACCTGTAGAAAAAGAACGTTTGGCAGAAATTATAGCGTTTGTTGGTGGACAAGACGTAACAAAGAGAAGAGAGAAAAAGTCCGTACAACCTGCTATCTATCAATTTAAGATTACATTAAAGGGAATGCGTCCACCAATTTGGAGAAGGTTTCTTATCGATAATCAAGTAACCTTTGAAGAATTACACACTATTATTCAAATTGTAATGGGATGGGAAGACTCTCATTTATATAATTTCGATACGAAAGACGCACTTGTTGAGATATTAGATGATTCCTTTGAATTCTTTCCATCTGCAAGGGAAAAATATGATGCTAGAGAGACACAAATAGGAGAATTGATCACAGAAGAAAAGCAAAAATGTTTGTATACATATGACTTCGGTGATGATTGGGAGCATGAGCTAGTACTAGAAAAAATATTGCCAATTGATGAGAAAATTACGGTTCCGACATGCCTAAAAGGAAAGCGTGCATGTCCGCCCGAAGATTGCGGCGGTGTTTACATGTACAGTGAAATTCAAGCAGCCTTAAAAGGCGAAGGTGAGCTAGATGAAGAGATGATAGAATGGCTCGGCGAATTTGATACAGAGGAATTTGATATAGAGTTTATTAATAGTATTTTGAAGCATTATGCTGTAAATAGATAGGAGTAGTGGAGGGCTATCTCAAACCAAGATAGTCCTCACTACTCACTCATTTTTGTTCCAAAATACGTTCTATATCTTTGATACTCAATTTACTTGCTTTCGCAATCATTTCCAGTGAAACTCCAATTTCATGCATTCCTCGAATCATTTGGATCTTTCCCTGTTGAATTCCTTCTTCTCTTCCTTTGTTACGTGCATGAGCAAACTTCGCAGCCTCATCCATTAAGGCTTTTTCCCTTGCTTCATACTCTTTACGGAAGGAAGAATCTTGACTCATACGCTCCCACTTATCCATTGCTTTTTGTAAAATAGGATCTTGGTTCATAGCAATATCCTCCAATGTTTGTGTTAAGTGTTCATCTTCATTCGCTGGCAATAGTAACAGCCAACGAACAAAAGAATCTTTCCACGGATTGATTTTTTCCTCCCGCCATTGTTGCATCAATTTCGGGATTTCTACAACATGAATTTCTATATCCTCACTAAATACTTTCTGTCTTTGCATATTCCATAGTTTTCCTGTTGTGTGGAAATCTTCATACTCTTGGAACAGTGCAAAGTTTAATAAGTTGATTGTAATGGTTTGATGAAGTGAACTATAAGGCATACCTTTTTGTAATTGTGAAGTGTACAGTTTCCCCAAATAATATAAACTACGTTTAATCATATCATGGGTATTATTCAACTGTATCTCTACATTAATTTTTATTCCTGTATCTAATGTAGCAGATACATCTAGAATTGATAACTTATCATCCTCGTATTCACGATGTAAATGGGGATCTTCTAATTGAAGTGATAAAATAGGAGCCTCTAAAGAGTTTGCTAGCATGGCATTTAAAAACGCGATTAAAATATCTTCACTACCACTTGTGCCAAATAGCTGTTTAAACGCAAAATCAATTCGTAAATTTACTAATTGATTGGACATGGATTTTCTCTCCCTGTTTATACCTCTTTTCTATATTGTGCAAGAAGTGAAAAGAAATGCGCAAATAGTGAAAATAATCTTATTGTATGGGGGAATCTGGATTGTTTTGTTAACTTGATGACTATGCTCTCATGAGTGTTTTTTGAAGTGTTAGGAGTATTATTGCAGTTGACTTTCCCCCTACGGTAAGCTGTATAAAAGAATAGAACAAAGCATTTTATCCGTAAAAAAATATGAAAAATGGAGGGGCCCCCTTGCTATCAATTGGAGAATTCTCAAAGATATGCGAAGTATCAACAAAAACACTTCGATATTATGATGAAATTGGATTAATTCACCCTGATGAGATTAATCCTGAAAATGGTTATAGGTATTATTCTATCAAGCAACTAAAAACGATGCTCTTTATCAACCGTTTGAAGTCTTATCATTTTTCTCTGGAAGAAATTAAAGCCGTTTTGGAATCGGAAGAGGATCAGTCAGAAGAGAAACTGTTTTCTACTCTTCATCGCAAAAGAAAGGAAATCCAGGAAAAGCTAAATGCCTTTGCATATACCTTAAACCAAATGAGCAATGACATTCTCAATTTAGAAAACGGCATACCAATTATGTCGTACCTTGACAATATAGAAGTACAACTTGTGGAAACAAAACCACTGAATATCCTTTCCATACGTCAGATGATGAGTAGCGATGATTATGCTGCAGGGTACGGAAACTATTTTAGCAGTCTATATGAAAAGATCGCCACGGAAAAGCTCACCTTGCTTGGCAAGCCAATGACGATTTATCACAGCTCTGAATACAATCCTGCTGGCAATGATACAGAGTTTGCGATTCCGATAGAAGAGGCTGTAAAAGGAACGAGAGATTTGCCCGGAAGCCTTTGTGCAAAGTCTGTTTTAAAGGGGGCTTATCCAGGATTAACATCGGTATATGCTAACTTGATGGAATGGACTGAAAAGGAAGGATATGAATTGATAAACTCACCATATGAAGTATATATAACTGACCCCAATCAAGTCACCGTTCCTGAGGATATTGTGACAGAGGTGTATTTTCCAGTGAAGAAAAAATAGCAGCGTTCGCTAAATAAAACAGGAGGTATCTATCATGAAAAGAAATGACTGGCCAACTGCAGACCCAGCAATTTTGGGAATGGATCCTGAAAAACTTTCAGCGCTTGAATCTACGATAAAATCCGATTACAACAATATAAACGGTATTGTTGTTGTGAGAAAAGGAAATATTGCATACGAAAGATATTATAATGGTTACGGCCCAGATGATACGCATCATGTGGCATCTGTAACGAAAAGTATCATTTCTGCCCTCATTGGCATTGCCATAGATGCAGGATACATTCAAAGTGTAGATCAGAAAGTACTAGATTTTTTCCCCGAATATGTTTCTGATGCTGCCCAAAAGCAGGAAATCACAATACGCCATCTTCTCACCATGACAGCACCATACCCATTTGAGGACTGGCATGAACCACTAGATAAACTGTGCCAACAACCAAACTGGGTAACATATACCCTCGATATGCTAGGTGAAAAAGGAAAACTTGGAGAGTTTAAATATTCCACCGCAGGAGCACATCTACTTTCAGCCATTATCACTCGCAGCACGGGCAAAAGTGCCCGTGAATTTGCTAACGAACGCTTATTCAAACCCATCGGCATGAAAGAAATCCCGGATCATGAAATGAACTCATTTGGATTTGAGGACTTATTCGGGAAAAATGTGAAAGGGTGGGTGAAAGATCCAAATGGTAACTCCACTGGAGGATGGGGACTTACGCTCACTCCCCGTGATATGGCGCGTTTTGGTCTTTTATATTTGAATCGTGGTATGTGGGACAATAATCAGGTTATTTCCAAGACGTGGATTGATGAATCGACGATGATGAATGCGAATAATTACGGTTATTTGTGGTGGGTACATGAAGAGGACGGGATTTTTGCGTACTTAGCACGAGGCGATGGTGAGAATGTTATTTGTTGTGTTCCAGAGCAAGACCTCGTTGTGGCGATTGCATCTGAATTTATCTTTAATCCTCGTGATAGATGGGAGCTGATTAAGGAATGTGTTATTCCGGCTGTGCTAGATTAAACTTATTAGTCTAGTAAAGATGAGTGGAGAAATTTTCTTTATAAAAATAGCCATGTATGCAAGGAGCAATGACTATATTCGCTGTTATGACCCCATCACCATCAAGCTAAGAAGATACAACTACCCCCAGAACGAAATTTTGTGCTAACTTGTAATGAAAAAGCCAATTTTTTCGTTTTTGGGTGTTAAAAAACCGCTAAGTTGATGGACATATGGCGGTACTCTTAACGGGATAGTATAATTATTTATATTAACAATTAAGACAATTAAATGGGAGGATCTGAATGAGAAAAGTTGAAGCGAATCCATATAACGAGAAATGGCCTTCAATGTTTGAAGAAGAAGCTAATAGATTGCATAAGATATTCGGCCCCGAAATCATTGATATTCACCACATTGGCAGTACATCCGTAAACGGACTAATGGCAAAGCCTATCATTGATATAATGCCTGTGGTTAGAGACGTTAATCGGATCGATGATTTTAACAAATCAATGGTCGATATCGGTTATAAGCCAAAAGGAGAATAGTGGTATCGAAGCTCAAGAGCATAGATTAGATTATTTCACTAATACGGACTTTAGTTGAAGAACAAGCCATAATAAAAAGGCTGTTTAATATATTAGTCACGTATAGTATGCTAAACAGATTATGTTCTTTTGTTTTTCTAAATTTAATAGCTAAGTTGAATATAAGCATTAGAGGAGGGGGAAAATTGAGATTTTTCACGATATTTGCATCAAGGAACGATACAAATGATATAGAAGGTTTCATTACTCAAGTTTTCCAAAATGGATTCAAGGTTGTACGCAATAAAAATGAATATACTATTCAATCGAAGAGACTATTTGGCAAAAATAAAATTATTATTCGGGTGGATTCTGAAGAATCATCTCCTGATTATTTTTCCAATAATATTCCTGGAATGATGCATATGTACGATCAAATTGCATTTCAAGAAGAACGCCTTAAGACGATGGTTTTGGCACAGATTTCTGTAATTAATACCATAATTGCTATAGAGACGAAGAAGGATTATAGTGATGACTACGTGGAACTGTTCCTTAAGTTACTCAATCAGGTAAACGGTATTGGTTTTATCCCTGATCGTACTCTCATCGGGAAGGATGGACAAGTAATCGTATTTCCAGATGGATCCTCTGGTCCTTCAGAATTTACTCCTCACGCGTGTACGAAGATAATAATGCGACAGGAAAGTACTTCTATCGATGGGGAAAAAAGAAGGCAGAAATCGATAAGCAACCTGCAAGATAAAGGGATTCCATATATCGAAGGGTTGCCTCAATTGCCGCCTTTGACAAGTATTCAGTTGAGAAGTCGAGAAGAGATTACGAAGAGAGCAGTAGCTTTGCTGATTGTTATACAATATGCTTGTGATGTTGCCCAAGAAGGAGATTTGAAAACTTCCAAAGAGTTCGTCATGGAGCTGCTGAAAAAATTCGATGTGGTTGAATCATTAACGAAGCAGGAAAGAGATTTCCTAAATTCAGAGCAACCTGACCAGAAAGAAGCCATACAGATTGCATGGCAGTATGAAGCTCAATGGGTTTTACTTTGGTCGATAGGTCTCGTGAATACACTGAAATTTCCAAAAGAGGTCTGTGACTGTCATTACGCAATTAAACTCGTTTCTAATTGTGGTTCTTTTAATGAATTTTATCAACAAACAAGATTACGAAGTGCAGAAGAGATTTTGGACGAGGCCGACCTCATTTATCGGCTTCATTGGGCCTGTGTACATGATAGAATTAATGGGAGAGAAGCAACTGCTGGTATGCAGGAAAGTATTGTTGTTGAAAGACGAAGAGGCTTGTTCTGGCTAATCAGTTATAGAAATGAAGCTTGGGACTGCATCTCCATGGATACATAATCTATATTCTTTGTTCTGTAAATCTTTTTTATTTCAGATAACGAATTTTACGTCAACTAGTACCTCCTACGAGGGGCTAGTTGTTTTTTGCTTAGCGTGTTTTTTCCAAAATGCTGGTGGTACCCGATGCCCATCAAGCTAAAATTTTATAGTATCCTCAGAACGAAATTTTGTAATAACTTGTAACAAAAAAGCTTATTTTTTCGTTTTGTGGTATTTGCTTTTCTTAACTTGATGGTGATGTGTTATGAACCTACTAAAAGAAAAAAGGAACAAAATATAGAAAGAAAGGCGACTTTCCGTTCAATTTTGAAAGAAAAGTCGCCTTTTTTGTTTTACATGTGTTTTATGAGAGGAAAAATGGAAGTTTTTCAGTGGTCACGATGATTCTTTTATATCTCTATTTTTAAGTGTTAACCACTAGTACACCGCAGCAAGTCAATATTACTAACAGCACGTAGAAAACGTTTGGATAAATAAGAAGAAAAAATAAAGATTCAGAATCATATTTGCTATAGGGACAATGGAAAATGAGTATAACGAAAAGGCTTAAAAAGGAGCCTACGTATATTTTAAGTGTTATTTTGCATATCTAACTTTAAAAACCCAGCTACCTTCACATGAGAAGATGAGCTGGGTTTCTTAATTATTTACATTCAATCATTTATAGAACAGACAAGTAATATAGCGTCTGCTCATTGTTTAGCAATCGCGCCCACGAATAGCGGGATAGACTTTCCTGAATTTGAAGTAGGAAAGTCTATAAGAAGTAAATAAATTATTAAAGGGTTGTAACCCCTGCTATAAGTATTACTATTATTACCAATGGAAGAATGATAATCAAAAAGGACACTATTGTTGTTACTAATGCTTTCCATGCTGAAAATTGGTGTGCTTCTCCTAAACATTTTAAGGAAATAATGATTGTCCAAATTCCAATAACTAAATCAATTATGCCAAAAATAAGGAACAAAATCGTTAAAGTTGTGCTACTATCCATTTTCGGTGTCTCACTCGTAAAGTTTTCTATCCCAAACAAGAAAAATGAAGGCACCCAAACGAATATAAGAGAATAAACATAAGGGATATAAGAATAGGCAATAGAGTAACGTGTTTTTTCAAAGTCACCTTGTCCACCAAATTTTTTTGCTACCCAATTTAATAACGCGGGTAGCAAAAAATAATAAATTAAGGCACCAACGAAGGTGCTGAATATAACTATTGAGATTAGTGGAAATGGACTACTTATTGAATCTGCCATATTTTTGGAAGATGCTCGATCTAAAACCTGTACGAATAAGCCTAATAAAATAAGTAAAAACACATTCTTAGGTTTGGATATGAAAATTTCTTTCATTGTATCACGTGGTTTTATCCAAATGGAGAACCAAGGATTAAGTGCACGTTTAAATTGATTTTCTGGAGTTTCCATATAAAAAACATTCCCCTTTCTTAAAACATATTGAATATAATTTTCCAATTATACCTTTTATGTACATAGAAATATTAAAACATAAATAGTTGATCATTTAAATGTAAATATTCAATCATTTGATGAGATAGTAACTAGAATTCAAAACTTCTTATTGTGGTATCGCCACATCGTTATCGAAACAAAAAACGCTATTCTTTCTATAGGATTGTAAGAAAGGATAGCGTTTTTATATGTCAGTTTCTGTATGGAGTACCGCCCACACTTTAATGAAAAAGTACGCTAAGCAAATCTCGACATAAAATGGGCCGAATCTCCTATTCTAAGAAACATTCGGCTCTTATTCTTTATTTAGTTAGTTTGTAATTTGTTCTTTTGGATTTGAGTCAATATTTCGGACACAAAAAAGTTAAATCTAAGCTACTTTTTTAGCTAAATCTTCTATTGCTTGGTGAGTTTTATAACCAATACTACTATGAATCCTCTTACGGTTATACCATCTCTCGATGTATTGAAATAGTGCTAAGTTCGCTTTATTTTTTTCATGGGATTCCTGCTGGCAACCTCTTAACTTCAGTGTTAAGAGGTTTTTTATTAGAAGTTGTTCAGTTTTCGGTTAATATGTTGGCGTATTTTGAATTAATTGTAGAAGAAAGTCGTGGTTTTTTAATACATATGAATATCTTTATATATTCATGATATTCTCATTTTTCCTTAGTTGTTTATAATTTTGCTTTATATAAAACCTTTTGCTTTGCACAAACCAAGATATGAAAAATGTTCATGCTAGGATATGGAAAAAAGTATACTATAATAGTAGAATGAGTATAATTTCGACAAGGTTTCTAGGGAAGGGGATTCGTGGTGAATCAACTAATTGAATATTCATACATCATGTTTGCTGATTCGAAAGAAGTGGAACAGGAATCGGACTTTTTATTCAACTTAATGAAAAGAGGAGTAAAAGTCCTTTTATTTACAAATCAAGAAATTCATTTAAATCGAACGTATCAAGAATTAGAACCTTTTAAGAAGGCAAAGTTATTTAATATCATGATTGAGAATGTTTTAATAGATGAAACTATTACCATCGCGGATGGTAAAATGCATGAAGGCTTAAATAAAATTGTAAGCGCTTTTTTGAGGTTTAATATTGAACAATATAAAATTGAACATGCTCCGTTGCAAGAAAATATTATGGTCAAGGCTGGAGCGGGTACCGGAAAAACGACCGTTATGGTGGATCGTGTCCTTTATCTTTTGTTGAAAGAAAAGGTGAAGCCATCTGAAATTATTATGATTACTTTTACTAGAGATGCTGCACAAAATATGCATAAAAAATTAAGAGAACAGCTTTTTCTGCGTTCAAAAGCGACAGGATCAAAACAGTTATTATCACTGCTTGAGGAACTGAACGAAATGAGTATCAAGACTATTCACTCTTTTTCAAAGACATTGTTGACAGAACTTGGTTCTCTAAGAGGGTTCGGGTTAAACCTCCAGTTGCGAAGTTTTAAGAATGAAAAGAGACGTTGGATAGAGGAAGAGTTAAACAATTATTTTAAAGCTGAGCTTGCAGAAAAGAATGGGGTAATTGAATCAATTCTATCACCGTTAAAATTTTATGAACTTGTTGATATTCTTCAAGATTTCTGGGAAAAGTTCGAGCAGCAGGGCTTTTCTTCCGATGAAATTATTCATAAGGTGAATTTTGGACAGGCTCAGCCTGGAAATGAACGATTGAATGACTTGATTCAGACGGTAATTAGGAAGTTGGAAGATCGTTTTGATAGAGAAAAAGAGAGGCTCAATGCCGTGATGATGAATGACCTGACAAGACAAATTGATTTTATTAGGAAAAATCATGGAGCAGAAGCTTTTAAGACATTATCTACGAAGATTTCATATATGTTTGTTGATGAATTTCAGGATAGTGATGATGTCCAAATTCGATTAATTGCCACGATTCAGGAAGCATTTGGTTCGGTTCTTTTCGTTGTCGGGGATACTAAGCAATCTATCTATCGTTTTAGGGGTGCGAACCACACGGCTTTTGAAATTTTAGAAAAAGCATTGGAGAAGCGCCGTATCACAATCAATAGTGACGATTATTATTTAAATAAAAATTATCGAACTACACACAAATTATTAATAGAAATGGATAAGTTTTTTGCTTGGTGGGGAGAGCAAGAATTCCTCCAATATGATGACAAACATGATCAATTACAAGGAATGCAATATGGCCAGGAAGATATGCCACTTGTCATTCAAAACAAGAGGGAAGACACGAAGGAGAATATGAGGACTAGCATCATGCCATTTATCAAGGAGCGTTTTAAACAAATTAAAGCGTTAAATAAATCCTTAAAGCAAGGAGAAAAGCCGGAACTGTTGGCAATTTTAACGAGGACAATTGAAGAGGCTAGGATGATTAATCGTTGGTGTAGGGAGGAACAGGAACCCTTGCCTACGAAGTTAAAAGTAGGTGGAGACTTCTTTCTTTCACCACCAGTTAGAAACTTTTATTCCCTTGTATTAGCTTTGTTATTTCCTAATAACGGTAAATATGTCGCGAATCTTTTAGCGGGTCCGTATGGCCAAGTGGAAAAATACTTGTTGCCAGAATTGATAGAGGGTGGAAGATATACAACTGAAACGGTTGAAATCCTCAAACAGGCGACTACTTTTCCATTTGAAAAATATCAAAAACGTCTTTCCTATCAACCAGTTCTCTCCGTATTAAGAACGATTATAAAAGAAAGAAAGCCTTACAACTGGGTATTTTCACGGAAGTTAGATGAACTTCGAGTTGCTTATGGAACAGACTATTCTGAGGAAGAACTGGTAAAAGAGGCGGAAAATGAAACGCGAAAATATGAGCTTACTGTTGGGAAATTGTTTGAAATGCTTCATCAAAAGTTTTCGGAGGATTTTGTTTCATTAAATCAAATTGCTGATTGGCTACAAATACAGATTGCAACAAATCGTGATGAGGAGGAAGTTTCCTTTGAAGCAACAAGTGGAGGTTTAAATCGTGTCCACATTCTAACCGTTCATCGTGCCAAAGGACTCGAGTATCACACGGTCATTATTCCATTTACTGAAAGACCATTTACTTCTTCATTTAGCAAAATTATTTTTGATGACAAAAAAGAAATGGTAGGTTGGTCTATTAGCAAACCTGGCTATGAAATGCGGCATAATGACTATTTCACTCGTCTTTCTTCGTATGACGAAACGGAGTCAATTAAAGAGGAAACACGGTTGTTATATGTGGCGATGACACGTGCGAAAAATGAGTTAATTCTGATGCGTAATTTGAAGAATGACGCTTTCCATTGGACATGGTCAAGATTATTAACCCGATATAGATAGGATGATTGATATGAGTGGGAATGTCACAGTTTTAACATACGAAAATCCATATAATTTTCATCAAAAAATGGAGTTCCAGCCATATATAAATTGTCTCCATATTTGTGCGACAAAATCATTGGAAACCGGAGTAAAACAGCGGATGAATCTTCCAAATGTTAAATCGTCAGGAGCTATCATTGACTTGTTTTATCCTGAATGGAATCTTCCTGAGAACCGATTTATTCAGTATACCCAACTTTCTGATTTATTAAGAAATTGGAATGATTTGTGTAATCCAAAGGTGATTCGTTCCTTTAAACGAAATAAATTAAATTTGTTGATTACGATGAGAAATTTTACGGAAATTGGTTTGACTCCAAATGATTTACGCCCGAATGTTACAAAAGTAGAAGAAGATTTATTTTGTGATCTTTGGGAAGCTATGGAACCTAATTTTGAAGTTTATATGAACGAGGCAGCTAAAAATGTAGAGAACCTCGAACAAATTAAAGATGTATTTAATAAAGATGAGATTCAACTAACGAACAATACCGTGGTATTGCACGGCTTTTACTATATTTCTCCTGTACAGCACTACCTTTTTACGAAGTGGAAGGAATTGGGGGTAAATATTGTCTTTTTAAACCTCTATCACACTGACTATCCATCGGTGTTTTCGTTCCTTGATGAGAATTTCTCAGAAAAATATGGCTGGGCTAAAAAAGAAGACTGGAAGATAACAAGAGATGACGAGACGCTAAATGGTATTCTGTTTGCCTCCCGATTTGAGGGAAATGAGAATAGCATGGGAAACCTTAAAAGTGTAACGGAAAAGCCATATGAGTACATGGTGGAATTTGTTGAAGATTTACAAAATGAGGTCAGCTATGTTTCGCCGAATAATGATAGATTAAAGGAAAGGATAAAGGAATTTTGTCCAGACTCTTTTTTGGAGGACCGCCATTTTCTCGCTTATCCAATTGGACAATACCTTTTTCATCTTCATTCCGTTTGGGATGAGGACCGCAAGGATTACTTTTTGACAGATAAAATCTTAATGGAATCTTTCGCGTCTGGCTGGCTAGAAATTGAAGGAGAGAATGCCCGTAATTATACAGCGCAACTTAAAGCTATTCTTCCATATTTTACAAATTGCAGTGCTGTAGGTGAGTGGATGGTACAGTTTCAAACTTTGATTGATGCAAAGAAGGCATCTGTTCAGGTTTTTAAAAAGCATGATTTGAAGAAGAATGATTTTTTGGAAGCGGTAAGGATTAGCCCTGTCCTTCGTTTTTCCTATTTTTCCGTTCCGTTGTCTGTTTTGAAGAAATTGCAGCAGTTCCTTATAAAATTTGTAGAAGATGCCGGGCGCCTTGTTAACATTAAAGAAGAACGAATTACCATCAAAACTCATTTTCAACGGATTCAACAGTTGCTTAACGATTCTAACTTGAAAAGTTCTTTAGCAGGCGATATTGAACGGATGTTGGTGAATCAACTGGAGGAGATGCTTACAAAGCCAATCAAAGATGAACAGAGTTATCATATCGGTGATTTAGCTGATTCTATCATTGTATTTTTGAAAAATGGACTTGAGAATCCGGATCAGACACTTATTGGTTCCCCAGATACTCATACTAGTGAACTGTACGAAAATCTAAATCATCATGAAGTAGAAAAAGATGAAGGTGTGAAAAAGCCTCAATTATTTAAGATGGCCGATTTGGATGGTTTGATTTTACGTAATGACTTTGAGGAATTGCACTTATGTGGAATGGATGAGCTGCATTTTCCAGAAACGTCCGCACCGATGCCGTGGCCTTTATCGTTTGAATTGATTACTAAACTTGATAATCGTTCAGCTGATATGTATGTATTTCGAAAAAAGTATTCCTTAGCGTTTTCAAGATACCTGTTCTTTCTCGCTTTAAGTTTTAGTCGAAAAGTTTGTTTATCTTGGGTTAAGAATTGGGGGGAATACGAAAATTTAGACAAGTCAATTTATATTGAAATTGTTAATATTGAATCCGCTGGAGAACTGGAGAAGGATACATATGAGTACATCGCACCGAAATTTACTTCTAATGGAGTTGATTTGGAAATGATGCAAGACAGACTGGGGCAGCTTCCACAGGAGGAATTTGCCGAAATGAGTCTGTGTAAAAAACGCTTCTTTTACAGTTCAATTGTTGATGGCTTTGCCACCTATCATTCATCATTTCACCAAGGGTTTTTAATTGGAAATCTCGTGAAAATCTATGCTTCGATTGGAAAAACAAAACCAGAAATCATAGATATGCTTGAACTCATGTTTCCGCACATGACAAATATTAGCTTACGGACTATCATTGATCAGAATATGAATGAAGATTTTGTTTCTGGGATGCGGAAGTATGGACTTGGAAAAAGGAGAAAGATTGCTGAGATTGAATATCCAGAGAGCATGCTCTATTTTCAATTTTTGACCCATCGAGGAGCATTTGAAAATGAGAATTGGCAGTCGGCTTTTACCCCAACGTCCGGAATTAGGAGACAAAAAGCAGAAATGATTCAACAATTAGCTTCGCAAACGAGTGTTCTCGCTGAGGCGAATCCGTCTTTATTTTGTAAGCTATGTCCACATGCTGGGTATTGTGAAGATGCATATTATGCCGTTGATATTTCAAAAAAAGGATTTGATGACAATGACATGGATACAGCCGAAGTTTGATTCTAATAAGGAGAAACTCGATTGCGCTTTTTCTATTCTTTTTGATGCCCTTTCACATGTTCCAAGTATCGAAGAGGATATTTCGGGACGTACTTCCCAGTTCCTTCGAAATATTGAATTGAGCGATGAACAGCAAAAAGTAGCGAAAATGAATTCAACACACCTGCTTGTGAAAGGAAGTGCTGGAAGTGGGAAGAGCATCACCCTGTTGACAAGGATGATTCAAAAAATGTCCGAGGATTTTGGAAAGCGTTTTTTGTTTGTTTCTTTTAATCAAGAGCTTGTAAAGGATGCTGAGAACCGTTTTAGGCAATCTGAGTATTATGAATATCTTAGGGAACATAATCATACAGTCCATTTTTATACGTTTCATGAGCTTGCCTACCATCTATTAACATCTATCGGTGTTCGTGTGAGGTTTTTCCAGACTAGTCACTATAACTTGAATCAGAATGAAAATCATGTTAGGGGTACGATGCTTCGGTTGATGGACTTTCTTGAAACGGAAGAATTTAAGAACTTACCGTCTATTCATACGATAAAAAAAACGAGGAACACTGCCTTTCTTTTTGATGAATTTTCATGGATGAAAGGCAATGGTTTTATTACGCCTGAAGACTATTTAACTTGTGAACGGGTGGGAAGGGGAAAACTCCCTAATGTTTCGGTTAAACAGCGAAGAACAATTTTTAGGCTTTTTGAATATTATCGTCAAGACCAACAGAAGGATTTTTATAACCGTATTGACAGGGAAGATTATGCCTTACTTGTTATGGAAAATCTTCATCGTTTGTTAAATAAGGAAAAATATAATCATATTTTTATTGATGAGGTTCAGGATTTGCAGCCGATGCAGCTAAGGGTGCTTGTCAATATTAATAAAGGAACTCTCACCCTTAGTGGTGATGAGCGACAACGGATTTATAAAAGCAGTCCATTTTCTTATCGAGCATTGGGTATTAATATTCAAAGTGGACATAATGTAGTGCTGAAGCGAAATTGGAGGTCTACTTACCAAATTATGAAACTAGCCAATTCCTTGCAGTTTTCGCGCTCACAAGAGGATTCAAGGTATGATGATGAGAAATACTTCCCGCGGCAGGGTGAAAAGCCTGTAATTCAAGCGTTTGCTTCGCATAGCAAAATGTTAACAGGCGTTGGGAATAAAATCGCTCAATTATATGCTAAGAATCCCAAAGCAACCTTTGCTATTATTCATAGACAGCATGATGTACAAAAAGAAAGGGATATGAAAACATTCTTTGGTCGTTTTTTCACGTTTAATACTTATATTCAAAAAGTCGATGGTAGGAATGAAGGAGCAAAGAATGCAGGGCCAGAAATCTATTTTCTTGAAGCTAAAACAACTAAAGGTTTAGAGTTTGATTATGTGTTCATCTTGGATTTTAGTAAGTTTTATTACCCACACAAAGATGAAATTGAAAATTTAAACAAGAAAAAGTCGGTTGCTTCAAAGGATTTCTTGGATGATAAAAAGGAAATCGAAGAAAAAGAAAAACGCATCCTTTACGTTTCATTAACCAGGACCAAGCAAGCGGTGTTCCTTTATTATACGGCTTCAGAGAGACCAGAGGAAATAATCTCTCCATTTGTGAAGGATTTTGATTCAAAGGATTATGAGGCGAAAGGCTTTAGGAAGACCATGATTTAAACAAAAAGGGACTTAATTAAACAATTAAGTTCCTTTTTGTTAGTGTAATTCCATTTGAAAACTTATATAAACAAATCATTATGGAAGTCGTCTTCATTTAGCCTTACCACTTTCCTGAACTTACGGACATTTTCTTTTCTTTCAATAATTTTAAAGGTTTTAGGAGCTTCTAGTCCTATGAGTAAAAGCGGAACACTAAGTTGATTCATCATAGATTTTAAATGATCAATAAACTTTTCAAATGCCCCAATTGTACCTATCAAAGTTCCCATTTTTTCATTTCTTGGTTAGCGAAAAAAAGAATTGGAGGAAATGCTATGGAAGCAAATCATGTCTTCACAAAACAAGAAATACTTGAAATGTTTGATGCAATAGTTGATAAAACGCTCGGTGAAATAGATAAGGAAAAAGTATTTGAATATAAATCCAAGAACAAAGGAATTGCAGGTCATGTAATTGAAAAATCAGTGTTAGGCTATCCTCTTGATAGCAAGCCACGCCCAGACATAATTGTTGATGGGACTGATACAGAGGTAAAAACTACTGGATTGAAGCTCCCTGAAAAACTTAGAAAAGATATTGGAGATAGAACTTTAACCGCTAAAGAGAAGAAAAATCTAATTCCTAAAGAACGCATGAGTGTAACAGGTGTATTCCTTAAAGAAGCTGATATCACAGAAGAGGAATTTGACGAGTCGCACTTATGGAGTAAGCTAGAACACCTATTATTCGTGTACTACTTTTACAATTCTAAAGATAAAGTTTCAACACAGGAATACAAAAAATTCTTCGTTCAAGGCTATCATTTTTACGACATGACTCCCGTGGATAAAGAAAGGATTAAAAACGACTGGAATATTGTAAGAGACTTCATTATTAAGCAGAAGATAGATAATCCCAATAACCCCGAAGAAGGTTATCATCAAATTTCACGGTTGACCGAAAGTATGATGGTGATGGATACTGCACCTAAATGGCCGAAAAAGCCAAGGTTTAGGTTAAAAGAAACGTTTCTGAGAGAAATAATTCATCAGCACTTTGATAAGAACCCTCATGTAAAAGATAGAAACGTTACTAGTTTCACGGAATTCGATAATATTCTTCACGCTTTTTCTGAAAAGTATAAAGGTAAATCTCTTGAAGAAATTATGATAGATATGAGCCTGAATGTTAATAACAACAAAGGAGTTATCGAACGTGTGATGGCAAAGTATTTTGGTTCTGATGAAGCTAAATTAAAGAATGTTGGATTATTTAGCAAAGTTGGAATTATCCCTAAATCAATAACGCTTACAGTTGACGGTAAAAGAACCGAAGATACAAAATTCAGTTCAGTGAACTTTGATGATTGGACAAATGCTTCTGATTTTGAAGAAAGTGATATTTTTAGCTATTTCTCAGACCATAACTTTGTGTTTCTGATTTTTGAGGAAGTGTATAAGGATTCACCGTTAAAGAAAAATAAATTTGTAGGATTTAAGAGACTTATATTTGACGAAGAGTTTATTAATTCTGAAATTAGGGAATTGTGGAAGCGAACTAAAAAACTTGTAGAAGATAAAGAACTTGAGGAAATAATAGATAGATACAAAGATACGGATGAGATTATTTACAATAAAAATGGAAAACCTAAAACACATTTAAACTTTCCTAAATCTGCTGAGGGGAAAGCTTTCTTGAGAGGTACTGGTACAGACTCTTCTCGCAAGCCCGAAGAAGTTAATGGTATTAAGATGTACAAGCAGTACTTTTGGTTAAGAGGAGATTTCATGGTTTCCCTACTTGACAAGAAGGAGTTCATCTAATGGGAAACAACGCTCCGAATTATTATCGACGAAATGAGTTTTCAAGAATGAAAAGTTTCATCCGCAACAAGGCTAGAAATGATGAAATACTAGAAATCCAAGCAGTTTTCCATGAAGGACTATCCAAGAGAAAATTGTAAAAAATAAGACTGAGTGAACTCCGCTCAGTCCTATTTGTCGTACCTTAAATTAGAGCTTGTTTTAACTTCTAACAGTTTGATAGGTGATTCTAGTGTTAACCTTATCTAAAATAGTTATTAGTTTGTATCACTAATAACACTTGCTATGTAAAAATTATTCAACCAATAGCATTGTTTCGTAATTTGCTGTCCGTCAGGTAATGTTACTTTATCTGAGCCATCTTTAGCTTTAGGGCGTACATGTGTGACGCCGTTAAAGTTGCTCTTTGGCAAATTATTTGTTTCGACTTCCTTATCACCGCGTTTCTTATACTGAATTTGAATTCCTTCTTTTATCACTCTGTTAACTTCTTCCCATAGTTGTTTTACTTCTTTTTCTATTGTATGGACAGGCATATTCCAAAGTTTGATTCCTTTTAAATAAAGTTCACGTTCTGGATTTTCCTTTTTTGTTTGTTTAAATTCAAAAACAACAAATAAAAATTTCGTTTCACAAAACCTTTCGCGTAAATAACTTTCTTCCCATGTTTCATTTGTCCATTGATTAAAATCAATCGTTTCAAACGACATACTTTCTTTAGGGGCACCATTTGGTTCTAAACGAATTGTTTTAAATTGTATATTTGCTTTTGCAAACTCTTCAATGTCATCAAGATGTGTACCTTTAATACCTAATAAGGAGCTTACTAAGGATGCAACGAAACTCTTTGATTTAGGTTTGTAATCCACTGATAACCTTTGAGCAATTTCTTTATCAGTCAATCCTATATATGATTCAAATTTAGAGTGAAGAATTTCTTCTAGAGATTTACTTTTTAATTCATTTGCATTTGTGAAGCTTATTAGTTCTTCATTTTGAATGTACCTACGTACTAGTGCTGTCATATAAGACGGCTTTAATGAAAAAGCGCGTTGCATTGCAGGTGTTTCGGAACAGGGTTGGTGGCGAATCGAATTTTTATTTGACCCTTTTGTACAGGCGCCTAAATAGTTTGTATCCCCTTCGGATAATTCATGTGCTTTTCCTAATCGAATTTTAGTTACGATTGTTTCCCAATCTTGTTTAATTATTTCTAAATCAGCCTCAGGATATGTGAAAAGCAGGCTTTTTGTAATGTGGTAATCTTTACGATCTATATCCGCTACCCACTCATAAAACATAAGCAATAATTTTTCGTTTTTTTTCCAAAAGCTTGATGTTTCAAAGTGTGAATGAACTTCTTCCATATAGTTGATAATATTTAATACTAAACGTTCTTTAGCAGATAAAGTCCCGTTTTTATTACGTTTAAATGGTGTAACTTTTAGCTCAATACCAAGATTTGCAAAGTCAGCTTCTGCATTTGAATTTATTTCATATCCAAAAAAACTTTCCTCTATTACTTGACCAAGGCCACCTTTTGATTTAACATTTGCAAGCCTGTCAGTCGAATCAATCTCACCAAATGTCTTTCCTTCAGCTTCTTTTGCTTTTAACATTAATTCTTCTATAGTAGTGTATTCCATAGTAGAACTCCTCCTTGAATATATTGCTGTTTTGTATAGTGCATAGGGACTGCAGTTACTTTGTGATTGTTCTCAGGAGAGTGAAAATATTAAATATAAAGCTAGGATATAATAAAATCTATTTTTCAATTTTATACAAATTCAATTTGAATAGTATAAAAAGGGATTTTATCCCTGCAAAAAAAATTGTCTAGGATCTTTTCAAGTAACTTTGTTTAGTTTATAATGAAGCATAGGTAAATAAAATACCGAAAGGATGTTCGTGTATTTATGGTGAAAGTAGTAGAACTTTTTGCGGGAGTAGGAGGTTTTAGGCGAGGTCTTGAAGCAAATGAAGATTTTGAGGTTCTTTGGGGAAATCAGTGGGAACCCTCTACTAAAGCACAACATGCATATAATTGTTATGCAGCTCGCTTTGAAAATAAAGGAATACATGTAAATGAAGATATAGCTAAAGTTTGGCAAAGTGTACCTGAACATGATTTATTAGTAGGAGGTTTTCCTTGCCAGGACTACTCGGTAGCACGTACTTTATCGAACGAAAAAGGGATACAAGGGAAAAAAGGTGTTCTTTTTTGGGAAATTATGAACATTGTTAATAATCGCAAGCCTAGGTTTGTTTTATTAGAGAATGTGGATCGGTTATTGAAGTCACCTGCGAAACAAAGAGGTCGTGACTTTTCTATTATGTTAGCAAGCTTCCGAGATGCGGGCTATTGGGTAGAGTGGCGAGTGATTAATGCTGCGGATTATGGGTTCTCGCAAAGAAGAAGAAGGATATTTATTTTCGCTTATTTAAAAGAATCGCATTTTTCTTCTATTCAAGATGGGGCTGAATCGTTAGAGATTTTATGTAAAAATGGATTCTTTGCACCAATATTTAATGTGCATGAAGCACATCTAGAGAACAAAAAAAGAGGACAATATACTTTGCCAAATGACATTGTAGAAGTGTCGGATACATTTAAAGCAGAATATTATAATGCTGGTGTAATGAGAAATGGACAAGTATATACTGAAGAAGTTCTTCCAGTAACCGAAGAACCTGAAACGTTAGGTGAAGTTGTTCAAAAAGCATATGATAACTTTGGGCCAGCTGATGAATCTTATTATATAAAAACAGATAATGTGAATAAAAAAGGTCGAACAGAGTTTGAAGAGCTTCAGTATTTGAAAGGCTCAAAAAAAGAAGAAAGAATATCAAAAGCAACTGGACACAAATACTTCTATTCTGAGGGAGGTATGGCCTTCCCTGATGATTTAGAAAAACCAGGCCGCACAATGTTAACAAGTGAAGGAACATGTAATAGAAGTTCCCATGTTATTGAAGATCCATACACAAGAAGATTGAGATATTTAACTCCAGTGGAATGCGAATTACTGAACGGTTTTCCTATGGATTGGACAAATACAGGCATGCCGCAAAGAAACAGATATTTTTGTATGGGTAATGCACTTGTTGTTGGGCTAGTGGAACGAATGAGTAAACGCATTTTAGAAATTAATAAAGAAGAGGAAGAAATGGGTGGTTGGGTACAACTAAGCTTACTTTAAGAATTTAGAACACCTTCCTATAAAGAAGGGTGTATTTACCATAAATAGAAATAGCCTGATTCTGTATTAATACGGAGTCAGGCTATTTCTATTTATAGAAATTAGATGTAAAAGTGGAGAAGTTTATGAAGAACAGATATGATTTCTGATTGGAATATGATGGAAATGTTTTGTTTGTACCTAATAACAACAAACATTCTATAGATATTGTATAATATAGAATATAAAAAATGGTATCCATATATTAAGAGGTGTTATGTCATTGCACAAGTATATATTTGATTTTTTACAAGGCATTTTGCCTGAGTTAGCGGAAATAGGAAAGAGCATCGAAGAGAGTTTTTATCAAGACCCGCAAACGGTTTTAATAAAGGGAAGAATATTTTCTGAAGTATTATCAAAGCGTATTGCGGCAGAACACGAACTTTATGATTTAGAATATGTAAAACAAGTAGATAGAATTCAAAAATTAGAAAGAGAAGACATTTTACCGAAAGAGATTGCACGTTCTTTCGATACAATTCGATACTTAGGGAACAAAGCAGTACATGAACATATTGAAGGTGGATTAGAGAATGCTTTTAAAATGCACAAAAATCTATTTCAAATTGCAGTGTGGTTTATGGAAGTGTATGGAAGTTATGAATTTGTTGCTCCGAGGTATAAGTATCCGCAGCCTAAAACTAACATAGATATTGTAGAAAGATTAGAAGAGAAATTATCTGCGAGTTTAGAAGAAAAATTAAAGGTTCTTATGGAAGTGGCAGCCCAAAAACAAGATTTTAAAAAAGATGAAGTGTTTTCGGTGGTTGATGAAGTGGAGGAACAAGATAATAACTTTGAGAATACCGAAATTATTACAGCTATTCATGTTGAAGAAGTAGAAAAGGCACGTTATGTGGAAGATTTCATTCTTGAAGAAAGTGAAAGTTATTTACTTAGGGAGCTTTCAAAATTGAGAGAATCATCACAGGAAGCAATAGAAAACCCTAATGCATTTAGTTCTTTTAAAGAGTATTTACATGTTGAAAGAACGATACAACATGATTTAATGTCTGCTTTAGCGAATGCAGCAGGAAAAAGTGAATCCCAATTAATATTCTTATGCGGTAGCGTAGGTGACGGGAAGTCTCACTTATTGTCATATGTGAAAAATAAACATGATGAATTAATGGCTAATTTTTCTGTTCATAATGATGCAACTGAAAGTTTTGACCCTCAAAAGAGCTCTCTTGATACATTAGCAGAAGAACTAAAACCTTTTAGTGATAGCGAAATTGAAAAATCAGGATGTAAACTTATTTTAGCTATCAACTTAGGGGTACTTCATAATTTTATCGAATCTAATTATGCAAAAGAGAATTATCAAACTTTAACAAAGTTTATATTAGCTTCGGAAATTTTCGAGCCCTCTACTGTTACTGGAAATCAAGCGAATAATTATTTTCAATTAATTAGCTTTAGTGATTATCAACCATTCGAATTGACTAATAGTGGGCCAAAGTCGGATTACTTTTCAGCAATTATGGAACGATTAGTAGTGAAATCAGAAACAAATCCATTTTATCGGGCTTATTTAAAGGATAAGGAACGTAATATAAGCGGATTTTTTATGACTAACTACGAATTGCTTCAAAGAAAAGAAATTCGGGACGGAATCTTAAGAATGCTAATAGAAGCGATTGTTAAGCATAAAGTGATTATCTCGACACGATCTATGCTTAACTTTATCTATGATATTTTGGTACCTTCTCATGAAAAAGATGAGCTTTTAGGTGCGGGGATTATTGAAAAAACAGAAGCGCTATTACCGAATTTATTATTTGGTGGACAAGATAAGTCACAATTATTAGCCGTTATTACAAAGATGGATCCGATTCATTATCGTTCAAATAACGTTGATCAAATGTTAATTGAGCTTAATAACTCAGTGAATATGAAGGATACTTTTCAAAAGCATTTAGATTTACATGGTCTTGAACGGTGGGTTGATGAATTGGAAGAAATGGGATCTTTCTTTGAATTAAGTAGTTCATCTAAACAAATATTTAATAAAACGTTAATTCGTATGTCTTTCTTTTTGTCGAAGAAGTTAAATGAAACATTTGTAGATGAAACTTATAAGAAATACATGGAATATTTATATGCATTTAATACTGGAAATCGAGCTGGTTTAAAAGATATGTATAATTTAGCGAAAAAATCGATTTTCTTATGGAATGGAAACCCGAAAACAGATTATGTGTATATGGATAATTCAAATGAGGCTGCACAAGTTGCTCAATCTCTTATCCTTAAACCATCTGTAGTACATTTACAAGAGGGAGAACAAGGAGTTTTAAATCGCTTTAAATTGAACGTAGTGCTTGCATTTTCTGATAAAGATAAAAAGCATACAGTTCCCTTAGAGATTGATTATCCTTTATATGAAATGATGGTTAAGTTGTTAAAAGGATACCGTCCAAATAAAAAAGATAGAGAAGATTGTATTCAATTTGTTGAATTTATAGATAAAGTGATGAAATTAGGAGATAGAGATAAAGAACTATTGTTTGTTCAACTAGATGGAAATGAAACGTTTAAATTAACATATGACGAAGATTTTGAAGAATTTACGTTTAGAAGGGAATAGACAATGATTGAAAGACAGAATTTAGAGGATTTAAGAAGTTCTTTAGGTGTCAAACCAAACAAAGTAGGTTTAAAGCACACAATAAATAAAAAAGCACCTCTTTTGCCTTTTACTACGAGGGGAACAGAACGCGCTAAGTTTGTGAGAGGATTCCAAGGTGTTTTAGGAGAATTTACGCGCCTTGTGAGTGGGAATAAATTAAAAGAAGAACTTAGTCTTGAGGATTTGATTAGAAAGACTAGTAAGATTGTAAATGTATCGAAGGATGATCAATCACATTTTGAACAAATATTACGTACATTTTTACAGGATAATTATAGTACGATTAAGATTTTTCATCCGCACCTGTTTCAATACTTGTCACTCAGTGAGGGTGCTGATAAAAAAGGGGAACAAGAAATTGCAAAGTTTCTTATCGATGTATTGCTAGATGAAAAAGATGAAGTTAAGGGTGTTTTTTGTAAGGGAGATACAACAGATTTAATTTCGCGACTCGTTTTGAATCAATTAGAACATTTAGAACCACATGAAAGAGAAGGACGTTATATTAATCAAATTCCTTTTATTTCAAATATGTTTAAAGATGATTTTATGTTCCTAGCAAAACATAAAGATTATTTTAAAACGCATTATTATTTGTTTTTAAGTTATTATTATTTTCTTTATATTACACAGTTAAACTTAAAGCTTTCACAAGGTTCTAGAGCTAATTTTGAAAAAAATAGTGAAGTGTATTTTACATTGGACTGGGAGTCTACGAGTAAAAATCGAAAAGGATATACGCAAGGCTATCAAATGATTAAGGATGCAGCACGTCATTTGTTAATCCATATCAACTGTTTAGAGCATTTGAATTTTTTAATGGGAGTCGACAGAGCTTGTTGTTATCCTGAACTAAAAGCAATATATGAGAAATTGGAAGATAAGGATAAGAATTTATTTTTAGAAATGCTTCGTGATTGGGTGATGGAATATAGAGGGCACCTCTCTTTAGAATTATTTGAAGAAAACTTGGAATTAGACTATGATGTGCTTGTTCATGCTCTATTCAGTAGCATAGAAGAGGCATATGAAAAAGATACAATGCAAGGACCTCGCCATAGATACTCTTTATCAATAGAAGAAATAGGGAAAAAGTATTTCTTAAAAACGAGAGGATCGCTCGGTTATATGTTGAATGTTAGTCAAGATATGCTACTGCTTATGACGGCATTAAGCTTAAAGGATGAACGGAAACCATTAAAGCAAGTATTTGCTGACTTAGAAGCTCGTGGTCTATTCTTTGATCGCTATTCAAAAGAAGAAATCGTACAGTTATTCGATAAACTGAATCTAATAGATAAAAAAAGTGATAGTGGTGATGCACAGTATGTCAAACCAATTTTATAATTACCTTTCAAAGAAATTAATCGGTTATTTACAACAGGAGAACCTTCGAGGAGGTGAGCGATTTTATTTGCAGTTCGACAATTATGAGCAAGTAAAATCGTTTTATGATACGTTGCAAGAACATGAAATATCTAAAGCGTTTCATTATCAGCATAAACAAGGAGCTCCTTATACAACAATCTCTATTAATATTTCAGAAGAGATGAAAGTTGTCGTAGCGACTACATCGGAAAATGTTACTCCTGACTTTTTAGTAACACTTCGTAACGCAGTGGGAGAACAGAAAGAGGGCTGGGAAAAGACCGCTTTATTGAGTATATGTCATGAAACATTAGATAGTATTAAGGGTGGTAGCAGTGACCTTCAAAAGGAGGGTATGCCATTTAATGTAAAGTCAATTTTAAAAACACTAAAAGATGAAATTGAAGCATCTACGTTAAAAAAAGAAGAAAAAGAAGTATTATCATTTTATTTAAGAAAAAAACTAGATGATACAATTGTGCGTCCTTCATTATGGGATTATGAAGAGATTCTTGGGTTTTTATCCAAAAAAGAAATTGATAGAGAAGACTATTCAAGTTTAGGCCTCTTCTATGATGAAAATTTAAATCAATATACTTCAGCTCAAATGAAGAAAAGACTAGAAGAGAATGCTACATTCTTTGAGAAAGTGCAGCATATGCACGAGTATGAACATCTTGAAAGTCAATTAGAGAAGTTATTTGATGAAAAGGGTGTTTCACGCTTAAGAAAAGATGATTGGCAACAAACGGATTATGTTCTTGTGAAAGAGTCAAATGATAAGATGCTGGCGACAGATCGTCCACTCGAATATATTGAGCCAACAAAAAAGAAAACAAAAGAAGGTCTTGTATATTGGGAAAAAGCACAATCGGATACAAAAGCTGGCCAGCGTAAACGATACTTAGTCATTTTTAATCCGGAATGTGTTGAAGAAATTAATATGGCCTTTGAATTTGACGATAAGCTGAAGAAAGAATATATTCATAAGAATTCTGAAAGCACATGCACGGTATCTGGAAAGAAGTTGTCTGTCAACTTAATGCATAAACAAAATGAAACATCATTCCACAAAATTGTTTATACACATAGAATGCAAACGAAATCAAAGTATGAGTTCCATATTGCTGTTGTAGAATGTGAACCTTCATTTTTACAAAAGCTTCAAACGTTGTATGAAGTAAATGTAAATAAAAAAAGACTGGTCATTAATAAAATGGAAGAGAGTATTATCTTTGGTGATATAGCTTGCACTCCAGAAGAGATATTAATTGAAGAAGATGGACAAGTTGTAAATTGGAAAGATGGAAGCTTTGAAGTTTCTGAATCTTCATCTGGATGGAATGATGACAGTTTATCTTTTTCAATTCAAATGAATCAATTTACACTTCCAATTCTTCTTAAGGAACAAGTAGCGAAAACAGTTCCTGTATCAGGCGAAAGGGTATGGAAGTTAAAACGAGAGCACCAAGAAAACTTTGAATACGACGCAAGTACAAACAAATTAAAGCAAGGTGCAAGAGAATTCTCGGCCAAAGAAGGATTTCGTAATTATTTAAAAGATGAAAAAGCTTGGATTGAAGATGAAATAGTTTATGCAGTAAGGGATTTATCTGGTTTGCAGAAAATGGAATTACCCCTTAATGAAAGTGTAAAAGATGCTTATAAAAAGCTTATTACTTACTATAAGCATAATAATACAATTCCTAGTCTTTGCTTTATGGATGATCAATTACGTGCGTTGTCAATAGCGTATTTAACTGCATTTAATGACAGTATTGCAAGTATACAAGAAAATATGATGTTAAAAGAGGAAGAAAAGAACCTATTTAAGATAGGGATTATTGAAGAGGAACAACGCATTATATTAACTCCTCTACATCCGCTTAATATTGCTTACCAATTGACAATTCATGAAGAGGTTAAAAGTGAAATAATTGAAGCGCACATTTTGAATCGTTTACATCCTAATAATTTATTACCATATGTATATGGACAAGGTGATGAGTTATATCGTCCGATTACCCAAAACGATGCACCGGAATGGATTGTTTATGAACCAATTCAAAAAGTAGCAATAGGTGAATCGAATGCTTTCCTAGCGAATGTAGTGGAAGAAAAACTACAGCAATTTGTAGAGCATTTTCAATATTTATTTTTACAAGAGTCAAAATCACCGATACGAATCAATGTTATTAACATAAACAATGACAGAGAAGTTGTACGTGGATTGGTAAACTTTATTAAGAAACAAATAGATAAAAAAGGGCCAACTAAAATTATTCCTGTAGAGGTAGCGTTATATCATGAACAGAATATGCTTAGTGACTTTGAAAAGTTTTCTGTATATGATGATGTTCAAAAATTTGAGGAAGCATTTGATCTATCGTTAGCGTCCAAGAGTCTGGATGCAGCTGACGTACTTCGATTAATTCGGGAAAATGTTTTCTATTACAAGCTTACAGGTACGCAGGAGTATGGATATGCTCATATCTCATTCTACAAAATGATTTCGAGTGAAAAACATGCAAAGAGCACTATGGAAGATATTGAAACAGGGCTATCATTGAGTGGTTTATTGTCTTCTTTATCATCTGTCAATACGCAAGTGGATTATCGAACTGGATTTGGGCTAAAGAGCGTTTTAAATAGAAATCATTTATTAGTTCAAACTGCTAGTGGGATGAATGAATTAGGTAGCAATTTAAATAATGATGGTACGAATCCGTATCGGAAAAATGAGACGATTGTTACAAGAACGTCTACTTATGATGAAGAAGTACTGAACCATTTATATGAGTCTTCTTACTGGGTAACGTTTATTGAACCAAATGTTGGTTTAGATTTCTTCCAAGATTCATCACGAAATCTATTAGTTATTCACTATAGCGATCAATACTCATCGTCGACTCAATATGATGCAATTACCGTAACGGATAAGTCAAAACAATATCAAACGATTATTGAACAGTATTTAGCAGAAAAAGACATTGTTTCTACACCAGAAAAAATAGACACAGCTATTAAAGCTTTCAATAGTTTAAATGGAGAATGGCTACTTAGAATTATAGGAAGCAAAGGACAATTTTCACGTGAAAAGCTTAGTATTATCTCTGCAGTGAAATATATGTTAAGTGCGTTGGATCATGAAAATATTTTATGGGTTCCAATTTCTTTAGAAGAAATATTACGCGTTGCTGGTGCTGTAAAATTAACGAAGAGTGAAGGTGTATTTTCAGCGAAGAACCTAGGTGGTAAAGGTGCTCATAGTGATGACTTATTGTTAATTGGAGTTGAAATAAGAGATAATGATCTGTTCGTTCACTACTATCCGGTGGAAGTGAAAATTGGTTTAAATCAAGATAGCGCGATTGCAAAAGCCAAAAAGCAAATTTACGGAACAAAGCAACTGTTTGATACACAACTTTCTAAAACAAATGAAGATGGAGTGCACTTATTTAAACATAAATTCTTCCGAAACTTCTTTGTGCAGTTGTTATTAGCGAATACAGAGAAGTTCATTGCAAACGAGATTTGGCCAGAAAAGTCTTATGAAAAAATTGAAGATGTGAAGAGCAGATTGCTAAATGATGACTATGAAGTAAATGGATACTTAGATACAAAAATCGGTAAAGGTGCTATTCTATCATTTAAAAAAGACCAGACGTGGAGATCCGTTAAGGTAGAGGACGATATTTTATTACTTGAACTTACAGAAGAGGACGGGTATACAGGTGTTGTTGAAGAAGTTGAAGAACTGAAAATGAAAATTCAGTCTGGTCGAACAGATATCAATCCAGAAAGGTTATTAAGTAAACGCTACAGCTCAGATGGGGAAGTGAAAAGTTCTCCGAATCTAGTCGCTCCGAAGCCGGCGCAGTGTGAACTGCCAAAGGAAGAAAAGCGCCTAGATGATATTCGAGTATTATTAGGTGAAATAGATGGATCGACTCAAAAAATCTATTGGGAGTTTGGAAACAAGGAACTAGCTAATAGACATATTTTAATTTCAGGAAAGTCAGGACAGGGAAAGAGTTACTTTATTCAATGCTTACTTCTTGAATTGGCTCAACACGGAATTTCAAGTATGATATTTGACTACACAGATGGATTCAAAAGTTCCAAGCTGGAACCAGAATTTAAGGAACAGTTGCAAAATAATATTGAGCAGTTCCTAGTAGCGAAAGATAAGTTTCCAGTTAATCCCTTTAAACGTAATCAAAAAGAGTTGGATGAAGGTATTTATATTGATGAAGATAACACTGATGTTGCCGAGCGTATTAAAAGTGTATTTTCTGCTGTTTATAAAGATCTAGGAATCCAACAACAAAATGCGATATATGAAGCAGTAATGCGTGGCTTAAATAAACATAGTGACCAAATGAACCTTGAATTCTTATTGGCAGAATTAGAAGAAGATACTTCTGGCCCAGCTAAAACAGCAAGGTCACAAATTAAACCATTTATTGATAAAAGTCCGTTTAATCATACTGCTTTATATGATTGGGGAGAGCTGCTTAATCAAAAAGGGAAAGTATTTATTGTTCAATTAACAGGATATAATCGTGATGTTCAGCTGATGATTACAGAATTTATTCTATGGGATATTTGGAATTACCAGTTGCACCATGGTGATAAAAATAAACCGTTCCCTGTTATTCTAGACGAAGCACAAAACCTTGATCATCGAGAAAAATCTCCAAGTGCCAAAATTTTAACTGAAGGAAGAAAATTCGGCTGGTCAGGCTGGTATGCTACACAGTCATTAAAAGGACAATTCGCAACAGATGAGATTTCAAGATTGCAGAACTCAAGTCAAAAAGTGTATTTTATGCCACCAGAAAATGAAATTAGTGCTATTGCAGCTAACCTAGCTCAAGACTCTGCAGTTCGTAAAGAATGGGAAAAGAGATTGGCAACATTAAAGAAAGGCCAATGTATCACTTTTGGACCGATGATACAGGCAGATGGCACATTGAAGCAGGGGAACCCTGTTATTATTAATATTAGTTCTTTACAGGATAGATTGAATAATTGATTAGTGGTGGAATAGTGTATTTTTCTAGTTAAGATATTAAGATAAAAGAAAAGGATTATCTCGAATTATAATTGAATCGGGATAATCCTTTTTTGTTGTTGTGGGAAATAAACCAGGGTAAATAATCCTTTGGGTTAACCATATAATTTTTCCTCTATTTTATTTAAGGTGTCTATCGAATATTATGAGGCTTAAATTCCAGATCTTTAATTAATAGTTATTAATTTTTTTATTTGTGAATCTCTAAAAATTGTAACTAGTTGATATTGTAAGTTCAGCTAATATATTAGAAGTAGTAATGTATAATTAACCTTTACGATTTTTTAGAATATCTTTATACAATCCTTCAAAAGTGCCTTGCTTATGGATAAGTTCCAAGCCCTCATCCTGCTATGCCAGCGTTTGTGCTTTAAGAAGTTTTCCCATGTTAGTTCATAAATCGAATTTAATGTAAAATCTTTGTTAAAAACAACTATTATTACATATTCAAATTTTTGTTTATCTCCAATTTTACTGTCTGGTTCATTTAAACCATAGAAGACACCTGTTATTTTTCCTGTTGTTGATTTAATACTATATCGATCTCCATTGATACTTATAGCATCAATATTCTGAGTTCCTGTGGGGGCAGCTTGAAGTTTAGGCAATTTGGGATTTTCCCTGTAATATTTAATGGCCAAGTATTCTCCAAGTTCACCGATTACATTATTAGTTCTAATCATTCCTCTGGTTTTTAATTCGTCTAACCACACTCCGTAAACAGCAATTAAATCATAGTCATTCATGTCTTTTAATTTATCTATAATATTTTGAGCCATAATCTGTCTCCTTGCTAAAAACTAGATTAACAATTATATCATTATCTTTTTGGTATAAAAGAATTAAGGTTTTTCGAGTCTTTAGATTTGTTCTGTGAATATTTACAAGGTTCTTTACAAAAGTAAAATCATTATTTTGTGAATTAATTTGTATATTATTGAACTATTCAATATTGTCCTTGATACACTATATAACTTTTCTACTAAATTGTATCAAATTCTTATATTCTTTCCTTTAAAGGAAGTGAGAATTTAACGTAATTCAATCATTCACATTCAGTTCATTATATCATGCTTTGTGGATGGAGGCAGAATTTGAATGGTATATTACAGAAGATACAAAATATTGTCTTAATTTGCGAAAAATATCTATTTCTAGCCAAAAGGTTCAGTATAATAGTAATAAAGCTTTTATTTTGGGGGTTGTACAAATTGTTTATTGAGGGAATGGTGGAATATAGACCAGGAATTGAGGCAGAGCGTTACGTTTGGGAACGAGTGAAAGCGTTATTCTCAGAACGGGAAAGTTTTGGCTTTCTACACTTTCCGATGTTTAAAAAGGATTACTCTAGTAAACGAGAGATAGATATTTTACTAGTTGATTGCGAACTTGGTGTAACTGTAATCGAAGTAAAAGGAATAAATATAAATCAAATTAAAGGAATCCAAGGCCATATATGGCACTTTACTACAGATTATCACTCTTCTACAGGGGAGCCATTTAACCAGGCTGAGCAACAATTAAATATGTTGTGTGATGATATTGAAAAAAAAGCTATTCTTTATCGAACGTTTAGTAAGCGTGCTGTAGTAGCCTTACCGTATATTACGAGTGAGCAGTGGGCAGAGCGTGGTTTTAATAAGTCGTTAAATACCCCTTTTATTTTGTTTAAGGATGATTTCGAGCAAGGTACCTGGGTTCAAAAGCTTATGCGTATGACTATATATAGAGCAAGATTAGCATTACATGACCATAAATGGCTTGCATTAAAAAAACATTTTTATATAAAAGACCTGGAAGAAGTAAAAACTGAAAAGAAAAATCATTTCTCTTATTTATTTGTTTTTACCAACGAAGAGCAATTTCGAAAAGAAAAAGAGAAAATTGAGAAAGTACTAAAGGAAGGATTAAAAATCTATATTTTTAGTTCATTTCCTATTTCAAATAGTTGGCTCGCTTCACAAAAGGATTTTCGTGATGAATTTCAGCTTCAGGTCTTTCACTCAGAAGAGTGGAGCTACTCAACTGATAAGATAATTATCAAAGATGGAGATGTAGAAAAATTCTTTTTAAATGATATACTAGCTCCTGCTTTTCCAGAGTTTAACTATGGTCAGTATATGGCAACTCATACGCCTCATACTAATAACTTAATGATTACAGCGGGCGCTGGGACAGGTAAAACATATGTTATGATTGATCGTATTTTTTATTTGCTAGAAAAAGTTGGCATTACACTTAAAGATATTGTAATGATTACTTTTACAAATGCGTCTACTGATGAAATGAAGGAACGTCTGCAAAAAAAATTAATAAATATGTTTAGATTGACAGGGAAGACGAAGTATCTCAACTTTGCAGAAGAAGTAAAAAATATGCAAATTAGCACAATTCACTCTTTCTCTAAGTCCATTTTAACGCAATTAGCGCATGAAATTGGATTTGGTCGAAACTTAAAGGTTAGAAGTTTTATTAAAACGAAGAGTGACATTATTGAAAAACTTGCTGATGAATTTTTCCAAGATCATTCTGTAAAAGAGCTTGTCGAATTAGGTTTACCTTATTATGATGTTAAAAATATGATGAAGAGCTTTTGGGATGAGATGGAGAAGAAGGGTTTAACAAGACAAGAAATTGAGTCACTTGAGTGGGGTAGGGTGATAGATGAAAAGTATCAGATTCTACATAGTCTTTTTCAATATGTATTTAAGCGATGTGAAGGTTTATTAGAAGTAGAAAAGAAGAAAGAAAATGCCATTGATACGGGAGATATGATTCGAAAACTAAAGCTGTTTACACAAAGTGATAAGATGAAGCAACTTCAAACGGACAAATATTTATTTGTTGATGAGTTTCAGGATAGTGATAATACGCAAATTGAATTAGTGGCAAGTCTTCAAAATCAATTGAACTATCAACTTTTTGTAGTAGGCGATATTAAGCAGTCAATTTACCGTTTCCGTGGCGCAGATTATACTTCCTTCGAAAGATTAGAAAAACGGGTCAATTTAGGGTTTGTACCAGTTGCCTTAAACCAAAACTATCGAACAACTAGCAGCTTATTAACAAAGTTAGATAAAGTATTTTCTGTATGGGGTCAAGAACGTTGGGGGCCAAATGCTAACGAATGCTTGCTTCCCTATACGGAGGATGATCGATTAAAAGGGATGGAGATTACTGAACCAACAAAAAAAGAGTTCCTTTATCCTGATACATCAAAGGGCGTTTTGGAGCCAGAAACAGTTCATTATATTCGCCAATCATTTGCTCTGACTGAGCGGCTACCAGAAGATGAAAATAAAAGAATCGCTCTCATTGTACGTACAAATAAACAAGCTCTTGAGGTACGAGATTGGTGTGAGCGGGCGGAAATAGGGACTGTACAAAACTTAGATGGTACATTTTATAAATCAGATGCTGTCCTCCATTTTAAAATGATGTTAGATGCACTACTTTATCCACATGAGGCAAGATTTGTCATCAATCTTCTACAATCGCCGTATTTTGGCTATGAGATTCCGAGCAAACTACTTGTCTCATTCAAAGGTGACAACGATAAAATCATAAAGTTTTTACAATCGTACATGGGTAATGATTTTACCCAGTATCTTGAGGATTTAAGATTGTTACCTGTTATGGCAGTTATACAGAAGGTGATTTCTGAAAAGGGGTTACTGCAAAATATTCAATCTTATTATGAAGCAAGGTTTGAAAGTGAGTTAACAATTGAGATGTCTGTAAAGCAGTATGAGAAAAACCTATTTCATTTAATGAATATAATTCAACAGCAGTTTGATTCGATGAGTGGAACCCTTTGGGGTATTCACGAATGGTTAACTTTACAAATTCACGTGAATCGTAATGAAAATGAACCAATGATTGAAATGAAATCAGGGATCGTAGAAATTACGACTGTTCACCGATCTAAAGGATTAGAGTACCATACTGTCATTATGCCGAAACTAAATCAGCAATTTAGTCATAAACAAACATCCTTTTATGTACAAGATGAAAAAGAGATGATTGGAAATAAACGGATTGTTGGATGGAAAGTTAAAAATACCCAAAACAATAATTTTGCTTCACTTCAAAACTATGAAAGCTTTGAAGTGGAAAGAGAAGAAATTCGATTACTGTATGTAGCGATGACACGTGCGAAAAAGAGACTAATTTTAATGATGCCCAAACAAATAAGCGAAAATACGTGGGGTGGGTTACTAAAAATAGCCTTAAATGAGGTGAATCATGAATATTGATGTATATACATATGATAATCCTAGACGATGGAGACATCATTCAAAATATAATAAGATAAAAAATGCTATTCATATATGTGCGACAAAAAACATGGCTGATGGAATCATGGATGCTTATCAAAATATAGAAGAACAAGAGTTTCGATATGTGTTTACGATTCGTGAGATTATAGATGAATTATTAACAGGCTGGAATTTACCTGAAGAGAAGTTAAAGCAATATTTGATGCTGTCTCGAGTTATCAGTAAACATATTACAGATAAAGTAGAATTGAAGGATGCATTTAAAAACAATCTTTCCGATCTTATTGAAACCATTCGATTTTTAACTTATACCGGGGTAAGACCTGCGGATTTAACTACTATTAACCCAAAAGGAGATAAATTAACAGATAGGGAAAAGTTCTTTCAACAGATTTGGTTTGAAGTGGAAGAAGCAGATTCTACGTATAAAAGTATTAGGAATCAGCTTCATATAGGCTGGACGACAGAAGAGATAAAAACGAAGTTAAATAAACTTTTAGTGGAGAAGAACAAATCAATCCTAGACTTTGAAATCAATAAAATAGTCTTACATGGCTTCTACTTCATCACACCTGAGCAGCAGGTTTTCTTACAAGCTCTCAGGAAGGCTGGCTTTGAAATTATGTTCTTTAACTTTTATGACCAACGATTCTCAAAGACATTTGATTTCATAAGGTTGTTTATTTCCGAGCAATTTCAGTGGACGGATGATTGGCAAATTGAAAGTAATCGAGAGGAAAAGAAAGAGTCCCTTGGCTATAAGTTCTTGTCTGCATTTGAAGGTGAAAATACTTCAAATTGTGCCTTTCAACAAGAAATTATTCGGTACAATTCCTTCTTTGAATTCTTGAATGAAGTAATTGTACCGAACTATCCAATTGGAAAGCCTAATCCTGAACCAGATAATGTGCAAATCATTGCAACCAATGCTGATATATTGAATGACATTCTTGTTCAATATTATCCTGATAAATTTGCGGAAAGACGAAACTTTCTACAATATCCTATTGGACAGTTCATTAGCAAAATACATCAGATGATTGATGGGAATACCTTTATCCTAAATGAAGATATCTTAATTTCAACGTTTTCATCAGGCTGGTTATATAATCCTATCAAAAAGAAAAATGCTAGAGATTACACATATTTACTAAAACAATTGCTACCATTCTTTGGGGATTGTTATACGGTTGAGGGGGATTGGTTCCCAAGATTTTCTGATTTACTTAAACATTATAATGACATATTACCAGCTTTTGAAGAGCCAGATGATGATAGGATTGTAACGAGTGTTCGTAGTCCATTTGCTAAAATTTCTCATTTTTCACTTACTAGAGAACAGGTTGAAGATGTTCAATATTTTGTGAAGCAACTCGTATTTATTGCGGAGGAATTATTCGATATTGAAGCAAAGGAAGCATCTATTGGTGAGCATTTTAAAAAATTGTTAGCAATACTGGATAAGCGTAATCCTACTAAACATTCTAAGCTATTTCCAAATGAAGTTAACCTTATTACTTTATTAAATGAGAAATTAAAGCGAATACAGGACGATAATTTTTTCCTCTATGATGATGTTGGCGAGGCGATTAATGTTTATCTGAGTGGGAAGTTGTCAAAAAGCGATGAATCCTTTATTAAGCCATTTATTGAGGTAGATGGAGAAGCATTTAAAGAAAATATCTCTACCTTTTATCTAACAGGGCTTGACGAAAAGGGTTTGCCACTTGATGAGTTTAGTACTCCATGGCCATTGCAGGGAGTTACGTTCGAAAAACTCTCCATTCGGCATGAAGTACTTGAGCTAAATACATTGCGAAATAAATCAATCAAACAGATTTCAAGGTATTTACTATTTATTGCTCTCGAATTTTTACTAGATAAAAATATGGAGCTTTCCTGGATACAAAACTTTTTAGATAGAAAAAATCTACAACCAGCTGTCTATGTTCATCAGCTAGGATTAAAGATAACGGATTACCAAGATAAGGGGATTTCCTGTGTGGCTGAGACACGTCCAAATCCTATTGATTTTAAAAGTATAGAAGTAGAGATTAATGATAAGGTTTTAACCGAACTAACATTTACAGATTTCCTAGTAGAATATAATCAGTGCGCAAGACGCTTTTATTTTAGTTATATTCTAAGTCGTTCACCTGTTTTTACAGATGAATTTATTCATCAATTTATGTATTCTGACTTGATTAGACTAGTCAAACGTAGCACGACTTTAGAAAATTCACAGGTCATTCAAACGGTAAGCCATTTATTCCCTCAATGGACAAACTACAAAAAAGAGACTATTGCAGAAACTTATATAAGTAGTGCCGGAAAAATCAAAATGTTAGAGCAAGTTAGTGGAAACATTAATGTTAGTAAATCAAGGAAAAATTTTCAGCTTCCTGGTCTCAGAAACGCTGATAGAGATAAATTGGTAGAAGAAACAATTAAGAAGAAGCCTTCCTTACTAAATAATATTAAGGAAGCCGTAATGAATGAAACCATGTTTCCTGCTACCCCAGAGAGGCACTGTCGCTTTTGCCCCCATTTAGATATCTGCAGTGAAGGAGTATATCCGATTGATTATAGGGGTGAAAAGGATGAATAGTGTTTGGAAACAAGTAGCCATTAGCTGGAGAACATTTGAAAAAGATATTTGTTCTGATGTTTCAATAGAAGAGCTAACAGACAAGCTTATGAATGAAATTCAAGAAGGAGGATTGCTCACAAATACATATGAATATCTAGATTTAGAAGAAGATGATGAAGACGATGATTGGCCGTAATCGGATAAGAGAGGTGTAGAAGAAGAGAAGAAAATTCTCTTTATGTAAAATGGAAAATAAACTAGAAAGCACTGAATTAACTTTAACAAAGGAACAGCAGGATATAGTTGATTATACTGGAAATGAAATCTTAATTAGAGGAATTGCTGGTAGCGGGAAAACACTTGTTTTATTGAAAAAGGCAAAGCAAACAGCGTTGAAATATCCAAATGAGAAGGTTGCTATATTCACTTTTGCAGGTGCTCTTTCTAATGCGACTAAATTTTTAATTGAGAAATACAACCTTGCCAATTTAGAAGTAAAAACCTTTCATTCATGGGCAATGAGTATGTATCCTAGAGTCATGAAAAAGAAGCTCTACCTTACAAAGGGAAATCAGCAGGACGTTTTTTTTAAGAGAGCTATACAAAATTTATCTAGCCTTAATCACCGTTTTGTAAACAATGAGGATTTTTTTGATTTCCTAAAAGATGAAATAAAATGGATTAAAGGTAAGGGTATTTCTACTTTAAATGAATACCTCGATGTAAACCGAAAAGGGCGTGGTACAAATACGCGTGTTACCATGAGTGATCGTGAAATTATCTATCAAGTATTTGATCAATATAACAAGGAAAAAGACTATTTACTTGATTTTGATGATTTGGCTGTAGTTCTTATGAAGAATCAAGATAAAATTCCAGATTGGATTAAGTATGATCATATCTTTATTGATGAGGCTCAGGATTTACAACAAATCCAACTTCAAGTATTAAAACATATTGCTAGAAAATCATTTATTGTTGCTGCTGACAAAGGTCAGAAAATATATAAAACATCTTTTACATGGAAAGAGATCGGCTTGAATGTTACTGGTAATCGTACGAAAATTTTAAAGGATTCCTACCGTTCAACAAAGCAAATTATTCAATTGGCGGCAAGCCTCCAACAACATGATAAAGTTATCTATGATGAAGAGTATGTGATTCCTACTTTACCTGAACGGGAAGGACCTATCTCATATTTAATGAAATGTAAAACAGTTGAAGCACAGGATAAAGAAATTATTAAATCTGTGAAAAAAATACTTGAAAAGAATTCGAATTGTACAATCGGTATTTTATACCGTGAAGGCGCTTCAAGAAATTCAGCGAAAAACAGAATTCAAAGAGCATTAAATGAAGTTGGGCTTCTATCAGAGGATATAAGAGCGAATGGGAATCCACATACTCCTGGAATTAAACTTTGCACCTTTCATTCGGCTAAAGGCCTAGAGTTTGACTTTGTATTTATTATCGATTTAATTGAGCCCACAAGAATACCGGATGAAAATCAAGAAGAGAACTATTGGGAAATAGAAAGACGTTTACTTTATGTATCTATTACACGCGCTCGTGTACATCTACAGCTGTTTACGTATGGTAATACGTTAAGATTGATTAAGGAGTTAGATTCTGATTTCTATAAGAGTTTCACCCTATAGGATTTAGATGAAATATATAAGCCTAGAAACTAACGCGTATTGGTATTAAACTAGTACGCGTTTGTGTTTGCTGCGTAATCTATAGCAAACTTCTTCTGTATGTTCTAATAGAAACAACTGAACCTCATGTAATTCATAATCACGCAAAAGTATTTGATTTTTACAGATTTATAATACATGAAAAGCGGGTTTAGTAATTTTTAACAGGAAATTTATACTATATTTACATTTTGTTAACTTTAAGGCGCTAAAATTTTACATGTAATAGAAGAACAAATTACCGTGAAGGGGGACATAAAAATGAAGCAGTTGCCGAAGTGTAAAGTATCTGTAACAGAGGGAGAGGAGTTGACAAGGCATATTGCAGAAGTGAAACGTGGTTATAATACATATTATTTTGAAATTAATAAATCGATTGATTACATTTCGGTATATTTTATCGATGGGGCGAAGCGTAGGTTCTCGATTGCTAATATCGAGGAAATACTCATGATGACCCCTAATGAGATAGAACGTAAGCGGTATCGAAATATCATAGGTGATGCGAGTTGGTTATTGCTAGATGGAATACATGATTTTCGTGGTATGACGAAAGAAGAACAAGTAGCGTTTCTATATTTGAAAGAAAACGTATTAAATAACATGACAATGAAGTTAGAGGAAGGAGAGGTATAAGCGTAAAGAAAACCGTCTGTAAGGGCGGTCCCATTTCATTTATTTAGTGCGATACATAAGACTACGAATTGTATTCCTTAGTTTTTTAGATTTTAAAATTCATGCGGTGTCAGAGGACGAACTGAGTTAGAACCATATAGATAGATTGTAGAGGGTTTAATATGATTAAAAAGTATTTTAGTAAAGGAAAATGGAGAATTTATGATGTTAGTCAAGTATATAAAGCACTTAATGTATTTGAAATAAGGGGATATTCTGAAATTTTAGAAGAAGGATTAGAAATAGTAACTTTAACTCAATCCAGTTAACTTCAAGTCCTCTCAGTAAAAAAAGACGTACCAGTCAATATAACTAGTACGCCTTTGTTAAAGTTTAGCGGTATTGAGGTGAACAGTGAATAATATTAATGAGTGTATTGCATTTTCATTATACTCATTTTTTTTCAATATCCACTAGTACGAGGTTTCCCAGCACCGCTGCAAAATTTTTAAAAGGGAAATGGCTATTTATAAAGGTAAAAAACTTGAACCATCCTTACCCCGTAAAAGGGCATAAAAAAACACACTAGTAATCCACCTACCAGTGTGCCCTGTTCACATTGTACCGCTAGCTTTTTAGGATTTAGCGGCATGAGATAAGAACATGAAAGACATGCTAAAAGAAGTAGCACTTTCATTATACTCATTTTTAAAAATATTCACTAGTCCGAGGTTTGCAAACTGGTGTAGGAATATTCAACGGGTTAGATCCCACCCAGTATGAATTGAAGTGAACCCATGTTTTTTAGTTTTACTATTATAGAGAAGCCCTCAACATTTCCTCTATAATAGTAAAACTAATTGATCAATATCCCGAACGATAACTACACACACCTAAAGCAGCTATTAATCTAATCCACCGCCACAACATCCCCAAACCCCAACCGCAAAGTAAACCCAAACAAATCCCGAAAAAACACCATTCCCATTTGCTGCGCAATCGCCTTCACAACAACTGTCTCATGCAAAATCTGTCCATCCTGATAATAAGAAATCATAATCGTTTTCTGCAATTTCATTGATTCAAGCAGTGCTCTTTCAATTTCTTCCTTCATATCCTGTGTAACAATCGGACGTTGTATTTTTGTCTGATCTTCAATGAGTTGTTTTATACCGATGAATTGCTCTGGCATACTCGCAAATGGCTGCCATTTCACCATTCCTCGACCTTTTATTTTTGGTGCTCCTATATTAGTCATCCTTTGTGTCCTCCAATCAGTGTGTTTCTATATCTTCCAGTCGCATTAGGGGAGTAGGATACTCCGCGCAGGATACTGTTTTTGCCGAAGCGTGTTCTGATTTCATCCATTGTTTTGGCAAGGATGATTTCTCGTTCTCTTGCATATATGTCATCGAAGAGGCTGATTTGTTCTTCGCCTTCGTTTACTAAATTTGTTAGTCCGATACTGACTGTGCGAATCGGTTCGCCGGTATGTAGTTGCTTTAATAGTCTTAAGCAAACGCGATAAATATCTAATGTTAGGTTTGTAGGACGATCTAATGTGCATGATTTTTTGAACCCTCCAGGAGAGTCCTTACTATAACCGATAGAAAATTGTATCGTCCGCGCTAGTTTGTGTTTGCTGCGCAGTCTGTAGCAAACTTCTTCTGTATGTTCTAATAAAATTGGCTGAACCTCATGTATTTCATAATCGCGTAAAAGGATTTGGCTTTTACAAATAGAGGTTTCATGTTGTACATATTTTTCAGAAATGCGACTCAAATCAATGCCGTTGCTATGTAAGTGAAGTTCCTCGCCGATTACTCCAAAGCTTTCTTTTAAATAACGTAACGGATAGTGTGCCAGATCGCCGATAGTGGCAATCCCTTTTCTGTTTAATTTCGCTTCCGTTCTGTGAGAGATACCCCAGAATTTACTTAGCGGGCGTATTGGCCATAGTTTTTCCGGGACATCGTTATAAACCCAATAAGCAATTCCGTTTTTCGTTTTCTTAGCTTCTATGTCCAATGCGACTTTACTCATTAATAAGTTTGGCCCGATACCGATCGTACTGTGGATGCGGGTATGTTTGTATATCTCCCTTTTAAAATTCAGCGCAAATTCATACGGATGATCCGCAAACAAGTGGAGGCTTGCGGTTACATCCATGAAAAACTCGTCAATCGAATATTGGTGAAAATCCTCTATAGCGACGTATTGCAATGCTAATTTTGTTATGTAATTTGAACATTTTATATAAGTTTCCATAATTGGATTAACAATAAGTATGTCTGGTTGCCTTGGGATTTCGTACAGCCGCCTCATCTTTTTTACTCCTAAGTCTTTTAGCGGCGGAGTGGCAGCTAGCACAATAGAGCCTTGCCTATTCACATCGCCAACAACGGCTAGTTTCGTATGCAATGGGTCGAGTCCCATTTTGACGCAAGACACACTGGCGTAAAAACTTTGTAAGTCTACGCATAAGATGTGACGGTTTGGTAATAGAGAATAGTCATACAAAGTAATCACTCCTATATATCAGAACGTTTGTTCTTATTATATACGAACTTATGTTCTTTTAGAAGTGTTAATTTTATTTATTTTCCGTTTGATGGTGCATAAAGAGTAGAATGAATCATCGTTAATAGGAAATATATTGCCAAATGGTTGTGTAGTAGAGTTTGAGTTAGAGGCAAAACAGCTGTTAGATGAACTGATGAAAATAAGAATGCCACGAAAAGAAAAATTGCTGCGTAGCTATCAAGCTGTTTCGTTTTATAATAATCTTGAGGGAGGCAATGTTATGAGGAGAGGAATTCGTTTTGAAATTCCAAACGAATATGGAAGTTTGCTTGGAGAAGTGCTAAAGCCAATCGACATTACTGTTTTTAGTTGGCGAATTGGCGATGGTGAGTCATATATAGTAGAAAATGACCAATTAGGTAAAGAACTTTTCTCAGAAGATAGAGATAGTATTGACGGGGCTGAACTCAAAAATTTATTAGAAGGTAATCAATATTATATGATTTTCGCTGATTTACAAGCATATTTAAAAGGTGAATTCTCTGATATTGATACCTATGAAGATTTTATTGGAAGCAAGTGTCACCTAGTTCTGTTAGTGGTTGATTGTAGCTATGTCACGATATATTGCAAAAATAAGAAGGACCTTGAATTATTATATGACAATGCAAGGGATTGTGGGTTTGAGAATGTTGAGTATATAACTGATGAAAATGATACAAGAACAAGGCTATCTGTTTGGTGATGAAAAAAGACCTTTGATTATTTAAAGGTCTTTAAAATCAACGATATTATTTTTAGGTAGTGAACGATTTTAGATTATATAAAATCATCATGTTATTCTAAATAATATTTAAAAAGCTAAATCCATACATCGAAGCAACCGCAAAAATGACTGTCCATACTGCTAGACTGATCGTCATCCAACTTATGACGTGTGTCCGGGAAGATCCGAATGTTAAAGCCAATACGGCCGCAATATCGGTCCCTACAAGAATGGGAGCGAGTAAGGCCAAACCTGGAATACCATATCGTTCCCATATTCTTCTTGATCGAGTTTCTTTTTTCGAAGGTGCTGTTATACCTTTTTTTAACCTTCTTGCTGCTTGCCATCTGGCAAACTGTTTAAAGAAAAAGCCTAGTAGTAGAACTAAAATAAGATTTCCTGCAAATGCTGTTACTCCTACTGTAAATGGGTGTAACCCCCATGCGATACCAAGTGGTACAACAATTGATACATCCATCCATGGGGCAAAGGCTAATAGAAATAACACGACATATTGCCATAATGCACCCGCATTTTGAGCCCACTCCAACATATTGTTTCATCCCCTTTTTTCTTTAGATTAAATACGATTTAAAATAAGAATAGTAGTTAACCAATAGACAATGTATTGACCTGCACCTAGTACACCAATGCACAGTAATGGAACAAAATTATGTTGAGAAAAGAGGAAGCAAATTCCTGCCGTTACTGGAAGTGCAATGCTATAGTAAATATATACATTTCGGCAAGCCTTATAGGTTACCCACTGCTGCCCCTCATCTATTTCACGAAATTCGGATGGTATAAAGCCAAATAATCTAATCTTATCATCAGAATTCTTTCTGTTATAAAACTCTGTAAGAATGAACCATAAAAAAGTAACCGTCGCTAAAATCCCAAAACATAATCTAGCTAAAACGACCTGTGTACTCATAAGAGAAAATAGTAAAAATGCAATAATCAACACAAATATACTCGCCCCTATAAGCGGAGATCTTAAAACCTGTTTCACCATAATCATTCCTTTCCTTTTAAATAAAAAACATCTTCTACGGTAACTTGAAACGCAGCAGCTATTTTTAATGCCATAGTGACAGATGGGGAATAATCACCTTTTTCAATTAACCCGATTGTCTGTCTTGTCACGCCAATTGCATCGGCTAAGTCCTGCTGAGTCCATTTAAATCGTGCCCGTAATTCTCTTACTCTGTTTTCCAGCATTTTGATTTTCCTTCCTTTATTTTCTATTACCATTATTGTAAAAGATTGGTTGTAGAATGTAAACAATCATTTGCATTTTGTAATGAATAATTGCTAAATAAAACATAAATAACACCATCTATAACTAAAATGGCGTTGTTTAAGTTATATGATACCTAACGAGATAGAACGGAAGCGATATCGGAATATCATAGTTCTTTCTGTTTTTGATTGTTACATATTTTTTGTAAAAAAAGGAGCTTAGCCAAATCATAATATCTACAGTAGCCTGAAAAAAATCACCTTCACGTTTTACATAAAATTTCAATTTGTAAGCACAAGTAATGCTAGCCATGTAACTACTGCGTAGGAAATATATGTATATAGTGTTTTTTTATGTTAACATTTAAATAAAAAACAGGGGGATTCTAAATGAAAGAGATAGAGTTATATATTCCAGATCAGTTAAAAAACTACAAAGAAGATATTTTAAAATCATTAAAACCAACACTAAAAATGACAGGTAAAGTAGGGACTACAGAGTTATGGGAGAGTAAAATTGGTGGATACCCTTATTTGCTAATCGGTGAGGAACCCCCTAAAAACAAACAAGGGGAGACATTGCGTTTGCTGGCACAAATCAATTTTGAAGATGTGCCGCATATCAATAACATGCCGACAAAGGGCATCTTGCAATTCTTTGTAGATACTACAGATGATTTAGTTGGGATGGATTTCGATAATCCTACATCACAAGAAGGGTTTAGAGTTATATATCGTCAAGATGTTATAAAAGATAAAAGCAAATTGGTTACTGAGTTTAATTATGATATTGGGGAGCACGATGAGGAGTTCATTTCTCCTTTGGAAGCGAAACTTGTATTTGAAGAAGGATTACAGCCAGTTACAACTAGTGATTACCGATTCGGCAGCGAATTCCTTGTGGGATTTGAGGGAGAAAAAGAGGTACAAGACGGTGATCAAACGATTGAGTTATGGGACTTATACATTGATCATATGGATCATATCGGACATAGGATTGGTGGGTATCCGTTCTTTACACAGTATGACCCACGAGAAGAGGGTACCAAATATGATACGCTGCTTTTACAGATTGATACAGATGATGATTTAGGAATTATGTGGGGAGATTCAGGTGTTGCAAACTTTTTTATTAGTAGAGATGACTTAGCTCGATTAGACTTTTCAGATGTGTTATACACTTGGGATTGTTGCTGAGTATATTGGACGAGATCGTGCCTATTTTATAACTAGATAAAAAACATATTGAAAATTCAATTAGAATATGGAGTGAGTAGTTTGTTTACAATAGAAAATTACACAAGTTCTTTAAAAAAGGGTCTTGAAGAACATTCCGATGATCTGATTCGGAATATAAAAGAGACAATTCAATTTAATTATTATAAGGGGATAGATTTATTAGACTTTACTGCTTTTGTTCAAGGATTTGGAATGTCCATTGTCATGTTTTCCATGGATGGAGGAGCAAGTGAGGTCTTTTATGAAGGAAGTGATAGCAGCATTTTTTCAGGTAGTCACGATTTGATAGATGATGTAGAATATTACGAATTCCCTGATGACAAATCAGATGAATTTTGGGAGTTTTATGATCAAGATGATGGGGAATTATCTAAAATTGAGACAGAAGCTATTGTGGAATGGTTTGCTACGTGTTGGAATAAAGCAGGTGGCCCAAGCGTTAAAATGCCTGCCTACTTTAGTTTTCATGATTATGATCCATGCTTTGATTTACATAACAGTAAATGGATTACGGATGGAGACAAATGGTTCGATTAAACGATAGAACTTGATAGGATTGCTTGTAGTATGTTCTTTACATGAAGTGGGGATAATTCTATCAAGCTACTGCTATCTTTTAATTTAATATTTTGGTTGTATTGAATGATCTTTTTTGAGTTAACATAACTTCACCTATCAACAGTCAAAGTATGTAGAAGCATAAAAAAAGTCCCTTTATAAGGGACTTTGCTCACACAAATGATCTGTACAACAATGTATCTTTGCTATACAGATCATTTGTATGATAATGTTTTAAAAATAATTGCTGAATAATGAACTTACATAAATGATTTTAAAAGTTCTTGAATGAATGGAAGGATTCCACCTAAAAATTTTAAGATTGCCATTGCGATTGACATGTTATTTCCTCCTTTTTTGTTGGTATTAAGAAGTGCTTTGTCTTTATATCCCTATTATAGTAAGTCCTTCCATTTTTAACAATACTTTTTAATATGCAATATTGCATATTTTGGTACGATAAAGTGAAACTTTAATCAGTGGGGGTTTTCTTCATCCCCCACTGATTATTAGTTGAACCAATCGGGCTTTTACGGGCAGTTTATCTCCCGCCTAACTTCTTTGCTTTTACTAAATTTTGAGGCGGGAGTATTACTGCCCGTTAATGCGGGATAAACGAAATGTCAAATCTAATAGATTAGATGTGCATATCGTTTGTATGTAGAAGTAGGGGATATGTAGCAATGGTGTGCAGAGATAATAAAGTTTTAAAAAAGACGCGAAGTTGCGACACTTTATCTCTTCGATCAAAGAATGCTAAATGAGTTTTGATTCATTTGTTCAAGAAGTTCAAAGGTTTTTATCTCCAAATATTTTACTAGAGAGTTGATCTAAGGACTCTAATTATACGAAGGGGAGAGAAGTGTTTTGTATGGAAAATGTCTTAAATTTTACGAGTTTGGTAATCCTCAAGATGTCTTAAAAGTTGAATATAATAGTATAGAAACGCCCAAAAATAAAGAAATTCTAGTTCGAATGTTAGCAAGACCTATAAATCCATCTGATCTGATTCCAATAAGAGGATCGTACGCACATAGGATTTCTTTACCCGATATACCTGGTTATGAAGGCGTTGGTATTGTAGAAGAGGTAGGTTCTTTCGTTTCCAAAGACCTCATTGGCAAACGAGTTTTACCTTTACGCGGAGAAGGCACTTGGCAAGAGTTTGTTAAAACATCAGCGGACTTTGCAATTGCTATACCTGATTCAATTGCTGATTTTACAGCATCACAAATGTATATAAACCCAGTTACAGCATGGGTGACTTGCACAGAAATCCTACAATTAAAACCGACAGATGTTTTATTAGTGAATGCTTGTGGTTCTGCTATTGGACATCTTTTTGCTCAATTATCGCAGATTTTAGGTTTTCGATTGATTGCAGTTACAAGAAATAATACATATACAGAAGATTTACTTCATCTTGGTGCTTCTTATGTAATAGATACCTCGACTGTGCCACTTTATGAAACAGTTATGGAATTAACAAATGGAATAGGTGCAGATGCTGCTATTGATTCCATTGGCGGAGCAGACGGAAATGAATTAGCTTTTTGTTTACATCCAAATGGCAACTTTTTAACGATAGGTCTTCTTTCAGGAATGCAAGTAAACTGGGCAGAGATTGTAAATAAAGCAAAAGTAAATGCTAATATGTTTCATTTAAGGAATTGGAATGCAAGCGTCACAATAGAAAAATGGCAAGAAACTTTTTATCATTTAATTCGTTTAATAGATGATAAAAAGTTAAGTTTGATGAAGGTCGATTCCACATATGAATTAGCAGATGTAAAAAAGGCTATTGCTGCGGTTGAATCTGCAAAAAAAAGCAGAGGGAAAGTACTTTTAACAAGCTATGGGAGTAAAAGTTAAATAGGCGGGAGTAACTAAACTTCTTTATAAAATGGAGCGAGGCGTAGTAGTACCGAGGAAATCACGATGATACTTAATGAGATAGAACGGAAGTAGTATTGGAATATTATAATTAAAAGATTGGGATTTTACGTAATTATTTGTATTTATATGTAAGACTTTTGTAACTTTTATGAAAGAAATTTGAAAGACTTTTAAGTTAAGATGACTATGATGAACGTACTGATATGGTTTTTAGCATGTCGCTAGCAAAAGAATAAGCGGGCATGCACATCAAGTTAAGGTTTTGAAGCTCTAATCGAAAATACTTTCTTTAATACCTCTTTATCAATTTGCGTCTAATTTTTTTGATTATGTGGAGATTTCTTAACTAGATGGTAACTAGTTGCACTAACGGGTCGTGGAAAATGTATACTAAGAAAAAGTTTATAAATGATTTGAATGAAACATGTAATGAAGACTTGGTTTGTTAATTTTTTCTGTTTCAATTTTAGGTGAGAAAAAATTTTTAATAGAATACTAGGTAAAATACGATATTAAAATAACTATAAGTCTTTGTTCTTTGCGGATTCAAAATCCTTTCTCCACTTCCATACAATTTCTTAGTATATGTTTTCTGCGAAATGTTGGTGTGAAATATTCAGTAACTAAAACGTGTCTTTTATGATTGGATCATGACAACTAAAGATATGAAGGATATATTTGGAGAACTTCAAAATATGCACAAAAAAAGAAAGAGCATATTTTGAAACATGCTCTTACGTTCTTTATACAAATGATTTATTCCTCAGGATACCGTTCTTTCACAAGTTCTTCGATGTTATTACTTTTTTTGATTTCTTCTGATGATAACCAGGCTTTAGATCTTGTTCCATTCTTGTTGGTTAAATATATGTCAAATTCTTTATTATATAGTTCCTCTTTAAGGATCGTGGTCACCTTTGTTAGATCCTCAATTAAAGGGGGATCGTTTTTAAATTCCGTACTACTGGTATTAATAACTAAAGTCACCTTATATTTCGGACACTCCCCATTTTTCGGATGTGAACAAGTAATACCTTTAAATACAAAACGGTCGTTTTGAACTTCTTTTAATCTGTCTACTACTTTTGTTTGCGTTTGAATCAAATATGTCCAATAACCGTCTAAAGTATTTTTCATTGTTAGGAGCAGTTCTTCTTTCGTTATAACGTTTTGTACATGATTGAAAGGGAGACCCATCGATTCACCATTATGATCTTTAATTGAAAGTTCTGTTATCTTTTTATTACTCTTTTGAATGAGTTGGAATAGAGCATATAAACGATCTAATTCTGCTGATTCAAATTGACTATAATCCATCTTGTTACTCATTTTTAAAGTTAATAACAGCTCATCAGTTGGTTTTTCTTCCCTATAATCAACTATATACTGAAGTACATTTTCTTTTTCAAATTCCTCGTAGCCTAATTTGTTAATCTCTTTTAAAGCTGGTTTGAATTTCTTATATTCCTCATATGTATTTTTTCCATATTGGTATTCATCACCTTTTATTGTTGAATAGAAGATGCCATCTACCTCTACTCGAAATTGCATATTTTTGTTGTTTTTTTCTTGAACAGTATGGTATGTATGTCCCATATTCCCTTCATGTATAGCGCCCCAATCTGTTACAACAACATCGATGCCATGTTTTTTCTTTATATATTTTTTTACTTGATCTTCATTTTCATAATTACAACCACTCAAAAATAAGAAACATACTACTAACAACATTACATTTTTCATTCTCTTCATATAACCTCTTCCTTATGTAACAAATTTATCATTTTCGTTCATATATAGTTCTGCTCACAAAAAAGGTAATAGAACAAATAGCAGTCAGCACCATATATAGCAGCGTCTCAATAGTAAAGGCGTCCGCTATATTTACTCCTAGTAAAATCTCAAATATAAATACAATTCCTGTGCCTAGAATGATATATAGTATGAAAGAAATGCTAAAATGTATTTTATTCGGTAAAATGATATATCTAAATAATAACTCCCCAAGAGCACACCCAAGTAAAACGATAGGGGCTCCAATATATAACACAACAACTGTCATTTGCATTGCATTCTTAATAATAGTAAAATAACCGGCTTCTCCAAAAGTCTCCTGAGTATGGTACAGTTGAAGTATATTCATTGAAATTAATAGACTTAATACGCTATATACGAAAGATATTAAAAATTTCTTCAATAATAATCACCTCTCCTACAAGAAATCACAATGTGCGATCCAATCATTTGTTTTCACATTTTTAGCAAAGTAAATTCCACCGCCATGAATAATTCCAAAGTGTGCTTTTGGATCTTCTGTTATTTGAAACACAAATTCATAATCCGCGGGCCATCGGATACCTGATTGTGCAAAGCTAGCATAACCGCCTAATTTGTGTTTGTAACGATTCTCTTCAAAAATATCATCGTAGTATTCTATTCCGGTCGTGTCTTCAAGTTCTATAATTTTATCTTCGATTGTGTGCGGAAAATCATCTGTATCCCATAGCGGAAACTCATCGCTTACTAGTTTTGGTATTAACGGAAAAGGCTTTAGATTTTGAAACGTAAGTAACATTTCATTCGGTACTAATTTCTCTAAAGAATCATATTCTCTAATACAAAAATTTCCTGATAGGTTGGATAAATCTTTAGTAAAGTTTGGAGAAAGAAATACGGCTATAGCTTTTCTATCTTTTAATGCTTCTGGAACGAAAGGGAGCTGAGTTAAATTCATCATCATGATTGCATACATTTTGTCTTCATAACGGTCGAGTGGGTAAGTTTCATTTGGTAATGAATAGGTGATCTTTCCAATCCAACTTTCATTGATAGATAAATCGGGTCTCTTTCCGCCTGTTTGAAATATAGTTGCTTTTTTTCTTAGGATATTCTTTATTTTGTCTATTCCCAATGTGTTGCTCCTCCTAACAATATTAGTGTAAAGATCATGATTAGTCCTAAACGATATTTTTTCAATCATCATCCCCTCATTAATGATATTCTATATTTAGAATATATCAAACTTTCTGGTGGTACTGTCGATAAAACGTGGATATTATTCGCTAAGGTATTTTGGGAGAGATACGCTTATAAAGAAAAGACACAATTTTAGGTGTTTCTTTGTGGTTTTATAATTCATTTAAGTGAATATAAAAGAACACCAGGTATAGAGCCTACCTAGTGTTCTTACTGCAACATTTTCTATTGTCTTTTTTACAATACATTCAATTGGTTTTCTGATTATTTCTCTCATATCTCACCATACAAACCACGCTAATAATAAGTATAATAAGAGGGATTCCTTGAATCATAAAGAATCCAATGAAAAATTCGGTAAGGCCGCTTCCAGGAGCATCTGTTGCCATTCCACCAATAAATAGAGAACCAGGAAGCACACAAATATTCAATATTAAACTAGCACAAATAAAAAGTGCTCTCCAAAACATGAAAATAATCCCCCTTGTAAATACATTTCATTACTGATCTGGATACGTCTCTTCTAAAAAACTTACAGATTGTTTGATTAGCGCTTTTAGAACAGTAATATCAATGTCTTCTACTTTATTAATGTATACACATGATTTTCCCGACGTGTATTTTCCGAAGTTTTTCAACAATTCTTCTCGCTTAGGATCACCAGTGGCAAAATATAAACTAATTTTGGCTTTTCTAGGAGAAAAGCTAACTAACGGGGCATCCCCTTCATGGCCAGATTCATATTTGTAATGATATGTACCAAATCCGATAATGCTCGGTCCCCACATCTTTGCTGTATATCCTGTTGTTTCAGTAAATATATCTAATAATTGATAGGCACTTTCTCGTTTTTTAAGGCTTTCAACACTTTCGATAAACTCAATTACACTATTGTTCGTTTCTGTTGTTTTGAGTTTGTACATAGTAAAGACACTCCTTTTTAGATATCAGTTTCGTCATATAGATAATTATAATATAGGGTCACTATATATGTTCATCAAGTTAGGAAAAAAATACCTGATAGTCAATTTGATCTAGTCGGAAACTATCATTGTAAACGCACCAATTATAGCAAACAACTTTTTAAGTTTTTTCATTTTTGGGAACAAGGAATTTCTTAAGTTGATGGGCATACGGCTGTACCCCATGCCCATCAAGCTAACAAAGTAAAATACTAGATACGAAAGATCCTTATTTCAAAACTAGCAAGTGATAGAAAAGTAGACATGCCAAAGAAGCCTATTGAAACGCGATTTTTTCGCTAGGCAGCTTGTCTATGCTTCACCGTCGTTTTATACACAATTCCTAGAATATCAAAGACGGTCATCTTCTTATACCGATGACATTTACGACCGTTCTTTTTGAGCAGTTGATAAAGGCGATACAGAATTTTTAAAAGTTCTTCTGTGCCAACGGCTATCGCTTGAAACAGTAACGGAAAGTAATCTTTAATCATATAAATCGCTTTGTATTCACTCAGCTCTTGCTTTGTCTTTTCAAGCAAAAACTGTCGTATTTGAAACATCGTAGAAGAACAGAGGAGAATGCCGATAAGTTGTCCATATAAATGGCACTCTAGGCGTTCTCTTTTAATATTTTTACATTCATCAATTTCAAAGAATGACTTCCACGTTTTAAACACAATCTCAATCTGCCAACGAAGTGAATACAATGAATGTACGTAGTTCATGGGCACTTCTTCTAACGGCGCGTTCGTGATATATACATTCATGCCCATTAAAAGTTTACTTTTGTCCTTCATGACAATACCTTTCTTCTTTTCACGTATCGCTTGGTTTTTCAAACGTGTTATTAATCATCGGTTAAACGATGGATAATAACACGTGCTGGAAGCTTCTGATTTTGGCCAATGTATGCCTCGGGGATTTCCATCGTTTCACCAGGGATTAGACCAGATATTATTTGTGTCACATCAAGCTGAATGTATTCTGGTTGCTTTTTTAACGTAACATTGTTGAAGTATTCTGGTTCAGGGTTCTTGATATAAATGCGTGGATTCAACTTCAACCGCGAGATATAGTAAGCCTCTTTATCATGAATGGTTTGTAAGTCTCCTAAATCGAAGTAACCAAGATCACGTGAGCACAAATCGTCCGCCTCTACGGTTTCAAGAATAGGAATATAGGATACATAGAATAAGGGAATGCAGTACAAATCAATGTACAAGCACTTCTTTATTCTATGTATGTTTACTTTCCAACTATAATTTTAAAGAAATGTTAGATTATATATTTTGTCCTTGGTATATTTAAAGGATAATTGGGTATTAAGATTAATTAATAGAGGTGTTTGCGTGGAATTATTTGAGTATTATAAAAAAAAGGGGCGTTTTAAGTGTTTGATTGGAATAGGTGTTTTTCTTTTTGGGTTATATTGTCTGTATAATAGTTGGGGTGATGTTAATTGGGGAGAAATAATATTTATTGTTATAGTTTCGTTTGTTGTTTTTGGAATTGGATATTGGCAATTAAGAAAAGGGAATTTATTAAAAGAGAATATAGTTAAAAATGATTTTAAGTTTTGGGATATTGATACTTATGTTTTATTGGAATTACCCGAAAGTAATAAACATTTCGGTTTATATAATCCCGATGGAGCGTATATAGCAGGAACAAATATAATTTCAGCTGATATAATTTCTTCAAAATTACCTTTTTTAAAAAACAAGCAAGTTATTGGATTGGAAGCAAGTAATGGGGAAATTCTTGCGTATTTCCATAGTGAAGTTGAAAATTATGATTGGGTTATTTATGACTCGAATTATAATTGTGTAGGTATGTTTAAAGAAAGTATTATACAAGGATTTGGAATGGTACGTGGTTCTTTAATGAATGAAAAAGAGATTAAACTTTCTGAGGTAGAAGTTGAATTTGATTTTTTTGAAACGTCTTTTCGTGCAATAGATGATCGTACATTAATAAGCTGTAAAAGAGGATATATGCCTTTAGAATGGAATGAAAGATTTGGATTAAATGCACCTATTATTAAATTTGGGAATAATATTTCTAACACTGAAAAGATATTTGGTTTAGGGGTTCTTTTCTATATTTTAGAAACAATTAAAGCAAGAAAAAGTAGAATTTTTAATGATTAGAATTAAATATTCATATTTTAATATTTAATAGAAAGATAAAGTGTTCTATTTATATCTCTCGTGCAATTGAAACATTGCGGAATAATGGCATTCATATTCCAAAGGAATATATTCAACACATCTCTCCATTAGGCTGGGAGCATATTGCACTTACTGGTGATTATATTTGGAATTTAAATCAAAAAGTAGATTTTGAAAACTTACGTCCATTACGAAAAAATAGAATAAAGAAGAAATAGGGTGTTTTTGCCCAAATCCCCGAAATGGGGGGAGAGAAAAAATCTATGTCCAATCAATTAGTAAATTTACCAAGAAAAAATGCGCTACTTATAAAAATGAGGTCATTTTATTTATTACAAAAAGATAGAAAGGGGGTCTATTTTTTACGAACAAAACGTGGGAGTTATGTGTAATTCATTTTGAAAGGAGAATAAAGCCTATGGCGACAATTTTGAATTTTTGGTCTTTTGTTTTTTCGTTATTTTGTGTACTAATGTTCTATATATTCTCTTTTACACCTTTACATAAAGTTTTCTTGAATTTGACTGGAATAAATCCAATTTATATGACATTTTATTTAACTTTATTTGCTTTTTTAATTAGTGTAATGGGGCTAGGAGGCATAAAAAACCGAAAATCTACTTTAAGGAGTATTTTGGCTATATTAATTAGTGTAGGGCTATTAATGATTCTTACCTTTATAATTTTTATAGGGACATTTTTTGAAAGTACTTAAGAGGGATCACCATACATACCCATCAACTTAAGAGTGTAAACAAACTGAAATTCATTCAGCCGGGTTAGAACATTCTTAAGTTGATGGGTATGCGGTATAGCCAACGTACTAACATTTGGTTGGCGGAACCCCATGCCCATCAAGCTAATGTTTTAGATCACCCCCAAAACGAGAATTCTATTCATTTTTGACTACTGATAAGTGGGGGATGTTAACTACAAAACCTTTGACTGAAGTAGCGCCCCTATAATACGGATTTACAACGTTAAGTTGTTTATAGTATTAAATAGGAATGAAATTTAGTTAGCCTTTCATTTTTCTCTTAAAGCCCCAAACAGCAATTAAGAAGATAATTACCGTATAGCCAACTACCCATAATAAAGGTACAACAATACTTCTGTACTCACCAGATAAAGCAAATCGTGTAGCATCAACTGCATGAGCAAATGGTAATGCATAACCGATTGTTTTAAAAGTACCACCAATTATATCTAACTTAAACCAAGTTCCGCTTAACCATGTTGTTAGATTCACAAATATTGCGAATATTCCACCTACCTGTTTATCAGTGAAGAACGTTCCGAGTAGTAAACCAAACCCAATGTAAAGCGTTGCAATGACAACAAGGAGAAAACTAGCAAATATTACATTCAGACTAATAGATAAACCTAAGAAAAATGCAGAAATAAAACAAATAACAATTTGAAGAAATACAACAGGTAATAAAGGGAGAGCATACCCAGCAATATAATCTGTCGCAGCCATAGGGGAGGCGAAAATTCTCATTAAAAACGAACTACTTTTATCCTTTCCAATCAGCATCCCTGAAAATAACGTAGCGAATGAAAAACTGAAAACAATCACTCCTGGTGTTAAGTTTTCTATGCTATAAAGTTCAAATGGCATATTTTTCTGCATGATTGAAAAAAGACACATAATAATAATCGGAAGTACAATCCCAAATACAAGTGTCAAAGGGTCTCGTAAAATCTCTTTACGATTACGCGTAGCAAATGTTAAAGTTCTCATGGTCAAGCCCCCTCTTCAGTTAGCTTAAGGAAGATATCCTCTAAGGAAGATTCTCCCGTATTCTCTTTTAACTCATCAATAGTTCCAAGTGCACGCAACTTACCACCGTGCATAATCCCAACACGATCAGCAAGTGCTTCTACTTCTTCTAGATAATGTGTCGTTAAAATAATTGTGATTTTCCCCTTTAATTCAAGAAGTGTTTTCCCTAAATCATGTCTAGCACGAATATCCAATCCTAATGTTGGCTCATCTAAAAAAATAATTTCAGGTGACGAAATAAGTGCCATTGCTATGCTTAATCGCCGCTGCAACCCACCTGATAATGTTTTAGCTTTATTTTCAGCTCGTTCTAAAAGTCCAAACTTCCTCATCATTTCCACTGCTTTTTGCGTAGCGTCTTTCTTATTACTTCCATATATACTTGCGATGAATTCTAAATTTTCTTTTACAGAAAGATTCGGAGCTACCGCAGTTTCCTGTGGCGAAATATTTATTTTTTGTTTTACTGCCGTTGGGTTCTCGACAATGCTATCCCCTAACATCAGAGCGTCTCCACTTGTAGGTGTAAGCAAGCAGCTAAGCATTTTAATCGTCGTTGTTTTCCCGGCAGCATTTTGTCCTAGAAGTGCAAAAAATTCTCCCTTCTCAATCGTCAGTGAAAGATTATCGACAGCTGTGTGCTCTTTATAATTTTTTGTTAGATTCTTTATAGCAATGGCCATTTATTCATCACCTTTCCCTTCTAATTGTTTCGATTGAATCGCAGCATTAATTTGTTTGATATCATTCTTTGAAGTCATGTATTGAATAACCCATGTGACAACATATGTACTTAAAAAACTAATACAAAAAATTATTGTGCTTATGAACGTTTTTGGCATCCAAAGCAGTGTCACTATTGGTACCCATACCAATGCTGTTATGCAAAAATGAACGGTATACTGTTTCAATAGACTCCACTTCACTATTTCAAAAACAAGAGCACTTGTAGCGAACGTGACACCAATGATTCCTGTTAACAGTATTTGCACAATGACAGCGATCATCTCGCTATCGAAGAGAGAACGAAAGTGTCCCACAACTGGTATGTATTCTCCATTTCCTAATTTGAGTGAAATAAGAATTTGTACTACTTGCCCTATAATCACGCCGATGATAAAACCACCTACAACTCGACTAAATATGTTTTTCAAGATGTTTTCACCTCATATCCCAAATAGTTTCTTAATTTTTGAAACATAGCGTCGAGAAGCATATGTTTTGATATCCCCTACTAATAAAACACCAATAGTTCCTGTTATACTAATATCCATATTCGTAATCATTTTAATGTTAACAATCTCTGAGTTTGAAATACGAACGAAAAATTGACTATTTAGTTTCGCTTCTAGTTCATATAACCTTGAACGAACCGTATAGATGCCAGCAACAGTTTGGAGAAATACCTTCTGTTTCTCCGCATAGATTCTGACGATATCTTTACATTCGACTATTTCAACACCTCTTTCTGAAAATACAGCCAATGAATCCATACGAGCCTCTGAGAGCCGTTTCATAATATCAGATATCTCATCTGTCATTTTATCTGTAAGAATGATAATTTTAGGTTCTTTATAAGATGGGTCAATCGAAACTTCAAACTTCACTTCACCACTTCCCTTTCGCTCGCTCTAAATATAAAAGCTATTTAAGTTACTGTAAATGGATTTTCGATAATCGGTCGTTTTCACACGATAATTGGTCAAAATACGAATATAGCAATTCTTTTTAGATGCTTCAGGAACACATTCTCCTTATTTACAATAAAAAAGTACACGAAGACAGGCACTCTGTGTACTAATCCAATATATGTATTTCTTAATAAAAAATCGTATTTTTTTGAAAAGTTTCCCATATAGGTAAATAGCCTGTATGAAGGGCTTTATAATATTCAAAAAACTATATATTTATGAAAAGCTTTACCCTATTAATAAAATGAATTTTTTATATTTCTATTATACATGAATAGAAAAAACGACACTTTATTATGTGGCGTGTGGCTCTAACTAAATAATTTGATTGTTTCTTAAAGGACTTTATTATTTGTGAACATTATATTTTCTTAAGTGAATTATATTTATATCTGTTAGTAAAGACTATGTGAACGAAGAAACCCTTCAGAAAATCTGAAGGGTTTCTAGATGCATTAAATACTAATAGGGATATCATCCCATCGCTATCAAATTGAGATAAATTTGTATATAAATAATATGAAAAACGCTATTATTTATTTAGAAATATACAGAAAGGATGGCGTTTTTGATGAATCCTATCATTTCAAATGAACTGAATCTTTTCGCACAAGAGCTACAATACTTTTTATCTCCAGTATTCCTACAAGATATCGCCAAACAAGTTGGCTTTGTACAGCGATCTAGCAAGTATCAAGCAAACGAACTCATTGCCCTTTGCGTATGGATCAGTCAAGAAATTGCTAGCACATCACTTACACAATTGTGCAGTCAGTTAGAAGTTTCCACTGGGGTACTGATGAGCTCAGAAGGACTGAATCAACGATTTAATCCGGCAGCTGTCGCATTTCTTCGAGAAGTCTTTACTTCTCTTCTCACACAAAAACTCTGTTCAAATCACTCACTTTCTGCACATATAATCTCTACTTTCAATCGTATCCGTATTTTAGATGCGACAGTGTTTCAACTGCCTGATCATTTCGCCACTGACTATCAAGGTTCAGGTGGGAGTAGTAATACGGCAGGCGTGAAAATCCAATTGGAATATGATTTACTTAGTGGTCAATTTCTTAACGTGCAGCTTGGACCAGGAAAGAATAATGATAAAACATACGGTACCATCTGCCTTGAAACCGTAGAGGCGGACGATTTGTGTTTACGTGATCTTGGTTACTTCGATTTAAAGGACTTACAAACCATTCATGATAAAGAGGCTTACTATATCTCGCGGTTGAAGCTGAATACACGTATTTATATCAAGAACCCTGAGCCAGAATACTTCAATAATGGCACGCTAAAAAAACAAACAGAATACATCCAGCTTGATATGACACAAATGATGTCTAGTCTAATCCCTGGTGAAACGATGGAAATCCCCGAGGCATACATTGGTCAAAATCAGAAGCTGCCAGCACGTGTCATTATCCATCGTTTAACCGATGATCAAACGCAAACACGCCTGAAAAACCAAGAGATACGTGAAAAGAAGAAAGGTATTGTCATGAAGGATAAAAGTAAACGATTAATGGGCATGAATGTATATATCACGAACACGTCGCTAGAAAAAGTACCGACAAACTACGTGCATTCATTGTATTCACTTCGTTGGAAAATTGAGATTTTGTTTAAAACGTGGAAGTCATTTTTTGAAATTGATGAATGTAAAAATGTGAAAAGAGAACGTCTAGAATGCCATTTATATGGACAACTCATCGGCATTCTCCTCTGTTCTTCTACGATGTTTCAAATGCGACAGCTTCTGCTTGAAAAGAAAAAGCAGGAGCTGAGTGAATATAAAGCGATTTATATGATTAAAGATTACTTTCCGTTACTGTTTCAAGCGATAGCCGTTGGCACAGAAGAACTTTTGAAAATTCTGCATCGCCTTTATCAGCTGCTCAAAAAGAACGGTCGTAAATGTCATAGGTATAAGAAGGTGACCGTCTTTGATATTCTAGGGATTGTGTATAAAACGACGGTGTAGCATAGACAAGCTGCCTAGCGAAAAAATCACGTTTTAATAGGTTTCTTTAGTATGCCTACTTTTCTATCAATTACTAGATATGAAACAAGGATCGTTTCATATCTAGTAATTTACTTGGTTAACTTGATGGGCATGCGGCAGGACCCCTTTATGCTATAATTTATATATGTTCCCCATATCTTTCTTCATTTTAATAATCATAATATCGCCCCCTTTTATCTTTTGAACCTATTTCGTTACGAACCTAATAAGTAGTATTGTTATATGTTAAGAGAGCAGACACTACTAGATAGGGGTCTAGGTCTTTTGACAAGCTCTCCTTGACAATTAGGACATACATAATTCATTAATTTTGTACACTCCTCACAAAATGTACATTCATGTGTGCAAATAAAAGCTAAAGATTGCTCTTCAACCTTATTATTACATTTCTCACAGCATTTCCTCATCTCAAGTCCCATTTTTATTCCTCCAATAACATTTTTTTCATTATATACATAAAATTATAAATATAATATAATTTTGTTTAAATACAAATTATTAGCTATTTCATCCAAAAGACTTAAAAAATTTATTTATTATAAGCGTTTTGCTTTAAATAAAAAGGGGATGTTTAAAACGGACCATATTGACCGAAATATTTTACATATTCTTCAAGAAGATGGACGCATATCTATGACTGAACTAGGAAAAATGGTGAACTTATCAACACCTGCTGTAAAAGAAAGAGTAAAAAAATTAGAGGATAAAAATATTATTACAGCCTATAGGGCAGTTATAAACCCAGAGAAATTAAATAAGAATGTAACGGCTTTTGTTTTGTTTGAATCAAAAAAATGTCAACAATTCAGAAATTTTTGCAAAGAAAATCCCATGGTCTTTGAGTGCCACAGATTAGCCGGACAATATAGTTATTTGGTGAAAATAGTCACTGAATCGGTACAACATTTAGAAGAATTTATAGATGCTTCAATGGAGTTTGGCTATCCATCAACTTTAATTAACTTATCATCACCAGTAAAATATAGATGTATTTTTTAGAATAGAGTTCTTCGAAGCTATTTAAGAAATTCTTCCACATGACTATCAAACTAACAAAACAAGAATTCCCTAAAATGAAAAAAATACGCTATCCTTGCTGTATCATCATAGGAAAGGGTGGCGTTTTTGTATGTCTATTTCTGTATCTGATGAATTACAGCTATTTGGGGTACCGCCACATCGCTATCAAGCTAAGGTTTTACACTATCCATAAAGCAAAAAAGACGTTATCCTTTCTGTAGAATTATAGGAAAGGATGGCGTTTTTTTATGGATTTTTCGATTCTTGACGAACTTCAACCGATTGCTGAAGAATTACAACGACATATGTCTCCTCATGTTCTAGAACACCTAGCTAAAGAAAAAGGATTCGTTCAGCGAAAGAGTAAATATCAAGCAAAGGAGTTAGTTGCTTTATGTGTATGGCTTAGTCAACAGGTCGCAAGTACATCACTCACACAATTATGTAGCTGTCTTGAAGTATCTACAGGTGTTCTTATTAG